>NZ_SMRO01000004.1:0-300000 GCF_004359985.1 Paraburkholderia flava | reverse complement strand
CGTCAGCAACGAAGAAGTAATCACCCCACCGATAACAGTCTGCCCCAGCGGCCCGCGCTGCTCTCCACCTTCACCGATCCCCGACGCAAGCGGCAGCATCCCGAAGATCATCGCAAGTGTCGTCATCAGGATCGGGCGTAGCCGCACGCGCGCGGCTTCGAGCAGCGCTTCGTCGCGCGGCATCATGCGACCCTTGCCCGACGCATCGAGCAACGTGCCGCGCCGCGCCTGGTTCGCGAAATCGACCAGCAGGATCGCGTTCTTCGTGACGAGCCCCATCAGCATCACGAAGCCGATGATCGAGAACATGTTCAGCGTGCTGCCGAACAGCAGCAGCGCGAGCAGCACGCCGATCAGCGTCAGCGGCAACGACGCCATGATCGCGAGCGGCTGCGCGAAGCTCGCGAACTGCGACGCGAGGATCATGTAGATAAAGATGATCGCGAGCGCGAGCGCCTGCACCGCGTAGATGAACGACTCGTTCATGCTCTTCGTCGAGCCCTCAAAGCGGTAACGGTAGCCAGCCGGCAGATGCATCGCGTCGAGCGTCTTCGCGACGTCGGCGGCGACGTCGCCTGGCGCTCGGCCGTTGACGTTCGCCGACAGCTCCACCTCGCGCTGCAGATCGCGCCGGTTGATCACGTTCGGGCCGGTCGTCTTCTCGATGTCCGCGATCTGCCGCAGCGGCACGAGCACCGGCGCGCCGTTCGCATCGGTACGGTTGGTCGCGATCATCAGTCGCGCGAGGTCGTCGACGTCCTGGCGCTGCGACGGCGGCAGCCGTACGCTCACGTCGTAGTCCTGGTCATCGGGTGCGCGCCATGTGCTGATCGCGTCGCCGGACAGCAGCGGGCGCAGCGCGGTGCCGACGTCCGCGACGCCGACGCCGAGGTCCGACGCGAGTTCGCGCTTCATGTTGATCGCGACGATCGGCTTGTCCGCTTTCAGGCTTGCATCGAGATCGACGAGGCCGGGGATCTTCGCGAGCCGCGCTTGCGCTGCATCGGACAGACGACGCAGTTCGTCGAGGTTGTCGCCCTGCAGGCTCAGCTGGATCGCCTTCGAGCCGCCCGCGCCGTCGGGCATGCCGATCTGCGTGACCTGGATGCCCGCAACCGACACGAGCCGCGTGCGAAACAACTCGTTCAACTGCTGCACGCCGCGCGTGCGGTCGCGGCGGTCCTTCAGCCGCACGGTGATCATCGCGGTGTTCTTGCCCTGCGTGTCGCCGGAGTTGACGGTCGCGTACGTGTAGCGGACCTCGGGGTAGGTCGACAGAATTTTCTGCACCTGCGCGACGCGCGTGGACGTTGCGTCTAGCGATGTTCCCACGGGCGTCGAGATGCCGACCTGCGTTTCGGAGAAGTCCGCGTTCGGCACGAACTCGGTACCGACGAACGGCACGAGGAACAGGCTGCCGAAAAACGTCGCGGCCGCGACGACGAGCGTCGTCTTGCGATGCCGCAGCGCCCAGCCGAGCAACCGGCGATAGAACTCCGCGAGCCGGTCCACCTGCGTATCGAAGAAGCCGAGAAACCGTGCGATCGCGCGGCCGTAGCGATAACCCTTGCGACCAGTTTCCGCGTCGTGCAGATCGGGGTCCGGCCAGATCGACGACAGCATCGGATCGAGCGTGAACGACACGAACATCGAGATCAGCACGGCCGCTGCAACCGTCACGCCGAACTGATGAAAAAACCGCCCGATGATCCCGCCCATGAAACCGACCGGCAGGAACACAGCGACGATCGAGAACGTGGTCGCGAGCACGGCGAGCGCGATTTCCTTCGTGCCGTCGAGCGCGGCGGTGCGGTGATCGGCGCCGAGCTGCACATGTCGCACGATGTTCTCGCGCACGACGATCGCATCGTCGATCAGCAGGCCGACGCACAGCGACAGCGCCATCAGCGTGATCACGTTGATCGTGAAGCCGGCCATGTACATGAACGCGAACGTGCCGATCAACGCGATCGGCAGTGTGAGGCCGGTGATCACCGTGCTGCGCCATGAGCCGAGAAACAGGAACACGATCAGCACGGTCAGCAGCGCGCCCTCGAACAGCGTGCGCTTCACTTCGTTGACGCTGTTCGCGATGTCGAGCGATGAATCGTCGGTGATGTCGAGCTTCACGCCCGGCGGCAGCAGCGGGGCGAGCCGCGCGACCTCGTCGCGGATGCCCTGCGCGACCTCGACGGTGTTCTCGCCCTGCGCCTTGATGATCGACAGGAACAGCGCGCGGCGGCCGTCGAGCAGCGCCATGCTGTCGGGCTCCTCCTGACCGTCGACGACGTCGGCGACCTGGTCGAGCGTGACCGGCTGCGTCGCGGACGTCGCGGTCGGAATCGCCGACTGCGCACCGCGTCGCGCGACGATGATGCGCTTGAACTCGTCGGGCGTCGCGAAGCGGCCCTTCACCTGCACGCTCTGCTCGATCGCATGCGACGTGAGTGGCCCGGCCGGAATCTCCTGATTCTCGTTCTGCACCGCGCGGATCACCTGATCGACGCCGACCTGCAGCGCCTGCAGACGTTCGGGCCGCACGTCGATGCGCACCTGCCGCTTCACGCCGCCGACCAGCGACACCGAGCCGACGCCGCGTACCGTTTCGAGCCGCTTGCGCACGACCTGATCGGCGACGGTGGTCAGATCGCGCGTCGACAATGGCGTGCCGCCTGCTGCGGGCACGCTCGAAATCGCGACCGTGACGATCGGCAGATCGGACGGGTCGTAGCGCAGCACGCGCGGATCCTTCACGCCGTCGCGCAGGTCCGGGCGGATCAGCGCGATCTTGTCGCGCACGTCCTGCGCCGCCTGCGCGGCATCGACCGACAGATCGAACTCGACGATCACCACCGACTGCGCATCGTACGAGCGCGACGTGATCTGCTCGATGCCGCTGATCGTGTTGACCGCTTCCTCGATCTTGCGCGTGACGTCGGACTCGACCGATTCCGGCGACGCACCGGGATAGGCCGTCTGCACGACGACGACCGGAAATGTGATGTCCGGAAACTGGTCGACCTTGAGCCGTTGATACGAGAACAGCCCGATGACGAGAAACGCCGCCATCATCATCGTGGCGAGCACCGGGTTGCGGATGCTGATGCGCGTGAACCACATGGCTGCGGACTCCGGTCAGCGCGCGGCGTCGGCCGGCTGCGCGGATGGCGCGGACTGCACCATGCGGACTGTGCTGCCGATGCGCAGCGAGCCCAGGTTGTTTTTCACGATCTGCTGGTTTTCGGTGAGCGGGCCGCTGGTGATTTCGGTCCAGGTGTCGGTGTCGTTGTTGTTGTTTTTGCTTTGGCCGGTTGCGCCGGTTTGTACCGTCTGTTCGACGAGTTTGCCGTTCGCGATTGCGTAGACGCTGTGACGCTGGCCGTCGGTGCGCACGGCGGTGGACGGCACGGCGAGCACGTTGTCGCGGCCGCCGACCGCGATCGTGCCGGTACCGAACATGCCTACGCGCAGCGTCAGCGTCGGGTTCGCGAGGCGCACGTAGACCATGATCGAGCGCGAGCCGGCCTGCGCGGCCGGGTTGATCCGCGTGATCGCGCCGTCGACCGGGTCGGTCACGCCGTCGAACACGATATGCACCGGCTGGCCAATATGCACGCGGCCGATCTCGCCGACCGGCACCGGCGCTTCGAGTTCGAGTGTGCGCAGATCGACGACGTCGAAGAGCTTTGTATCGACCGCGACTTTTTCGCCGGGCTCGACGGAGCGCGCGGCGATCTGGCCGTCGATCGGGGAGCGGATCGACGTGTCGTCTACCGATAGATTCGATGACGCGAGTGCGGCGCGTGCCGCGTCGAGGTTTGCGCGGGCGATTTCGTACTGGCTTTGCGCTGTGTCGAAGGCGTTCTTCGAGATGAAGCCTTTTTGGACCAGGACTTTGTTGTTGTCTAGTGTCTGTTTTGCGATGTCTAGTTGTCCGGCCATTGCGGCTACCTGGCCGCGGGCCTGGCCGGCGCGGGCCGCGTAGTCGCGGGCGTCGATTCTTGCTAGTTCCTGGTTTGTTTTTACTGGGTCGCCTTCGCGGACTTCTACTCTTATGGCTGTGCCGGTTACTTTTGATTTCACCTCGGCCTGGGATACGGCTTTTAACGAACCTGTGAGCGGTAGTGTTTCCGATAGCGTGCGGCGGGTGACTATCGTTAGGTCGTCTGGGGTGAATTCGATGATGGATGTTGCTTGTGTTGTGGTTTGGGTTGGGTGGGTTGAGGTTCTTGTGCGGATTGCGTGGGTGATTGCGATGATTAGCACTAGCGCTGTTAACGCTGCGATCAGGAGGAGGGTGCGTTTTTTGGTGGCTTGCATGCGGTTGGGCAGGCCCTCTGGCCTCGTATCGTCGCTTCAGGTTTTAAGTTAACCGGGGCCGGTGCGGGCTGCAAGCCGGATGTCAGGATGGTACACGGGGTTTGGGAGGGGGATTTTTGTCGTCTGGTTTTTTGGTTTTTGCAGGTGGCTGCGGCCTGGTGCTTCGCGGTACTGCCTAGTGCTTTTCTTTCTGGCTTTTCCGCGCGGTGGTGCTTATTTGCGCCTCGCGGCGCAGGCGTTGCCCCTGTGCGGGGCGGCACCTACTTTTCTTTGCAGCGGCAAAGAAAAGTAGGCAAAAGAAAGCCGCTGAGACGAAGCTTCTCTTTTCCTTGGGCTCGTTTTCGTGGCACTCGCCTAAGTGGGCGCCACGTTCACCCTGCGTAGTGGTCCGAGACGAGATCGGCCCTCGCGCCGTTTGCCTTCGTGACAAGGCGGTCATTCGTTTCGGCGGGCTTCGCCGCCGTGAGGCATAACTGCTTCGGGGGCGCCCGTCTCTCCGCATTTTCGCCGGGTTTTTTTCTATGCTCTGCGTCCTGGCTACGTACTTGTTGATCTCGTGATCAACGGCAGGCTTTGAGTAGTATTCGGTAGCCCGGGAAGCAAATCACGCCGGGCGGCGATAATAGCCACTTCCTGGAACTGTCCCGGCGACTCAATTGGGTCGGCTGCAGAAGCTCGACGCTGACGCGACTACCGGTACAGGTCGTTGGCATCGAACTTCCCGGTCTGGCCGGTGCCCTCATTCACCATATGTCCGCCTGCCTCGCGGCCGAAACGTCCAGTGGGCTATCATGCCGATCCTCTTCGAAGTAGCTCCTTATGATTTCCGTCCGTAATGTCACGCTGCGCCGCGGCGTCAATGTCGTACTCGACCAGGCGTCCGTCACCTTCGCCCCCGGCGAAAAGATCGGCCTCGTCGGCCGCAATGGCGCCGGCAAGTCGTCGTTCTTCGGCCTTCTCAACGGCGCGTTGCACGAAGACAGCGGCGAATTCTCGATTCCCGCTGCATGGCGGATGGGCCAGGTCGCGCAGGACATGCCGGAAACCGAGCAGGGCGCGACCGACTTCGTCGTCGAAGGCGACACGGTGCTGCTCGCCGCTCAGGTCGAAGTCGCCGCCGCCGAGGCCAGCGACGACGGCATGCGCATGGCACACGCCTACATGGCCCTGCACGACGCCGGCGCACACGACGCACCCGCACGTGCTCAAGCGCTGATCCTGGGCCTCGGCTTCAGTGCTGCGCAGCTTGACCAGCCGGTCAACAGTTTCTCCGGCGGTTGGCGCATGCGGCTGCAACTGGCGCGCGCACTCATGTGTCCGTCCGACCTGCTGCTGCTCGACGAACCGACCAATCACCTGGACCTCGACGCACTGGTCTGGCTGGAAGCGTGGCTCAAGCGCTATCAGGGAACGATGGTCGTGATCAGCCACGATCGCGAGTTCCTCGACGCGGTGACGCAGGTGACGGTGCACGTCGATAACGCCAAACTCGTGCGTTATGGCGGCAACTACAGCAAGTTCGAAGAGATGCGCGCCGAGCAACTCCTGTTGCAGCAGGCCGCGATGGCGAAGCAGGCGGACAAGATCGCTCACCTGCAGAAATTCATCGACCGTTTCAAGGCCAAAGCCTCGAAGGCGAAGCAGGCGCAGAGCCGGGTCAAGGCGCTCGAACGCATGGAGAAGATCGCCCCGGTGCTCGCCGACGCGGAGTTCACCTTCGAGTTCAAAGAGCCGCTCAACGTCCCGAACCCACTGCTGTCGATGCTGGACGCGAGCTTCGGTTACCCGGCACCCGACGACGCACCGCCAGACACGCCGCCCACGGTCATCGTGCGAGGCATCAACCGGTCCGTGCTGGCCGGGCAGCGCATCGGCATCCTCGGTGCGAACGGGCAGGGCAAGTCGACGCTGGTGAAGACAGTGGCGCATGCGCTCGCGCCGATTACCGGCGAAATCAGCGAAGGCAAAGGCCTGAACATCGGCTACTTCGCCCAGCAGGAACTCGACGTGCTGCGTCCGCTCGATACGCCGATGGAACACATGATCCGCCTCGCAAAGGACACGCCGGCGCACATGCGTGCCCCGGGGCAGAGTGGCACCGAACAATCGCTTCGCACGTTCCTCGGCACGTTCAACTTCAGCGGCGACACGGTTCATCAGGCGGTCGGCACGATGAGCGGCGGCGAAAAGGCGCGGCTCGTGTTGTGCATGATCGTGTGGCAGCGTCCGAATCTGCTGCTGCTCGACGAGCCGACCAATCACCTCGACCTCGCCACACGCGAAGCGCTAGGCATGGCACTCAACGAATTCGAAGGCACCGTGATGCTGGTCAGTCACGACCGGTCCCTGCTGCGCGCCGTATGCGACGAGTTCTGGCTGGTTACCAAGGGCGGCGTCGAACCCTTCGACGGCGATCTGGACGATTATCAGCAGTTCCTGCGCGATGAAGCGCGGCGGATGCGGGAGGAGGCTGCGGCCGCGTAGAAAGTCGTCGTCTGAGTTACGTCCTCGCAGAAGTGCCGGATTTTTGATGTGCGTGGTCGCGATAACCGCGACACGCTACGACCGTGCGCGGTGCCTCATCGCACCGCGCACGGTCTTTCAACGGAACGTACTTCTCTACATGAGCGCGCACCGATAGCAGGGTTCACCCCCCGTCATCTACCGCGACACCCGCACCTCGCGTTACGTCGTCGTCGGAATAACCTTCTGCGTCGCATACTTGAACGAAACCAGCGTGATCTGATTCGCCCATTCCTCCAGTGCCGCGCTATAGCCGGTCTCCCATTTCTCCAGACCGACCGTGGTCGTGCTCGCGACGGTGTTCCACTCCGCGGCCAGATCCTCCAGCGCGGTCTTGACCGGCGACGCATCGTTGAGCACTGCGTTCAGCTGGTTGCAGATGATGGTGATCTGCGCGAGGTTGATGGTCGCCTCGTCGAGCGCGAGCCAGTCTGTTTCCAGCTGCGTGAGCGTGCTGTTGATCTCCCGGTTCAGTTTGATTTCGCCGATGCTGTCCTCGAAGATCTTCTTCACGCCTTTTTTCAGCGGCTTCATCATGTCGCCTTCGGTGCCGGCCGCGATGCCGAGGTCGATGACCGTGGCGATCAGATCCTTGCCGAGACCGAGCGCGCCCTTGGTCAGTTTTCCTTCCTGCTCGTCGAGTTGCGCCTGCAGCGTGGCCACCTGTTTGGCGATCTGTTCGACCTGCTGAAGATCGGCGCCCTGGATGCTTTTGGCGATCGACTGCAGTTGCGTGAGCAGCGGCTGGCCGCTTCGAATGGTCTGACCAAGCTGGGCGCAGATGCCGACCGCAATCGGCGTCGTACCCTCGCTCGATCCATAGAAGACGTTGCGCACCGTCGGCTCCTGCGCAGCCTTGAGCTGGAACAACTGCTGGACCTGGTTGCTTGCCGACACGACATTGACGGACAGCAGTGCTTCCCAGAAACCCGTCCAGAGCGCGTACTGCCACTTGCCGAAGTCCGTGACAAGAACGCCGTACTGGGAATTCCCGGTGATGACCGGCGGCAGCTTGATCCCGTCGGCGCAGTACAGATAACTTTCGATCGTCATCAGATCGTTCACGATGGTGGTGACGGGTAAGGATGCAATCGGGCTGGTCATGTTCGACCCCTTGCGAGAATGTAGTGAGATGGGTTGAGGCACGACCGGGGTCCGCATCGATGCGAAACCGGGTCGTGCGCAATAGCGAGAACGCGGACGGTTACGTGGAAAGTCCGGGGAACGCGGGCAACTGCTGCCAGACGTTGTTGCCGGAATCGGTCAGAGTCCACAGCACGCCGTTGTTGTCGGTTGCGTACACGGTGCCGCCGTCGCTGACCGTCACGCCCGTCACGTTGCTCATCACCTGGGTGCAGGTCGGGCTGCCGCCGGTCGGCGAAAACGGGACGTACCAGAGGTTGAGGTCGTTGTCGGTCGCGTACTGGTCGCCGTTCGCTACCTGAGCCAGCGAATTCACGGCCATCATCGTCGCGTTGGGCGTGTTGTTGTTGCCGGCATCGAGCACCCACGCATTGGACGACGTATCGATCAGGCCGATCATGTTGCCGTTGGCGGTGATGCTGCCGTACGTCGCATCGGTGATCTGGTTCCACTGGCTGCCGTTGTAGCTCCACAGCGAGAGCGTGTTGTTCGCGATCGCGTACACCGTGCCGTTGACCGCGGCGATGTCCATCGGCGCATCGGGTTGCTTCGTCGTGGGATTGATCGGCAACGCGGGGAGCTGCGTCCAGTTCGTGCCGGAGCCGCTGTACGCGTAGACCTGGCGGTCGGCGGTGAGCTGGTTGATCGCCCACAGCGAGGTGCCGTCCGTCGCGACCTGCGCGACGGGGAAGGTCGACACTGTTGTCCACGCGTTCTGGCCGGCGTTGAACAGTTTGGCGTAGCAGCTTTGCCCGTACGAGTTGGGGTCGAGCGACGCGGCTGCGTTGGGCGCACCGTCGACGCCCGCGACCACCGAGCCGGCGGAGACCACCGACAGCGTGTAATCGGGCAGCGTCGACCACGCCGTGCCACCCGATGTCCAGCCGAACACCGTACCGGAATTGCTCACCACCCATGCGTTGCTGCCGGCCGCCGTGAGGTTGGTCGGATTGGCCAGGCTGTACCAGCTCGGCCAGATGTACGCGGTGATGCCGGACATGAACGCGGATGCCGAGACCACCGCGTTCCATTCGTTCAGCGACGCGGCAATCTCGTCGTCGTTCAGGTCGGCGAGCGACGCGGTGATGTCGGTGGCCATCGCCGAGCACAGCTGGATCAGCGCGATCAGCTCCTGCTGGCTCGCCGAATTCATGCTGGCCGCAGCCTGCGCACTGGCGGAGAACGCGGTGACCAGGTTCGACGCTGCGGTGTCGGCCGTCAACTGAGTGGAGTAACTTTTGATCTCGCCGGTCAGCATGCCGATCTGCCCCGCCAGGGTCTTGATTTCCTCGGCGGCGAAATAGGCACCCGCGACACCTGCTCCGATCGCCAGCCATCCCAGCGGATTCCAGATGTTCAGGATCCCCGATATGCCGATAAAGCCGGACACCCCCTCGGATGCGCCGAGCGCGATGATCTCCTTGTTGTCTTTGGAGATCTGCTCATTGCACTGCGCGATGTCGTTATTCAATGCGGCGAGTTCATTGGCATAGGCCGCCTGAAGCTGCTCCAGCACGCCGGTGTTGGCGGCGGTCGTCAGCGTGACCGCAGCCGCATTGAGGTCGCCGCTGAGCTGCGTGATGCTCGTCTGAAGGCCCTGCACCGGCTTCAGTTCCGCCGAGATCAGATTCGTCACCGTCGAGAATGCGTCCTTCCATGTCTTGGTGTTCGGCGGCAGGTTTTGCAGCACGATGAACTCGGTTTGAACCGCTGAGTTGAGACCGCCGATCATTCCCGCAACTGTCGTGATCGTCGAGAAGATACTGGCTCCGCCGGTACTGCTCGAGGTGGCGACCCATAGGGCCGCCTTGCCCTGCAGCGCGGCGAGGTCGTCGACGAAGCTGTTCCAGGCGGTTTGCAGCGACAGTACCGAGATCGTCGTTCCCGGCGGCGGCTCGGAAAATTCGAGAGGGGGCGGTGCCAGCCCCGTCAACGAGTTGACGTAGGTGGTGGTCGCGATGACCTGGATCGTCGCGATCGACGCCTGCACGACGAGGTCGAGCGCATGCGCGCCGAGACGCGTGCGCGGGACGATCGTCACCAGCGGATGTCCAGCCTGCGCAAGATTGACGCGCCGGTTGGGCGCAATGAGAACGGTACGGCCAAGGTGCGGCGGCGCCTTGGCCCGGGTGACGGGCAAATCCATGACTGTTCCTCCACGAATGGGACAAAGTTGTTTGAATAAACGCTTGTCTGGCCAGACGGGAGTCTTAGATTGGTTCCGGGATCCGTTCGGGATTGAACGGATCGTGCTCGAACGGCGTTACCGGATGTCGCTGCGGAACCCTTGGGCGGGCTGTTTGAGGTGAGCCTTTCTGTGAAGCATTCAGCATACGAAAGGCATGCTAACGGTAGGTTTCCGTCGGCGCTGTTTCAACCTGCCTGGTTAGGGAGGGTTACGGAGGGATTTTGGAGTGCAGGTGCGGGAGGGGGCGGACGCCTGGGTGGTTGGCGCGTGCCGATGTGGTTTTTGTTGGTTTGGATGTTCTTGTTTTGGTCTTCGATTGTTTGCTCTGGCTGGCGGTTGCGCTTTTGCGCCTCGTGGCGCGGGCGTTGTCGTCTGTTTTTTGCTCTTCGCTGGTGGCTGCGATCTCGCGCCTCGCGGCGCAGGCGTTGCCCCTGTGCGGGGCGGCACCTACTTTTCTTTGCCGCGGCAAAGAAAAGTAGGCAAAAGAAAGCCGCCGATACGAAGCTTCTCCTTTCCATGTGTGACCCCAGTGGCACTCGCCTAAGTGGGCGCCACGTTCACACTGACTTGTGGTCCGAGACGAGATCGTCCCTTGGATAGCGACGCGGAGTGACAAGGGGCTCGCACATCCCGCAGCGCACTTGTGTGCGCGCGGACCGGTCTGCTTGGGAAACCATCGGGAAGATTGGGGCGCATGCAAAACGCGATCGCGTTGCGCGTGGATGAGTGACCGCGCGGGGAAGAAATGGCGGCACCAGGCAATCACATTGAGCGAAGGGGGTTACGCCCTTCGGCGGCGAAGCTCGCCGGAACGGATGACTGCCTTGTCACTTCGTTTTGCGGCGCGAGGGCTGATCTCGTCTCGGACCACTATGCAGGGTGAGCGTGGCGCCCACTTAGGCGAGTGCCACCGAGGTCACACACGGAAAGGAGAAGTTTCGTCTCAGCGGCTTTCTTTTGCCTACTTTTCTTTGCCGCGGCAAAGAAAAGTAGGTGCCGCCCCGCACAGGGGCAACGCTTGCGCCGCGAGGCGCCAATAAGCACCTGCCTGCACAGGCAAAAACACAAAACTCAAAACTCAAAACAAGCGCCCGCGCAGCGCCAACCAAAACCAACCCCTTTTACTGACTCAAATAAACAAACTTCCCACCTTTAACAGTCCCCATCACACTAGCCCGCTGATCAAGCCCAACGTGATCCTTAGCGCTCGTGCTCACGACACCGTTAGGCACGACAAGCTCATGCGCATGCTCCAGTTCATCACGCAACGCAACGCGAAATGCCACGGTCCCAGGCTGCGCCGTCTTCAACGCACGCGCCACCGCATCCTGCAACCGCGGATAAACCCCCGCCGCATCACCAGCAAACTGCGTCACCGTGCCTTGACCGTAGCGAGCTTCATAAGCATCGACAAACGCAAGCGCAGCCTTCTTTGCCGGATGATCGGCAGGCAGGGTCCGTGCAACTACAACCGGCTGAGTAGGAAACAACGTGCCCTCTACATCCTTGCCGCCCAGCTTGATGAACTCCGGCGTCGCGATGCCATGCGTCTGGTAGATCGGCCCCTTGAAGCCGCGCTCGACCAGCGTGCGTTGCGGCAGCACAGTCGGCGTGCCCGCGCCGGCGATCAGCACCGCATCTGGCTTGGCGGCCATCAGTTTCAGCACCTGGCCAGTCACGCTCGCATCGGTACGATTGAAACGCTCGGTCGCGACCACCTGGATGTGTCGCAGTGCCGCGAACTTCGTGAACTCGTTCAGCCAGCTGTCGCCGTAGCTGTCCGCGAAGCCGATAAAGCCGACCGTCTTCACGTTGTGATTCGCCATGTAGCGCGTCATCACGTCGGCCATCGCGCTGTCGGTCTGCGCCATCTTGTACGCCCACACGCGCTTGCCTTCCTGCGGTTCGACGACGCTCGCCGAGCCGATCAGCGTGATCATCGGTGTCTGGCTCTCGGCGATGGGGTCGAGCGCGGCGAGCGCGGCCGGCGTGATGTTCGGTCCGACGATCACATCGACATGGTCTTCGTTGATCAGCTTGCGGATGTTCTTCACCGCGTTGCCGGGGTCCGAGCCGTCGTCGAGGATCAGGTACTGCGCGTTCTGCCCGGCGATCGTCTTCGGCCACATCAGCATCGCATTCTTGCTCGTGATGCCGATCGCGGCGGCGGGGCCGGTGCTCGACAGGTCGATGCCGACTTTCAGGTCGGCGTGCGCGGCAGTGGCGATCAGCAGCGCGCCGGCGGCGGCCAGGCTGCGCAGGGTTTTCTTATGGTTCTTGTGGTCCATCATCCAGGGTCTCCGTGGCGGTCGATGCGGTCAACAACAGGATCAGTAACAGGATCAATAACGGTCAGTGCGCGAGTGCGATGCAGGTGGAGAGCGTAGCGCGCGCAGTGCGTGCCGTGCTGCGGCACGAAGCACTAAGACGTACGTACCACGACGCGGTACCGCACGGCGCCGCATCGCATTGCGCGAATCAAAGCTCGTAAGTCTCGTGCTCGCCCTTCAACGCCTGCTCGATCAGCTTGCGGTTCAGCCCCGGCGACAGCAGCTCCACGAGCGTATACACATAGCTGCGCAGATACGCGCCGTGCTTCAGCGCGACGCGCGTCACATTGCTGCCGAACAGATGGCCGACCGGCAGCGCACGCAGATGCCGGTCGCGTTCCGCGTTGAACGCGATATCGGCCATGATGCCGACACCGAGCCCCAGCTCGACGTAGGTCTTGATCACGTCGGCGTCGATTGCCTCGAGCACGATGTCCGGATGCAGTCCGCGCAGCCGGAACGCGTCGTTGATCTTCGTGCGGCCGGCGAACGCGTTGTCGTAGGTAATGAGCGGGTACTGCGTGAGGTCGTCGAGCGACAGCAGCTTGCGCTCGAGCAGCGGATGGTCCGGCTGCATCACGGCCACGTGATGCCACTGGAAACACGGCAGCGACACGAGTTCCTTATAGTTCGAGATCGCTTCGGTGGCGATCGCGAGGTCGGCCTGGTCGTGGATCACCATCTCGGCGACCTGGGTCGGGCTGCCTTGCAGGATCGAAAGGTGCACCTTCGGGAAGCGTTTCTTGAA
Source organism: Paraburkholderia flava (assembly GCF_004359985.1). Taxonomy (NCBI): domain Bacteria; kingdom Pseudomonadati; phylum Pseudomonadota; class Betaproteobacteria; order Burkholderiales; family Burkholderiaceae; genus Paraburkholderia; species Paraburkholderia flava. Next base: position 286,748 of record NZ_SMRO01000004.1, on the reverse strand, counting down.
TTCGGCGATCGCGGCGGGCAGCGAGTAGCGCGCCTGGGTATGGGTCGCGGCGATCACCAGATTGCCCTGATCCTGCGCCGCGTAGTCCTTGCCGACCCGCTTGAGGCTCTCCACTTCCAGCAGGATCCGCTCGACCGACGCCAGGATGATCCGGCCCGGCTCGGTCAGCGAACGCACGCGCTTGCCGTGGCGGGTGAAGATGTCGACGCCCAGTTCGTCCTCCAGCTCGATGATTGCCTTGGAGACGCCGGGCTGGCTCGTATACAGTGCCTTCGCCGCTTCGGTGAGGTTGAAGTTCTGCCGGACTGCCTCGCGGACGAAGCGGAACTGGTGCAGGTTCATATATAACCTCTGCGCATATAAAAAGAATTTTTTAGTCGTTTGAAATATAAGGGGAGTTTATTACGATTTCCCCAACTTTTCCAATATGGTTATCTGTTTTTGTCATTAGCAAATGAGCGATCAGGCTGAACGATCGCCCGCGCGCGAGGCCAGAACCGGATAGCCAGACGCGGCGTAACCGGAACGCCGTGTGTTACGAGAAATGGGGTCCCCGAATGTATCAATACGATCAGTACGACCAGACCATCGTCGACGAACGCGTCGCGCAGTACCGCGACCAGGTTCGCCGTCGTCTGTCGGGCGAATTGAGCGAAGACGAGTTCCGTCCGCTGCGTCTGCAGAACGGCCTGTATCTGCAACGTCACGCGTACATGCACCGCATCGCGATTCCGTACGGCAATCTGCGCAGCGACCAGCTCCGCATGCTCGGCCGCATCGCGCGCGAGCACGACCGCGGCTACGGCCATTTCTCGACGCGCTCGAACATCCAGTACAACTGGATCAAGCTCGAAGAAACCCCCGACCTGCTCGCGAAGCTCGCGTCCGTGCAGATGCACGGCATCCAGACGTCAGGCAACTGCATCCGCAACATCACCGCCGATCAATTCGCGGGCGTCGCGCCCGACGAGGTCATCGACCCGCGTCCGTGGGCCGAAATCCTGCGTCAATGGTCGACGTTCCACCCGGAATTCGCGTGGCTGCCGCGCAAGTTCAAGATCGCCGTGTCCGGTTCGAAAGAGGACCGTGCCGCCGTGCAGATCCACGATCTGGGCGTCTATCTGAAGAAGAACGCGGACGGCGAAGTCGTCGCGAGTATTCTGGCCGGTGGCGGTCTGGGCCGCACGCCGATCGTCGGCGCGATCATCCGCGAAGACCTGCCCTGGCAACATCTGCTGACGTATTGCGAGGCCGTGCTGCGCGTGTACAACCGCTACGGCCGCCGCGACAACATGTACAAGGCCCGTATCAAGATTCTCGTGAAGGCGCTGAGCCCGGAGAAGTTCTCGCAGCAGGTCGAGGAAGAGTGGCAGCACCTGAAGGACGGCCCGTCGACGCTGACGCAGACGGAAGTCGACCGCGTGTCGCAGTACTTCCAGCCGCCGCAGTACGACAAGCTGCCTGATACCGATACGTCGTTCGAAAAGCATCTGCTCGAGAACCGCGCGTTCGCGCGCTGGATCGAGCGCAACGTGCGGCCGCACAAGGTCGCAGGCTACGCATCGGTGACGCTGTCGCTGAAGCCGGCCGGCATCGCCCCCGGCGACGCCACCGACACGCAGATGGAAGCGGTTGCCGACTGGGCCGACCAGTATTCGTTCGGCGAGATCCGCGTGTCGCACGAGCAGAACCTGATTCTCGCGAACGTGAAGAAGCGCGATCTGTTCGAGCTGTGGGAAAAGGCGAAGACGCAAGGCTTCGCCACGCCGAACATCGGCCTGTTGACCGACATCATCGCGTGCCCGGGCGGCGATTTCTGCTCGCTCGCGAATGCGAAGTCGATTCCGATCGCGCTCGCGATTCAGGAGCGTTTCAACGATCTCGACTTCGTGTACGACCTCGGCGACGTGTCGCTGAACATCTCGGGCTGCATCAACGCGTGCGGTCACCATCACGTCGGCAACATCGGCGTGCTCGGCGTCGACAAGGACGGCTCCGAGTGGTACCAGGTGTCGCTCGGCGGCGAGCAGAGCACGGGCGCGACGGGCGCGCATCTCGGCCGCGTGATCGGCCCGTCGTTCTCGGCGGAAGAAATGCCGGACGTGGTGTCGAAAGTGATCGACACGTTCGTCGAACATCGCATCGACGGCGAACGCTTCATCGATACGTATAACCGCATCGGCATCGCGCCGTTCAAGGATCGGGTGTACGCGTCGCGTCAACCGGCTCACGCGTAATCCGGATAAAGGAACAGGTAGATGGCTTCGATTATCAAAAACCGCACGGTCGTCGACGATGACTGGACTGTTGTGCGCGCGGCCGAAGACGGCACGCTGCCCGCAGTCGATGCCGGGTTGGACACTTTACCGGCAGGCAAGATCGTGGTGCCGTTCGCGCTGTGGCAAACGTCGCGCGACGCGCTCGCCGCGACGCGCAGCGCCGCCGAACTCGGCGTGTGGCTCGCGCCCGACAGCGAACCGGCGGACATCGCCGGCGACTTCGATCGCGTGGCATTGATCGCAATCGATTTCCCGAAGTTCGGCGACGGCCGCGGCTACAGCATCGGCCGGCTGCTGCGTCAACGCTATGGCTACAAGGGCGAACTGCGCGCGATCGGCGACGTGCTGCGCGACCAGGTTCGCCTGATGTACCGCTGCGGCTTCGATGCATTCGCCGTGCGCGCGGACAAGGACATCCACGACGCAGTAAAAGCGTTCGACGATTTCACGGTCCAGTATCAGGGCGCAGTGGACGAACCGTTGCCGCTGTTCCGTCGTCGCGAAGCAGCGGCGAAGGCGGCCGCATGAGCACCGATACCATCGTTAAGCCTTCGGGCGAACTCACGGCAGAACTCGTCGCGAAAGTCGAACGCCTCGACGCGTTGCTCGACTCGATCGCCGCGCGCCACGCGAGCGTGAAGTTCGCGAGCAGCCTCGCCGCCGAAGACATGCTGCTCACGCACGCGATCCTGTCGCGTCACGTGAAGATCGGCATCTTCTCGCTGAACACCGGCCGTCTGCACGCGGAAACGCTCGGCATGCTCGATCGCGTGAAGGAACGCTACGGCTACGACATCGAGCAGCTTCATCCGCAGCAGGACGCAATCGACGAATACGTCGCGCAGCACGGTCTGAACGCGTTCTACGAAAGCATCGATCTGCGCAAGCGTTGCTGCGAGATCCGCAAGGTCGAGCCGCTGAATCGCGCGCTTGCCGGCGTCAGCGCATGGGTGACGGGTCAGCGCCGCGAGCAGTCGGTGACGCGCGCGGAACTGCACGAAGAAGAGCAGGACGGCGCACGCGGCATCGCGAAGTTCAATCCGCTCGCGGACTGGACCGAGGCGGACGTGTGGGCGTATCTGAAAGCATTCGACGTGCCCGTCAATCCGTTGCATGCTCGCGGCTATCCGAGTATCGGTTGCGAACCGTGTACCCGCGCGATCCGTCCCGGCGAGGACAGCCGCGCCGGACGCTGGTGGTGGGAGTCGCGCGACACGAAGGAATGCGGGCTGCACATCACGACGATTCCGATCGCGGTCGACAACTCGCACGCCTCCGCATGATGCGCAGGCGCTGGCCGATAATCCGATGATTGACGCGTCGCGTGCAGAACGCCGCGACGCGAACCGAAGAAGGACCTGAACATGAGCACGACGCTCGATTCCGCTATGACTGCTCCGACCGCCCCGATCGTTCCGACCGCCGGCCCGGCGAACCGGATGGACCATCTCGACTGGCTCGAAGCCGAGTCGATTCACATCCTGCGCGAACTGGTCGCCGAATGCAGCAAGCCCGCGCTGTTGTTCTCGGGCGGCAAGGACTCGGTGGTCGTGCTGCATCTCGCGTTGAAGGCGTTCGGCCTCGGGGCGAACCGCACGACGTCGCTGCCGTTCCCGCTCGTCCATATCGACACGGGTCACAACTACGGCGAAGTGATCGACTTTCGCGATCGCCGCGCGAAGGAAATCGGCGCAGAACTGGTGGTCGGTCACGTCGAGGATTCGATCAAGCGCGGCACGGTGCGTCTGCGTCGCGAAACCGATTCGCGTAACGCTGTGCAGGCCATCACGCTGCTGGAAACGATCGCCGAATACGGCTACACCGCGATGATCGGCGGCGCGCGTCGCGACGAAGAAAAGGCTCGCGCGAAAGAGCGCATTTTCTCGTTCCGCGACGAGTTTGGTCAGTGGGATCCGAAGGCGCAACGTCCGGAACTGTGGAGCGTCTATAACGCGCGACTGCATCAGGGCGAACATCTGCGCGTGTTCCCGATCTCGAACTGGACCGAACTCGACGTGTGGCAATACATCGCACGCGAGAAGCTCGAACTGCCGTCGATCTACTACGCGCACGAGCGCGAGATCGTGCGCCGCAACGGGCTGCTGGTGCCGGTGACGCCGCTCACGCCGATCCGCGAAGGCGAGACCAGCGAAGTCGCGCAGGTGCGCTTCCGCACGGTGGGCGACATCAGCTGCACGTGCCCGGTGGAAAGCGATGCCGACGATCTCGACAAGATCATCGCCGAAACCGCCGTAACCGAAATCACGGAACGCGGCGCGACGCGGATGGACGACCAGTTGTCGGAAGCCGCGATGGAACAGCGCAAGAAGCAAGGTTATTTCTAAAGCACACGTGACGAAGTCAGGAACATCATGAGCACTCATCAACCAGAAGACCTCGGCGTGCTGCGTTTCATTACCGCAGGCAGCGTCGACGACGGCAAGAGCACGTTGATCGGCCGCCTGCTGTACGACAGCAAGGCTGTGCTGTCCGACCAGCTGTCGGCACTGTCGCGCGCGAAGAACAAGCGCACCGTCGGCGACGAAATCGATCTGTCGCTGCTGACCGACGGCCTCGAAGCCGAACGCGAGCAGGGCATCACGATCGACGTCGCGTACCGCTACTTCGCGACCGCGAAGCGCAAGTTCATCATCGCCGACACGCCGGGCCACGAGCAGTACACGCGCAACATGGTGACAGGCGCATCGACCGCCGATGCGGCGATCATTCTCGTCGACGCGACGCGCGTCACGTTCGACAACGGGGTTGCGCAACTGCTGCCGCAAACCAAGCGGCACAGCGCGATCGTCAAGCTGCTCGGTCTGCAGCACGCGATCGTCGCGATCAACAAGATGGATCTGGTCGACTACAGCGAAGCGCGCTTCAACGAGATCCGCGACGCGTACGTCGAACTCGCACGCCAGCTCGGTCTCGCGAATGTGCGCTTCGTGCCGGTGTCGGCGCTGAAGGGCGACAACATCGTGACCGCGAGCGAACGCATGCCGTGGTATGCGGGCGAGCCGTTGCTCGATCTGCTGGAACTGCTGCCGGTCGAACGTGCGGGCGGTGCGACGCTGCGCTTCCCGGTGCAATGGGTTGCGCGTCAGGACGGCAGCCAGGCCGACGATTTCCGCGGCTACATGGGCCGTGTCGAAGCGGGCGAAGTGAAGACCGGCGATACGATCGTCGTGCTGCCGGCGAACCGTGAAGCGACGGTCGCTGAGATCATCGCGCCGGTGCCGGGCGGCACCGCGCAGGTCGAGCGCGCGTTCGCAGGGCAGACGGTGACGATCCGCCTCGCGGAAGACGTCGACGTGTCGCGCGGCGATACGTTCGTGCTGCAAAATGCGGGCAGCGAAGCGGCGCCGCAGCCGGCGAAGAAGCTCGAAGCCGACCTGTGCTGGTTCGACGAAACGCCGCTGTCCACGCAGCGCAAGTATCTGCTGAAGCAGACCACGAACACGGTGTTCGCGCGGATCGGCGCGATCGGTCAGGTGCTCGACGTGCATACGCTGTCGCACGCGGTGGACCGCAACGATCTGTCGATGAACGATATCGGCCGCGTGTCGGTGACGCTGCAGAAGCCGCTCGTGTGCGATACGTACGATGCGAACCAGGCGACCGGTGCATTCGTGTTGATCGACGAGGCGACGCATCACACTGTCGCGGCCGGCATGATTCGTGCGTTCTCCGCGTAATGCGGCGGGGCGTCATCGAGCGCCCCGAATGAACGGACGAATGGAACTGGAAAATCATGGGTAAGGTGTATCTGATCGGTGCAGGACCAGGCGCAGCGGACCTCATCACGGTGCGCGGCGCACGCTTGCTGGGCACCGCCGATGTGGTGCTGCACGACGCGCTGGTCGAGCCCGCGATGCTCGACTACGCGCCGCATGCGCGCAAGATCGCGGTCGGCAAGCGTTGCGGCCAGCGTTCTACAGCCCAGCACTTCATCAACAAGCAGATCGTCGATGCGGCGCTCGAGCATGGTGTCGTCGTGCGGTTGAAGGGCGGCGATCCGATGCTGTTCGGCCGTGCCGACGAGGAAATGCGCGCGCTCGAAGCGGCAGGTATCGACTACGAAGTGGTGCCGGGTATCACGGCGGCGCTGGCGAGTGCGGCTTCGTTGAAGCGCTCGCTGACGCTGCGCGGCGTCGCGCGTAGTGTGGCGCTTGCCACGCACAGCCGCGCGCCCGACAGCGAAGCGATCCGCGAGCAGGTCAATGCCGACTCGCTGGTGTTCTACATGGGCCGCGACAGCGCGCCGGAGATCGCGCGTGAGTTGATCGATGCGGGCCGTCCGGCGACGACGCCGGTCGCGATCGTCGAAGCGTGCAGCACGCCGCGCGAGCGCACGTTGACGCTGACGCTCGAAGGGCTCGCGGATGGCGACGCGCAGACGTGGCTCGATCCCGCGCAGCCGAGCCTGCTGATGATCGGTGATGCGTTCGCGGAACGGGTTTCGGCGACGACGGATGCAGAAGGAAAGGGCGACATGCTGAACGCCGCGTGACGCTCGACGGATTCGCTATTCACCAGAAAAAAACGCACCGGCATGCCGGTGCGTTTTTCTTTGTGCGGCCGCTTTGCTTTCAGGGAGCGTCGGGCCCGGCAATCTGCCGCAGACAGTAATCGGCAACCGCATCGAGCACGCCATCGTCTTCGCCCACCGCAGTAACGCAATCGATCGTCACACCCGGATGCGCAGCCCTGCATGCATCGACGAGCGCCGGCAGATCGCGCCGCACGTGGCCACCTTGACCGAAGAACACCGGCACGACAGTGATAGCGGTGCAGCCAGCCGCGACCTGCTGCGCAACGGCCGCAGGCAGATCCGGTGACATCAGTTCGAGAAATGCGAGCGCGACCGGTCCGGCCGTTCCGTGCGCGTCGCGCAGCTTCGCGGCGAGGCGCTCGAACGGTTCCGCCCAGCGCGCGTCGCGTGCGCCATGACCGAAGAGAACGAGACCGTGTGTGTCCATAGTCACGTGCACGCTAATGCCGGTCGACCCACTTCAACCCGACGAGCCCAAGCACCAGATAGACCAGCCCCGGCGTCGCCGCGGTGATCGGTGCGGGCCACGTGTTCAGCGTGCCGATGTGCGAGAACAGCGTATTGAACAGCTGGAAACTCATGCCGAGCATGATCCCGCCGAACACCTTCACGCCGACGACGCCCGCGCGCGTATGCAGGTACGCGAACGGCAGCGACAGCACCAGCATCACGAACACGGCGAACGGATACAGCAGCTTGCGCCACAGTGCGATCTCGTAGCGCTGCGAGTCCTGATGGTTCTCGGTCAAATGCTGGATGTAGCGGAACAGGTTGAACATCGACATCCGTTCGGGCGACACCAGCAGCACCGACAGGATCTGCGGCGTCAGTTCGGAGCGCAGCGAGTATTCGGGTAGTGTGGTTTGCGTCGCGCGATACACCGGGTTCAGCGCGTCGCTGGGTTGCGTTTTGGACGGCGCGACGTCGATCAGTTGCGTGTCGGTGACGCCGGTCAGCAGCCAGTGACCGGGCGGCTGATACTTGCCGCTCTTCGCGATGCGCACGTTCGACAGACGGAATTTCGAATCGAATTCGTAGATGCGCACGTCGCTGATCGTCGCATCGGGCTGCAGCTTGCCGACGTTCACGAAGCGGGTGACCTGCTCGCCGTCCGCGCGCGCGGTCAGCGTGTCTTTCACCCAGACGCCCGATTCGAAGTTGCTCGACACCGACGACCCGAGCGCTTCGAGCCGCACGCGTTCGGACAGTTGATCCGTGTACGGGCCGACCACTTCGCCGATCAGGTATGTGAGGATCACGATCGGGATGCCGATTTTCAGCAGCGAGCGCAGCGCCTGGTTGGTCGCGAGACCGGACACGCGGAAGATCGTGTATTCCGAGTTCGCGGCCATCTGCGCGAACACGTAGATCGCGCTGATCAGCGCGGCGACGGGGATGATTTCGTAGAAGCGGGAAGGTGTTTGCAGCGCGACGCGCAGCACCGCGTAGCCGAACTTGTAGTTGCCGTGGCCGACCGAATTGAGTTCGTTGATCAGGTCGAAAAAGAAGAACAGACCCGAAAACGCGAACAGGATAAAGACGAACGTGAGGTAGATCTGGCGTGCGAAGTACCGCTCATAGATGCGCATCGGTCACGCCCCCTGCGACGAGCGACGGAACATCGCCCGCGAAAACAGCGGCCGGTTGCGCACGCGCAGCCAGAAGATAAACACGACGATCGCAGCCACGACGATATGCAGCCCGACGAGCCCCACGATGAACGACATCTTGCCCTGCTCGATCCACGACTGCACGACGTTCAGCAGGTTCGAGTAAGTGAGGTAGATCAGCACGGCCATCACGAGGTTGATCGTGCGGCTGCGGCGCGGGTTCTGGTGCGCGAGCGGGATCGCGAGCAGCATCAGGTTGAGCGCGATCAGCGGCAGACCCGCGCGCCACGCGAATTCGGCGAGATTGTCGCGGGTAGGGTTGCGTAGCAGATCGAGCGTCGCCGTGCCGGTCGTGGACGGCGTGCTGACCACCGGTTGGCTCTGGATCTTCACGCCATAGCGCTCGAATTCCATGATGCGGAAATCCGGATGACCCGGCTCGCCGTCGTAGCGTCGGCCGTTCTCGAGCACGACGAAGCGGTCGCCGTTCTTCTGCGTTTCCGTGTGGCCGGTTTTCGACACGACGACATTGACCTTGCCGCCTTCGGTGCTGGTGACGAACACGTTCTCGACGCGCGCCTGGTCCGGCGACATTTTTTCGATGAAGAACACGCGATGGCTCGTCGCGGATTCGCGGAACTGGCCCGGTGCGAGCAGCGAGACTTCGTCGCGCTGCTGGAAGCGCGCGCGGATCAGCTTGTTCTGCTGGTTCGACCACGGCCAGCCGACGAACACGAAGAACATGATGAGGATCACGATCGGTGTCGCGAAGATGCCGATCGGCTTGATGAAGCGCGTGAGGCTCACGCCCGACGCGAGCCACACGACCATCTCGGAGTCGCGGTACCAGCGCGTGAGCACGAACAGGATCGACACGAACAGCGTGGCGACGAGCATGATCGCGAGGTAGCCGATCACGGTGAGGCCGATCAGGACCAGAACGTCGCGCGGATCGATCTCGCCGGACGCCGCGAAGCCGACGATGCGGATCATCATCGTCGTCAGCACTAGCGTGAGCAGAACCATGAACACGGCACCAGCCGTGTACGCGAGTTCGCGCTGGAGGGAGCGTTCGAAGATCATTGTTGATGACAAGAGGGCGTGCGTCGGATCGCGACCATCGCGCCATCCATGCAACCGCCGCGAGAAAAATAGCGGATAATTGCGGCTTTCATCCTAAGCCCAGATTTTATCCGAGGACAAGCGCGATGGACTTTAGCATAAAAGCCTGTGATTGGAGCAAAGGCTCGTCGACCGGGTTCCCGACCGGCAAATCCGATTGCATCGTGATCGGTGTGTTCGAATCGCAGACGCTGTCGGGCGCCGCGCTGGAAATCGATGCGGCCACGAAGGGGCTGCTCACGCGTATCGTCAAGGCCGGCGACATGGACGGCAAGAGCGGCACGACGCTGTTCCTGCACGAAGTATCAGGTATCGGCGCATCGCGCGTGCTGCTCGTCGGTCTCGGCAAGCAGGACAAGTTTACGCAGAAAGCGTACGGCGATGCGGCCCGCGCCGCATGGCGCGCGATCCTCGGCACGAAGGTTGCGCAGGTCGCGTTCACGCTCGCGCAACTGCCGGTGCTCGAACGCTCGGCCGACTGGGCCGTGCGCGCCGCGATCCTCGCGCTGCGCGAACAGACGTACCGCTTCACGCAGATGAAGAGCAAGCCGGACAACAGCCCGCGCGCGTTGAAGCGCGTCGTGTTCAGCGTCGACACCGCCGACGAAAAGGCCGCGAAGGTCGCCGCGAAGCAGGGCGCCGCGCTCGCGAACGGCATGGACCTGACGCGCGATCTCGGCAACCTGCCGGGCAACGTGTGCACGCCTACCTATCTCGCGAATACCGCGAAGAAGCTCGCGAAAGACTGGAAGCTGAAAGTCGACGTGCTCGGCCAGAAGCAGCTCGAAGCGTTGAAGATGGGCTCGTTCCTGTCGGTCACGCGCGGCTCGGTCGAACTGCCGCAGTTCATCGTGCTGCAGTACCAGGGCGCGGCTGCGAAGGCGGCGCCGGTCGTTCTCGTCGGCAAGGGCATCACGTTCGACACCGGCGGCATCTCGCTGAAGCCGGGTGAAGGCATGGACGAGATGAAGTACGACATGTGCGGCGCGGGCTCGGTGCTCGGCACGCTGCGCGCGGTCGCCGAGATGGGCTTGAAGATCAACGTCGTCGGCATCATCCCGACCTGCGAGAACATGCCGTCAGGCCAGGCAACGAAGCCGGGCGACATCGTCACCAGCATGTCGGGTCTGACGATCGAAGTGCTGAACACCGACGCCGAAGGTCGCCTGATCCTGTGCGACGCGCTCACGTACGCGGAGCGCTTCAAGCCGGCTGCGGTGATCGACATCGCGACGTTGACGGGCGCGGTCATCATCGCGCTGGGCCATCACAACAGCGGCCTGTTCTCGAAGGACGATGCACTGGCGGGCGAACTGCTCGACGCGTCGAAGGAAGCGTCCGATCCGGTGTGGCGTCTGCCGCTCGACGACGAGTATCACGAGCAGCTGAAGTCGAATTTCGCGGATCTCGCGAACATCGGCGGCCGGCCGGCGGGCAGCGTGACCGCTGCGTGCTTCCTGTCGCGCTTCACCGAAGCGTATCCGTGGGCTCATCTCGACATCGCGGGCACCGCATGGAAGAGCGGCGCGGCGAAGGGTGCAACGGGGCGTCCGGTGCCGCTGCTCGCGCAGTTCCTGATCGACCGCTCGGCGTGATCACGTCAGGCCGCAACGACTGCGGGGCAGGCGCCTCGCGGCAACGAGCACGATGACGCGGATCGATTTCCACACGAACGTCGGCGACGCGCTGCTGTACGCGTGCCGTCTCGCGCGCAAGGCGTATCAGGCCGGCCAGCCCACGGTGGTGCTGGCCGAACCGCCGCGGCTGCGCGCATTCGACGAGATGCTGTGGACGTTCTCCCCGCTCGACTTCGTGCCGCACTGCATGGCGGGCGCCGCGATCGTCGAGCAGACGCCGATCGTGCTGACGTCGAATCTCGACGATGCACCGCATCATCAGGTGCTGCTCAATCTGGGCGCCGACGTGCCGGCGCAGTTCGCGCGCTTCGAGCGTCTGCTGGAGATCGTCGGCAATGCGCCCGACGAACTCGCGGCCGGCCGCGAACGCTATCGCTTCTACCGCGATCGCGGCTATGCTTTGAACAACCACAAGCAGGGCGGCTGAGTTTTCCGGTTGCACGGCGCGATGTAGCTGTTGCGGCCCGTGCATGCCAACGGTTCGATCCTTCGACGGAGTGTTCCCGTGACCCCCATGTCCGATTCCTACGACAGTTCGATCCCGGTGCTGAACGACGTGCTCGTGCCGGGTAATCGCGCGCTTGCGCGGGCTGGCACGCATCAGGCCTTCCCGGAAGAAGCAGGGCCGCCCGCACTCGATCCGCGTCTTGATCCACGCATCGCGCCGCGCTTTGATCCGAGCATTGATCCGCATCTCGATCCTGGTGCGCCGGTCGCGAGCTTTGTCCCGCCGCCGTCGGTTGCACCCGCGCTCACTCCCGCCGACATGCGCTACGACCCCGAACTACTCGCCGAGCGGTTGCGTGGCCGCTTTGCAAGCTATCTGACGGGAGAAGGGCGCAGCGTCGTCGAGGCGCGTTGCCGCGACGCGTTGAACGATCACACGACGTGGCTCGTGAACCAGATCACACGCGAAGTCGCGCTGGCGCTCGAAACGGAACTGACCGGCTGGGTGCGTGATGCGGTCAGGGAAGAGATGGCGCGTCGCGCGCCGGAGCATTGAACTCGACGTAGCGTTCGTAGCGCTTTACTTCAACGTCAGGATCCACGCGGCAAGCGTCGCCGCTTGATCCGGCGTCAACTGCGTGTTGGCGGGCATCGGCACGGCTCCCCAGACACCGGCACTCCCTTCGATGATCTTGTGCGCGAGGTACGTGGCCGCATCGGCACGGCCCGCGTATTTCGCCGCGACGTCGCGCAGCGAGGGGCCCATGAACTGACGCGTCACCGAGTGGCAGCTCATGCAGTTCTGCTGCTGCGCGAGCGCGAGACCGCCGGCCGCTTCGGCATGCGCGGCGCCGCTTGCGAATGCGCTCGCGAGTGCTATGGCTGCATACGTCTTTGATCTCATTGTGGTCTCCGCCGGACGGACATCCAGCCTGTAGTGCCACGCATTATAAGAGCAAAGAAGCGGCGGTTCAGGCGTCGATCGGCCAGTGCGCGCCGATGAAAAAGGGCACACGTTTTACCGTGTGCCCTTGCGGGACGTGCTCCCAGCATCAACCCGCTATCAACCCGTTATAGCGCCCTTGTTCGCCGGCAGCGTGAGTGCCGCGAATTTCGCGAGCACGCCGCGCGTGTAGCGGGGCTTCGGTTGTTGCCATGCAGCGCGGCGGCGTTCGAGTTCGGCCGCGTCGATGTTCAGTTCGAGCAGCAGCTTGTGCGCATCGATCGTGATCGAGTCGCCTTCGTGCACGAGCGCGATCGCACCGCCGTCGAATGCTTCCGGCGCGACGTGGCCGACCACCATGCCCCACGTGCCGCCCGAGAAGCGGCCGTCGGTGATGAAGCCGACCGATTCGCCGAGCCCCTTGCCGATGATCGCCGACGTCGGCGCGAGCATTTCCGGCATGCCGGGGCCGCCGCGTGGGCCGAGGTAGCGCAGCACGAGGATGTCCCCGGCCTTGATCTTGTCGGCGAGGATCGCTTCCATCGCGCTCTGCTCGTCTTCGAACACGCGTGCCGGGCCCGTGATGACCGGGTTCTTCAGGCCGGTGATCTTCGCCACGGCGCCTTCGGTCGCGAGGTTGCCCTTCAGGATCGCGAGGTGGCCTTCCTTGTACAGCGCCTTGTCGATCGGGAAGATCACCTGCTGGTCGGCGCGCGGCACCGACGGCACGTCCTTCAGTTCTTCGGCGATCGTCTTGCCGGTGATCGTCACGCAGTCGCCGTGCAGCAGGCCCGCGTCGAGCAGGATCTTCAGCACTTGCGGAATGCCGCCGGCCTTGTGCAGGTCGGTTGCGACGTACTGACCCGACGGCTTCAGGTTGCAGATCACCGGCACGCGCTTGCGGATGCGTTCGAAGTCGTCGATCGTCCATTCGACTTCGGCCGCGTGTGCGATCGCGAGGTAGTGCAGCACCGCGTTCGTCGAGCCGCCGGTCGCCATGATCAGTGCCACGGCGTTTTCGATCGACTTCTTCGTGATGATGTCGCGCGGCTTCAGATCCTTCTTCACCGCTTCGACCAGCACGCGCGACGATTCGGCTGCCGAGCCGACCTTTTCGTCGTCCGGGTTCGCCATCGTCGACGAATACATCAGCGACATGCCGAGCGCCTCGAACGACGAGCTCATCGTGTTCGCGGTGTACATGCCGCCGCACGAGCCCGACGACGGGCACGCGTTCTTTTCGACCCCTTCGAAATCTTCCTGCGACATCCGTCCGGCCGTGAATTCGCCGACCGCCTCGAACGACGACACGATCGTCAGATCCTTGCCCTTCCAGTTGCCCGGGCGGATCGTGCCGCCGTACACGTAGATGCCCGGCACGTTGAGCCGCGACAGCGCGATCATGCCGCCCGGCATGTTCTTGTCGCAGCCACCGATCACGACGACGCCGTCCATCCACTGGCCCTGCACGCAGGTCTCGATACAGTCCGAGATCACTTCGCGCGACACGAGCGAGTACTTCATGCCTTCGGTGCCCATCGACATCCCGTCGGAGATCGTCGGCGTGCCGAAGATCTGCGGATTCGCGCCGGCGTCCTTGACGGCGTTGACCGCTGCGTCGGCGAGACGCTGCAGACCGGAGTTGCACGGCGTGATGGTCGAGTGGCCGTTCGCGATGCCGATCATCGGCTTGTCGAAGTCTTCCTTCTCATAGCCAAGCGCGTAATACATTGAACGGTTCGGCGAACGCGCGACACCCTGTGTGATGTTCTTCGAACGACGGTTGTACGACATGGGGAAACTCCATCCAGTTTGTTTTGATCTGTCCGCCGGGCGACTGGCACCGGCGTCTGCCGCAAGAATGCAATGTCCTGATGCGCGTGTCCAATATATTATTGGGGGCCTATTGAGTCGTGAAATATATCGCCATGCAGCCCATCACGCCGGACCTGCGCCAGCTGCGCTACTTCATCGCGGTGGCCGAAGAGAAGCACTTCGGCCGCGCGGCCACGCGCCTGTCGATGACGCAGCCGCCTTTGTCGCAGGCGATCCGCGCGCTGGAGGACACGCTCGGCGTCGAGCTGTTCGCGCGCACGCGTCGCTCGGTGGAACTGACGCAGGTCGGCGCCGATCTCCTGCCCGAAGTGCGCCGGCTGCTGGCCGCCGCCGAAGCACTGCGGCCGCTCGCACAGAGCCTCGCGCGCGGCGAGGCGGGCGTATTGTCGCTCGCATTCGTGTCGACCGCCGACTACGGGCTGCTGCCGCTGCTGTTGCGCGATTTCGGCGTGCGTCATCCGCGCGTGCGGCTGCAACTGACCGAGGCGACCAGCGATGTGCAGATCGAAGAACTCGTGGCCGGACGTATCGATGCGGGTCTGGTGATCGCGCCGCTGCCGCCGCGCCATGCGGCACAGCTGTCGTGGCTGCCGATCGCACGCGAGCCGCTGGTGATCGCGATGTCGTCGGCGCTGGCGGCGCGTATCGATGCGGGGCCGGTCACGGGTTCCCGTAAGCGAGGCGCGGCAGGCGTGCGTGCGCACAGCGCGGCCGCAGCCGCCGCAGAAGCCGGCGACGGCGGCTGGAACCCGATCCCGATCAGCCTCGCCGACGTCGCCGACGAACCGCTCGTCGTCTTCCCGAGGCGTTTAGCGCCTGGCTTTTATGACATCATTATGGATTGCTACGGCGTGGCTGGCCTCGCGCCGCGCATCGGCCAGGAAGCGATCCAGATGCAGACGATCGTGAGCCTCGTGTCGGCGGGCATGGGCGTCGCACTGGTGCCGCAATCGCTGCGTAACCTGCGGCGCACCGGCGTCGTGTACCGTCCGTTGCGCGAAGCGGTGCCCGCGATCGAGACAGGTCTTGTCTGGCGTACGGCGGAGGTGAGCCCGGTGCTCGCGGGCTTCATCGAGATCGTGCGCGCGCATGCGGCGACGGTCGCGAGGAAGGCTGCGCGACCACGTCGCTGAACGCATTGCCGCGGCATGCGTCCAATGCGAGGCTGGCCGTCGTAGCTGGTACACATATAGAAGCACACCGAAGAACCCGAACCTCACCACACGATGCTCATTCACCCGAATTTCGATCCCGTCGCGATCCACCTGGGACCGCTTGCCGTGCGCTGGTACGGTTTGATGTATCTCGTTGCGTTTGTCGCGGCGATCGTCGTGGGGCGGCTACGCTTGCGGCTGCCTTACGTCGCGGCGCAAGGATGGACCGCGAAGGACATCGACGACATGATGTTCTACGGCGTGCTCGGCACGATCCTCGGCGGGCGGCTCGGCTATGTGCTGTTCTACAAGGCAAGCTGGTACTTCGCGCATCCGCTCGACATCTTCAAGGTGTGGGAAGGCGGCATGTCGTTTCACGGCGGCTTCCTCGGTGTGGCGCTCGCGATGGCGCTGTTCGCGCACCAGCGCGGACGCACGTGGCTGCAGGTCACCGACTTCGTCGCGCCGATGGTGCCGACCGGGCTCGCGGCGGGCCGCCTCGGCAACTTCATCAATGGCGAGCTGTGGGGCCGCGTGACGAATCCGTCGGCGCCGTGGGCGATGCTGTTCCAGAGCGCTTCGAGCGAGGACGCGGGCTGGCTTGCCGCGCACCCTGATAAGGCTGCGCAGTGGCATCTCGCCGATATATTCGCGCAGTACCACATGCTGCCGCGTCATCCGTCGCAGTTGTACGAGATCGCGCTCGAAGGCGTCACGCTGTTTCTCGTGCTGTGGTTTTTCTCGCGCAAGCAGCGGCCGGTCGGCGCGATTTCGGCGGTGTTTCTGATTGGCTACGGTCTTGCGCGCTTCACGGTCGAATTCGCACGCGAGCCGGACGACTTCCTCGGGCTGCTCACGTTCGGGCTGTCGATGGGGCAGTGGCTGTCGATGCCGATGGTCATCGCGGGCGTCCTGATGCTGGTGTGGGCGTATCGGCGTGGTGGTCGTGCGAAGGGGCAGGCCGTCGGCGCGAACTGATCGGCCGTGCCTGACGAGTCAACAAAAAGCCCTGCATTCGCGAGAATGCAGGGCTTTCTTTCTTCATGGGCTCGCGGCCATCGCGTGACGTGGGGTCACGCGATCACGCGTTACTTCATCTGCACCGAGCCCGACACGTTGACCGTCACCGTCGACGTCCCCGCCTGCAGTGCCACCGGCGCATCGCTCTTCGCGCTGAACGACGAGGGGGCCGCGGCCATCATCATCATCCGTGGATGCGGCATGATGCCGTCGCGGCCGATGTTGACCTCGCGGATCGAATAGCCGCTATAGCCGAATGCCTGCGCGGACGCGGAGGCCTGCTGACGGAACGACGCGATCGCTTCGCTGGTGAGCTTCTGTGCGGCGGCACGCTGCGCTTCCGGCGACAGCGAGAACTGCACATCGCCGACCTGCATGATCGAGCCCATCTGGCCCGCGAGCTTCGATGCGGCAGCGAAGTCATGCGATTCGAGCACGATTTCTGTACGACCGCGCCACGTCGAAATGCGACCGTTGCGATCGGTCGACGGGCTGATCGAGAACGAGCCCGTGTGCGCGGTGACGCCGGATACGCCCTTGGCCTTTTGCAGCGCCGAATCGGCACGCTGGTTCAACGTGGTAGTCAGCGACGACGGATCGGCCGCTTCCTGCTCGTAAAACAGCGTGATGTTCACCACGTCCTGCGGCACTTCGGTACTGGCCTGCGCATTCAGAGACAGCACGCCGGCCGGCTGATACGGCGCGCTCTGCGCGTGCGCGGTTGACGGCACGAGCGACAGCATCAGCGGAGCGGCCGAAGCCACGGCGAGCGCGAATGCGATGGCGTTTTTTCTGGTCATTATGGGACTCCTTCCGTGAACAGGATTGCGCGCGGCCCGTGCCGCTGCGCATTGCTCGCGTGGCCTTTCGTGCAGATCCTGGAGAGGCGAAGAAAGGATGGACCGCACGCCCTGTGGTACGAGACGGGCACGACGCTTGCGAGCCAGTTAGGCGTGCTTTCATGCCGACAGGTTCCCTTCACCTGACCGTTTCTGGCACTTTCTGACGGTTTCGTCAGGTTGCCGCGACATGACGTCGCATACGAGCGTAGCGCGTGAGGTTGCATGCCGCATCACGTGCGGTACTACATCAGCCGCTTCGTGATGAAGCGCCACTCTTCGCTCGTGACCGGTGTGATCGACAGGCGGTTGCCCTTCGCCAGCACGCGCATCTGCGCGAGTTCCGGATGCTCGCGCAGCGCCGCGAGCGGGACCAGCGTCGACTTCTTCTTGAACACGACGTCGACGAGTACCCAGCGCGGTGTTTCGCGCGTCGATTTCGGATCGTAGTAGGGGCTCTTCGGATCGAACTGCGTCGGATCGGGGTAGGCCGTCGACGACACTTCGGCGAGCCCGGCAATGCCGGGCTCGGGACAGCTCGAGTGATAGAACAGCACACCGTCGCCGACCTGCATCGTGTCGCGCATGAAGTTGCGCGCCTGATAGTTGCGTACGCCGGTCCACGGCAACGTGCGTTGCGCGGCGTCGGCGAGATCGTCGATGCTTGCTTCGTCCGGTTCGGACTTCATTAGCCAGTAGCGCATGAATCGAATGAACGCGAAATGAGTGAAGCGATGAGTGAAAAAAAGCGCCGCTCAAAGAAAAACGGCACCGGACGAATGTCCGATGCCGTTCGAATAGGTCCCCGCCTTAGCCGCTAGGCCGGCATCCTGAACCGGGGGTTCAGAATTGGTCGCAGTTAGCCGCACTTCGGGTACATCAGACAGAGTGACGCGCACGCCCGTGCTGCAAATTTCCACAACCGTGCACATGGCATTGGTTCAAGGAATATATGACCTTGGCAAACCAGGCAGGGAAGCTGACAACTGAGCCGACGTACTCTGTGCCGACTCACATAAACCGTTTGAAACAGGAGACCTTGAAGCTGATGCTACCGGTCCGATCGGCCTTTGTCTACTGGCCTCGTGTAACCGTTATTGCGTGCTGTACTGGTTGATCACCGTGTCCAGCTGATCGTTCATCTGGGCCATTGTACGCCGGATTTCTTCAGCCGGAAACGATTCGCCATGACGTACGCTGGACTGCAGCTTGAGCAGTTCCGACGCGAGCGACAACGCAGCCATCACCGCAATGCGGTCCATGCCGCGCACGTTGCTGTGCGTGCGGATTTTCGACATTTCCGCGTCGACCCGCGCGACAGCTTCGAGCAGTGCCGCTTCGGTTTCCGGCGAACACGCGAGACGATAGGACTGGCCGAGAATCGAGACTTCGATCTGCTTCGTGGTCATGCATTTTCTCCGTGGCGGGCATCCGCATCGCTGCGTGCAGCGCCGTCTTCCTGCGGCGCGGACGCGAGCAGATCGAGCTGATTGTCCTGTTCGGAGTGGCCTTTCGCGCGCGGCAGTTTTTCGAGAATCGCGTTGAGGCGAACCTGTGCGTCGTCGATCTTCGCCGACAGCGCATCGCGTTCGGCCTGCAGCGCATTGCGCTCTTCGCGCATCTGATCGAGTTCGACGCGCGTCGCTTCGCAATCTGCACGCGCTTGCGTGAGTTGTTCTTCGAGCGCCTGGCGCGCTGCGTAGTGACGCTGACTGAGTGCAATCAGACGTCCAATGTTCTGTGAGAGTGTTTCGAGTTCGGTGAGCATGTGCTGCGTCCTCTAAAGACACGGCATTTTAGCGCGGAATGTCGGGCGTTCCGATAAATGTCTCGTTTCGAGACGTAACAGCATCGCTTTTTGCGCATATCCGGCAATTTCGCGATGTGATTCCAGCGGGATTTCGCTGCGTTTTTTGCATGCCTTCGATGCGGCGCACGCATGCACTTGTGCGAGTGCAGCGAAGCAGGGATCGCCCTTTCTTGACGCCACAGAGTGCGCTGCTACACTTGCGGCACTCTTGGTGCCCGCGCGCGATTTTCGTATCGCGTGCAGTTAAACGGGAAGCAGGGAGCGGAGTCCGCCCGACCGAGCCAACCTGTGCTGCCCCCGCAACGGTAAGCGACCGCATCGTCATGCAGGTCGACCCTTCATGTGCATCTCCTGGCCTTCGCATAGCGAGGCCGCGCGATGTGCATCGTGCCACTGCGCTTCATGCGTGGGAAGGCGGGTCGATGTGTCGCCAGCCCGGATACCGGCCAGAGGGAGGGGAGCGTCATCCGTCGCGCACGTGCCGGCGAGCATCGGCCGGCGGTTGCCGTTCCCTGTTACGCAACGGCCTGCGGGGAGCGGGCCGCGCACGCTACCACAGGAAATCCGTCGATGTTCACCCCGATCGCCCGCACGGCACTCGCTGCGCTGGCCGCAGCGGCCTATGCGCCGCTGACGGCATTTGCACAGAGCGCGCCGCAGACACAAGAGCCGTCTTCAAGCGACACCCAGCCTGTCGCTTCAGCGTCGTCTTCCACTGCAGTCGTTACGTCTCCGGGCACCGCTGCACCTGCCGTTGCAAGCACGGCTGCCGCCGCTTCTTCGGGCACCGCTACGCCCGTCGCGGCAAGCACAAGTTCTACCGCTTCTTCCATCACCGACGCACACACGCTATCGCCGATCGTCGTCACCGCTGACCGCAGTCCGCAAAAGCTCGCGGACACCATCCCGCAGACCACGCTGTTCGACAGCCAGGACATCGCCGATACGACCGCGCAGGATGTCCCCGGTCTGCTGCAACTCGCACCGGGCGCGCAGATCGTGCGCAACGGCGGCCCCGGTTCGCAGGCGAGTCTGTTCCTGCGCGGCGCGTCGTCGGTGCAGTCGCTGGTGCTGATCGACGGTGTGCGCGTCGATTCGGTGAGCCTCGGCAATGCGCAGCTGTCGCAGCTTCCGCTCGACCAGATCGATCACGTCGAAGTGGTGAACGGCAACGTGTCGGCGTTGTATGGCTCAGGCGCGATCGGCGGCGTCGTGCAGATCTTCACGAAGAACGGCGGCGATCATCCGCCGCGTTTCGACTTCTCGGTCGGCTACGGCAGCTATCACACGCAGACGCAGCAGGCGGGCGTGAACGGCGCGCTCGATCACGACGGCAACACGACGTTCAGCATCTCGCTCGCGCGCTCGAAGGACGACGGATTTTCGTCGCAGAATCCGGCGCTCGCGCCCGGCGTGAATCCGAACGCGAACGGCTATCTGAACGAGAGCATCTCGGCGTCGCTGCGTCATCGCTTCAACGACAAGTGGGACGCAGGCGTGCGCTACTTCCAGTCGAACGGCAACGACAGCTACGACAACGCATACGGCCTGCCAACCGATCTCAACAATCTGTACAGCAAGGTCCAGCAGTTGTCCGCGTTCGCGAACGGCAAGCTGACCGACTGGTGGACCACGCACTTCGTCGTCGCGGCCGGCAACGATCGCAGCCAGAACGCGCTGAACGGCGTGTACACCGACCGCTTCAACACGGACAACCGCCAGTACACGTGGCAGAACGACTTCACGTTCGGACCCGGCCAGAAGATCCAGCTCGGCTACGAACATCTCGACCAGTCGCTCGATTCGGACGAATACTCGGCACCGGACCGTCACGTGAACTCGGGCTTCATCGGCTATACCGGCCGCTTCGGCGCGAGCCAGATCCAGGCGAATCTGCGGCGCGACCAGTACTCCGATTTCGGCGGCGCGAACAGTTACTATCTCGGCTACGGCTACGATTTCAATGCGCACTGGAAGGCCACCGCGAGCCTGTCCGATGCGTTCCGCGCGCCGACCTTCAACGACCTGTACTTCCCGGTGAGCGGCAATCCTTTGATCCAGCCGGAGCGCAGTCACTCGGTCGAAGGCGCGCTGCAATACGCATCGGATGCACTCGGCGTGATCCGCGTCACCGCATTCCAGACGCGCTACTCGAACCTGATCGACTACGTGCAGACGATCCCCGGCATCTACGTCGCGCAGAACATCGGCCATGCGAAGGTGCAGGGCGTCGAAGGCTCGTGGAGCGGGCACGTTGGAAAGACCGATGTGCGCGCGTCGCTGACGGTGCAGAATCCGGTCGACGAAGACGCCGACACCGATCTCGTCCGTCGCGCGCGTCATTTCGCTTCGTTCACGGCGAACCGGTCGATCGATGCGTGGCGTGTCGGCGGCGAGTGGATCGTCAGCGGAGAGCGCAACGACAGCGGCACGCCGCTGTCGGGCTACGGTCTCCTGAACCTGTCCGCGCGCTACAACATCACGAAGGCGTGGTACGTCTCCGCGCAGATCCAGAACCTCTTCAACCGGGACTATGAAACGGCCTACACGTACAACTCGCCGCGACGCAGTGCGTTCATCACGGTCGGCTGGCAGCAGCAGTGATGCGCGCCCGCACGTGAGGACGCGCGGATGAACCGCGTCGCGTCACGCGGCTTGCCGCGCATGAGCGCATCGCGTGCGACGGCGATCTGGTGCGCGCTCGTGTTGCTCGGCGTGCTGGTGTTCGTCGCGTCGCTGTCGCTCGGCAGCGTGCCGGTGCCGCCCGCGCACGTGTTCTCGGCGTTGCTGCCGGCACACGGCGCATCGGACGATCTTGCAATCGAGATCGTCCGTTCGCTGCGTTTGCCGCGTGCGCTCGCAGGGTTCGCGTGCGGTGCGTTGCTCGCGCTCGGCGGGGCGCTGCTGCAAGTGCTGCTGCGCAATCCGCTTGCGGAGCCGTATGTGCTCGGCGTGTCGGGAGGCGCGGCGAGTTTCGCACTCGTCGCAATGATTGCTGGTTGCGCGTGGTGGCTCGTCGATGCAAGTGCGTTCGCCGGTGCGTTCGTGTCGATCCTGCTCGTGCTGGGACTCGCGCGTCGCGAACTGTGGCGTGGTGAGCCGCAGGACACGTCGCCGCGTCTGCTGCTGACCGGCGCAGTGGTCGCGGCCGGTTGGGGCGCGGTGATCACGCTGCTGCTCACGGTTGCGCCGGAGAATCGGCTGCGCGGGATACTGTTCTGGCTGACCGGTGACCTGAACGGCGACGGCATGCCATGGACCTCGCTCGCCGCCCTCGCGGTTGCGGTACTCGTCATCGTGCCGGCTGCGCCGCAACTGAACGTACTGCTGCGCGGCGATGCGGCCGCCCAGGCGCTGGGCGTCGCGGTCGTGCCGCTGCGGCTGCGCATCTATCTCATCGCGTCGCTCGCGGCTGCAGCTGCGGTGACCACGGGCGGCACGATCGGTTTCGTCGGGCTCGTTGTGCCGCATATGGTGCGGCTCGCGTTCGGCAACGATCAGCGGATGCTGTTGCCCGCAGCAGCACTCGGCGGTGGCGTCGCGGTGATGGGCGCCGACCTCGTCGCGCGTACCGTGATAGCGCCCGCGCAACTGCCGGTCGGTGTGATTACCGCGCTCGCTGGCGTGCCGGTGTTTCTGTGGATGCTGCTGCACAGGCGGTCGCGATGACGCGCACGCATGCGCTTGAAGCACACGCGCTCACGCTGCGTGTCGGCGATCGCGTGCTGCTCGACGGCTTCACGCAGCGCTTCGGTCCCGGCGAGGTGTGGTGCATCGCCGGCCCGAACGGCGCGGGCAAGACGACGCTGATCTCCGTACTCGCGGGACTCGCGCGACCGGCGGCAGGCCACATCGAACTCGACGGCACGACGCTCACACGCTGGCCCGCGGCGACGCTCGCGCAACGACGCGCGTTGATGCCGCAAAGCGTGCACGACGCGTTCAGCGCGAGCGTGCTCGATATCGTGCTACTGAACCGCTTTCCGCATCTCACCGGGTGGGGTTGGGAGCGCGACGAAGACATCGACGCCGCGCATGCCGCGCTCGCGACGCTCGGCCTCAGTGCATTCGCTGCGCGCGATGTGCTGTCGCTGTCCGGCGGCGAACGGCAGCGCGTCGCGCTGGCCGCCGTGCTGTGTCAGGCGGCGCCGCTGCTGCTGCTCGACGAACCGCTGTCGCATCTCGATCTGCATCACCAGATCGAATGTCTCGAAGCGCTCACGACATGGGTGCGCGGGTCGTCGCGTACCGTCGTGTTCTCATGTCACGACCTGAACCTCGGACGCCGTTTCGCGACTCACGCGCTGCTGCTCGACGGGCAGGGCGGTGCGTATGCCGGCGCCGCACGCGACGTGCTGACGCCGGAACGCGCGAGCCGTGCGTTCGGCTATCCGCTGATCTTGATTCGCGACGGCGAACACGAAGCGCTGATTCCCGCGCTACAGTCCCGTCATCCGACATAAGCCGTAGCATAAGACGCAAACCCGCTTTCATCCTCCAGACAACAATGACCCAATCGCCTTTCGCTCTGCCTTCCATCGCGCCGCTCGATCCGTCGCTGCGCGGCGATCTGCAACACCTGATCGACAACAAGACCAAGCCGCCCGGCAGCCTCGGTCGTCTTGAAACGCTCGCGCGTCAGATCGGCCTGATCCAGAACACCACGCAACCGACGGTGCATCGCGCGGCAATGATCGTGTTCGCCGGCGACCACGGCGTCGCAGCCGAAGGCGTGAGCCCGTATCCGCAGGCCGTAACCGCACAGATGGTCGCGAACTTTCTCGCGGGCGGTGCGGCGATCAATGCGTTCAGCCGCGTCGCGGACCTGACGCTCGAAATCGTCAACGCGGGCATCGCGACGCCGCTCGCGGACACGACCGGTCTCGTCGATATTCCGGTCGGGAGCGGCACGCGCAACTTCGCGCACGAACCCGCGATGACGCGCGACGAAACGCTAGCGGCGATCCACGCGGGCATCGAGCGCGTGCGTCATCACGCGGCGCTCGGCACGAACGTGATCGGCTTCGGCGAGATGGGCATTGCGAACACGTCGGCGGCGGCGTGCATGATGAGCCGGCTGTGTAACGTGCCGATCGACGAGTGCGTCGGTCGCGGCACCGGCCTCGACAACGCGGGTCTCGCGAAGAAACGAAACGTGCTCGCATCGGCGCTCGAGCGCCACCCAGATGTCGTGCATCCGTTCGACGTGCTCGCGACGTTCGGCGGCTTCGAGATCGCGATGATGACGGGCGCGTACATCGCGGCCGCCGAGGCGCGGATGGTCGTGCTGGTCGACGGTTTCATCGCGACGGCCGCGCTGCTCGTCGCCGATGCGCTCGCGCCCGGTGTGCGCGAGTACTGCGTGTTTGCGCATGCGTCGAACGAAGCGGGGCACCGTCGCATGCTCGATCACTTCGGTGCGCTGCCGCTGCTGTCGCTCGACATGCGGCTCGGCGAAGGTACCGGTGCTGCGCTCGCGGTGCCGCTGCTGCGCGCGGCTGTGGGGTTCGTCAACGAGATGGCGAGCTTCGAATCGGCCGGCGTGGCGAACCGGCAAGCGTGAGACCCGGCGACGCTCACGTGAACCCACTGACCGAACTGCGCTACTTCTTCACCGCGCTCGGCTATTTCACGCGGGTGCCGGTGCCGCGTTGGGTCGGCTATGAGCCGCACTATCTGAACGCGGCGGCGCGTTATTTTCCGTTGGTCGGTGCGATGGTCGGCGCGCTCGGCGCGCTCGTCTATCTCGCGTCGCTGAGGTTCTTTCCGGCGGGTGTCGCGGTGCTGCTGTCGATGGCCGCGACGCTTGCCGTCACCGGGGCGTTCCACGAAGACGGTCTCGCCGATTCCTGCGATGCATTCGGTGGCGGCTACACACGCGACGATGTGCTGCGGATCATGCACGACTCGCGGATCGGCGCGTTCGGCGCAATCGCGCTGGTCGTCGCGCTCGCGTTGAAGTGGCAGATTCTCGCCGCACTGCCGCCGATGCGTGCCGCGTGGCTGATGATCGCCGCACATGCGGCGAGCCGCACGTTTGCGATCAGCTATCTGACGACGCTCGACTACGTGCGCGCAGAAGGCAAGGCGAAGCCGGTTGCGCAGCGAATGAATGTGGGTGCGTTCGTGTTTGCGATCGTGTTCGGTGTGCCGTGGTTGTTGTGGCCGGACTGGCGCGCGGGTGTTGTTGCACTGGTTGTGCTGATCGTGCTGCGCATCGCGTTGGGCCGCTATTTCGTGCGCCGGATCGGCGGTTATACCGGCGATTGTCTCGGCTTCGCGCAGCAGATTTTCGAACTCGCGATCTACCTCACCGGGCTCGCATGGATCTCGTCCTGATCCGTCATCCGGCTGTCGCTGTTGAAGCGGGCGTGTGCTATGGCCGCAGTGACGTTGCACTTGCGGGTAGTGCAGCCGATGGCGCTGCTGCGCTCGCGCAGCGTCTTGCCATGTGGCGCGTGGACTCGCCGCCGCGCGTTGTGCTGACGAGTCCGCTTGTGCGGTGTCTGTCGGTGGCGCAAGCGTGGACGACGAACATGGGTACAACGTGCCGCAGCGATCCGCGACTCGTCGAGATGGATTTCGGTGCCTGGGAGATGCAGCGCTGGGACGCGCTCGATCGCGCGCAACTCGATGCATGGGCGGCAGATTTTACGCACGCCCGGCCGCATGGTGGCGAGAGCGTCGCGCAGTTTACGACGCGTGTGCAGTCATGGCTCGACGATGTGTGTGCTGCTGACGGAGCATCGTCTGCTCGGGGTCCTGTGTGCGTCGTCACGCATGCGGGTGTGATGCGCGTGCTCGCGGCGCTGACGCTTGGTCTGCCGGTCGAGCATTGCGTGCGCTGGTCGCTCGATCTGGCGGCGCTTGTGTGGTTGCGGCGCGATGACGTGAGCGGGCAGTGGACGCTTGTGCGCTGGAATGCGTGAGGCTTCGTAAGCCGGACACCTTCGACTTCAACGCACGTTAGCAGGCCGCCGCGAACGCGCAGTCTCCAGATCCTCACACAACTGCGCGGCACCCTGCGCAATACGCGGTGCAGGCCGGTTGATCAGATCGCCGTCGATCGCGAACAGGTTGCCACGTGCGACTGCCGTCAGCGCTGGCCATGCGCGCCATGTGTCGAGTTGCGGCAGCGGACGATCAGGCGCGGTCGCGCCAGGCGATGCAGTGACAATCGCCTCGGGGTTCGCGGCCAGCACCGCTTCGGTCGATACCGTCGGCACCAGAGGTTCCAGTTGAGCGAACACGTTGCGGCCGCCGCACAGCGCGATCACGTCGCTGATCATGTGCGTGCCGTTGAGCGTCATCAGCGGCTTGTCCCACACCTGATAGAACACACCGACTGGCGCTCGCGTCGAATAACGCGCACGTAGCGTCGCGATGTCGCGGCGGAACGTATCGGCGGCGGCATCGGCAGTCGTCGATGTATCGAGCAGCCGACCGAGCTTCGTCAGCGTGACGGCGATATCGTCGAGATGACGCGGCTCGCTGAAGTAGAGCGGAATATGCAGATCGCGCAGCCGGTCGAGCTGACGCTGCGCATTGCCGTGCCGCCATACGACGATCAGATCCGGCTTCAACGCGACGATCCGTTCGAGATCGAGCGCCTTGTTGTCGCCGACGCGCGGCACCTGCTGCGCGGCCGGCGGGTAATCGCTGTACGTGACCGTGCCGACCAGCTTCGCGCCGCCGCCGGCTGCGTACAGCAGTTCGGTCACGTGCGGCGCGAGGCTGATTACGCGTTGAGCGGGGGCGTCGAGTGTGACGGTGGCGCCGGTGTCGTCGGTGACGGTGATGGGGGCGGCCTGGGCTGACGCGGTGAACGCAGCGACCAGCGTGGTGCAGGCGAGTGTGGTGATTGCGTATCGAGCAATGACGCGCACAGCGGACAGCACACTGAAGCAGGCAACTAAACGAAGAGATCGGATCATGGAAGTAGGTGAGCGCACGATCGGGTCAACCACGTTGTGATGTATCGATCGCAGCGACGCTCTCGCGCAACGCATGTTCGAAGCGCTGCCACTCCGCTTCCGTCGCGGGCAAGCCGAAGCGCACGCTGGCCGGCTGCGCGAACAGCCGTGTCCAGACGCCGCGCTCCGCGAGCGCGCGATGCAATGAGGGCGCGCGCGGATCGTCGGTCCATGCGAAGAGTGGAGTCGCGTGCGTTGAGAGAGGCTGTTCGTGCAGCAACTGCACAAGTCGCGCGCTGTCATCGGCGAGCTGCACACGCATCTGCTGCTGCCAGTGATGATCGGCGAACGCGGCGGCAACCGCGTGACGTGCCGGCCCGCTAACCGTCCACGCGCCCAGCATGTCGTGCAACGCGTGGAGCAATGCGGGGACGCCGAGCACGAACCCCGCACGTACACCCGCGAGCCCGAAGAACTTGCCGGGCGAACGCAACACGACAAGCCCCGGCGCTCCCGCATGCGCCGCGAGCGACACGGATCGTGATGCATCGACATACGCATCGGCAAACGCCTCATCGACGATCAGCGTCCCATCGCGCGCGGCGAGTTGCGCATGCCAGCGCAGCAGGCGACCTGAATCGACACGCGTCGCAGTCGGATTGTTCGGGTTGACGACGACCACATGCGTCAGAGCATCGGGCAGTGTATCGCCACTAACGTCGAGCACAGCCACGCGATGCCCCGCACGCACGAACGCCGGCGCGTACTCGCTGTACGTGAGCGACGCGATGCCGACCGTCGCGGGCCGCAGCAGCGTCGGCAGTGCGCGGATCGCCGCCTGACTGCCCGCGACCGGCAACACGCACAAAGGATCGGGCACACCGTAGTACGCCGCCGCGCACGCCGCAAAACCGTCGCCGTCATCCGGCAGCCGACGCCACGCATCGGCCGGAACAGGCGGCACCGGATACCCGTGCGGATTGATCCCGGTCGACAGATCGAGCCACGCATCGTACGGAATGCCGTACGTGCGCGCCGCCTCGTGCAGATTGCCGCCATGACGCGGACGCGGCGCGCTTACATCGATCGACTCGAAACCCATTCCGTCACCCATGAAACGGCACGCTCAACAGCGCGAGCGCGATCAGCACGGTGAGCCACAACGTCACCGCGCGCTCGACCAGCTGCAACGCGGCCGGCACGTGCCGTGCGGCGGCGGGCTCGCCCGCGCCGAGTGTCGGACGTTGTTCGATGGCGCCGTGATAAACCGCCGCACCACCGATCCGCACGTTCAGACTGCCCGCGCCCGCGGCCATCACCGGACCCGCGTTCGGGCTGTCCCAGCGATGCGCCTGATCGCGCCAGCATTGCCACGCGGTGCGCGTGTCGCCGAGCAGCGCGTAGCTCGCGGCCGTGAGGCGCGCGGGGATCCAGTTAAGTACATCGTCGATGCGCGCGGCCGCCCAGCCGAAGCGCAGATAACGCGGCGTGCGGTAGCCCCACATCGCATCGAGCGTGTTCGCGAGCCGGAACGCGAGTGCGCCAGGGCCACCCGCGATCGCGAACCAGAACAGCGCACCGAAGATCGCATCGTTGCCGTTCTCGAGCGCCGACTCGACGGCCGCTCGCGCGAGCGCCGCTTCGTCGGCGTCGGCGGTTTCGCGCGAGACGATCCGCGACGTCAACGCGCGCGCTTCGACGAGATCGTGCCGCGCGAGCGCCGCACCGATCGGCGCGATGTGATCGTGCAGGCTGCGTGCGCCGAGCGCGAACCACAGCAGCGCGACGTGCACCGCGCACGCGAGCGGCAGCGGCAACACCGACACGAGCCACGCGGCAACGAGGACCGGCGGCGCGACCGCGAGCAGCCACGCGGCGATGCCGACGAGCCGGCCGCGTCGGCCGGTATTCAGACGCGTTTCGAGCCGCATCGCGAGCGTGCCGAAACCGACGAGCGGGTGACGCGTGCGCGGCTCGCCGGTCCAGCGATCGACGGCAACCGACAGCGTGGCGAGCCCGGCGGCGAGCGGTAGCGAAAGCATCATCATGCGTCAGTACGGTCCGCGCGCTTCAACGCGAGCGGCAGACCGGCGATCATCATCGTCACGTCGCGGCTCAACGCGGCGACGCGCTGGTTCAACCGACCGAGTTCATCGACGTACGCGCGTGTCGCCGCACCGAGCGGCACGACGCCCAGACCGATTTCGTTGCTGACGACGATCACCTTGCCCGCAACGTTCGCGAGCGTAGCGTCGAGCGCAGCGAAACGCGCGGCGCTGTCGGCGAGCGCGGGGTCGCCGTCGGGCGGGCACAGCAGATTCGCGAGCCACAGCGTCAGGCAATCGACGAGCACGCAGCCGTCCGGCGCGTCGGCCTCGGCAATCGCTTCGGCGAGATCGAGCGGGGCTTCGACGATGCGCCAATGCGCGGGACGACGCTCGCGATGATGGGCGATACGAGCGGCGAACTCGTCGTCGTCGGCGGCGAGGCGGGCGGTCGCGATGTAGGTGACGGGGCGTGCGCTGTCGCTCGCGAGCTGTTCGGCGTGTGCGCTCTTGCCCGAGCGGGCGCCGCCGAGCACGAAGGTGAGGTCGCGTGAAATCATCGCGTGATTGTAGCCGCCCGGGTGTGACGCATGCGGGTTCTCGTGCGAGTGGACGTGCACGCTCGCGCGGACATTCACGGCACGGAGCGCGATGGGATAATGCCCGCTCTTTCCTCGCTCACAGACTCGCTGCCCGTGACCTCAACGCCCACTTCGCTCCCCACCGACCTGCCCGTGCCCCACGGCACGCTGATGATCCAGGGCACGACGTCCGATGCGGGCAAGAGTACGCTGGTCGCAGGGCTCTGCCGGCTCGCGCGTCTCGCGGGCGCGAGCGTTGCGCCGTTCAAGCCGCAGAACATGGCGTTGAACAGCGCAGTGACCGTCGACGGCGGCGAGATCGGCCGCGCGCAGGCGTTGCAGGCGATCGCGGCAGGCATCGACGCGCACACCGATCTGAACCCGGTGCTGCTCAAGCCGACCAGCGATCGCGGCGCGCAGGTCATCATCCACGGCAAGGCGCGGATGAATCTCGATGCGCGCGCGTATCACGACTACAAGCCCGTCGCGTTCAATGCGGTGCTCGAGTCGTACCGACGTCTGCAGGCGCGCTTCGACACGATCTTCGTCGAAGGCGCGGGCAGTCCGGCCGAGATCAATCTGCGCGATCGCGACATCGCGAATATGGGCTTTGCGGAAGCGGTCGATTGCCCGGTCGTGCTCGTCGCCGACATCGACCGGGGCGGCGTGTTCGCGCATCTGACGGGCACGCTCGCGTGTCTGTCGGCGAGCGAGCAGGCGCGTGTGAAGGGCTTCGTGATCAACCGCTTTCGCGGCGATATCGGGTTGCTGAAGCCGGGGCTCGACTGGCTGGAGGCGCAGACCGGCAAGCCCGTGTTCGGCGTGCTGCCCTACCTGCATGGCCTCACGCTCGATGCCGAGGACATGCTGCCGCGCGAACTGCATGCAGGCAATGCGGGCGATTCATCGCGCGTGCTGCGTGTCGTGGTACCGGTGCTGCCGCACATCAGCAATCACACCGATTTCGATGCGCTGCGTGCGCATCCCCAAGTCGATTTCCATTACGTGCGTAGCGGCACCACGCCGCCGCCCGCCGATCTGATCGTGCTGCCCGGTTCGAAGAACGTGCAGGGCGACCTCGCGTTCCTGCGCGAGCACGGTTGGGATGCGGTGCTGCGGCGGCATCTGCGATACGGCGGTAAGGTGATCGGCATCTGCGGCGGGATGCAGATGCTGGGGCGGACCGTGGCTGATCCGCATGGCGTCGAAGGCACGCCGGGCACTGTCGCGGGACTTGGCTGGCTCGACTTCGCGACGACGCTCACACGCGACAAGACGCTCGAAAACGTGACGGGCACGCTCGCGCTGCCGGGCGCCGCGACGATGCGCGGCTACGAGATCCATATGGGCGAGACCGACGGCCCGGCGCTCGCGTCCCCCGCATTGCAGCTCGACACGCCGAACGGTCCGCGCCCCGACGGCGCGCTATCCGCCGACGGCCAGATCCTCGCGACCTACGTGCACGGACTCTTCGATACACCGTCCGCGTGCGCGGCGCTGCTCGAATGGGCTGGGCTCGACGCCGCTGCTGCTGGGGCGGCGGTCGATTACGCGGCGCAGCGCGAAGCGTCGCTCGACCGGCTGGCGGCGACGCTCGCGGAGCATCTCGACCTGCGGAAGATATTCGCGGCGATGGGCGTGGACGCCTGACCAGCCAGGCGTCGATTGCCTCCTATGGGGAAATAATCTAAGCGCGATCGCGCATTTTTCGGCGTTATTGGTTCGAATATAGTCCGACCCATCGACGGCGCACTGCCGTCCCTTCAACCGATCAAAAGGGGTCGTCATGAACTCGAACCGTAACGCCGACGCTGCCGCGCTGCTGCTGCGCGTCGCTCTGGGCGTGCTGTATCTCGCGCACAGCCTGCAGAAGATTTTCGTCTTCACGCTGCCGGGCACCGCGCAGTTTTTCGTATCGCTGGGTCTGCCGGGCTGGCTCGGCTACGTGACCGCATTCGTCGAGCTGGGCGGCGGGATCGCGCTGCTCGCGGGCATCCAGGTCCGCTGGGTCGCGATCGTGCTGCTGCCGTTCATGCTCGGCGCGATGTCGCAGCATCTGCAAAACGGCTGGGGCTTCGCGTCGCCGCATGGCGGCTGGGAATATCCGGCGTTCTGGGCGGTGACCCTGGTTGTGCAGGCGCTGCTCGGCGGCGGGTTGTTCGCGATCAGCGGCGCGAAGACTGCGCGGACGGTGGCTGCCTGACCGTTCCGGTTTAGCCCGGTTTCAATGCAGAAGGGCCGCCGGTGCTGCGAAAGCAGTGCCGGCGGCCCTTTTTTTGTCTCGACGACGCGTCAATACAACACGATCTGCGTGCAGCGGAACAGCGCCATCGTCTTGCCGTTCGGATCGCTGACGATCGCGTCCCACACCTGCGTGCTGCGGCCCAGATGGATACCCGTCGCGACCGCGCGGATCGTGCCTTCACGGGCGGTGCCGAGGAAATTGCTCTTCAGTTCGACGGTCGTGAAGCCGCGCGCGTTGTCGGGCAGATGGGCGAGGCACGCGTAGCCGCAGGCCGTATCGGCAAGCGCAACGACGGTCGCCGCATGCAGGAAGCCGTTCGGCGCCAGCAGGTCGCTGCGCACGGTCAGCTCGGCGGTCAACGACCCTTCTTCGAGCGAAAGCGCCCGAAAACCGATCAGATCGGGCAGCGTGCCGCGCTGCCGTTCGGCCAGTCGTTCGATCGTTGCATCGGGGCGCAGCTTGCTCATGAGCGAGGTCCTTGGGGAAAGAAATGGGCGTCTGCAGGGCATCGAAGCTTCGACGCCGCCGGTTTTGCCGATATTATCAACGGCTGGATCGACTCGCCGAGGCTAAAACGGCCAGTCGATTGCGGCGAAACGGCAAACCGGCTGGTCGCGCCAGCCATCTTCCCGGGGGAATTCATGACGGTCATCGTGGTGGCGAATCCGAAGGGCGGCGTGGGCAAGAGCACGCTGTCGACCAATCTGGCGGGCTATTTCGCCGCCGCGGGCGAGTGGGTCGCGCTCGCCGACCTGGACAAGCAGCAGTCCGCACACGCGTGGCTCGACCTGCGTCCCGCCACGCTGCCGCCGATCGAAGTCTGGGAAGTCGATGGCGAAACGCCGGTGAAACCGCCGCGTGGACTCGAGCACGCGGTGATCGATACGCCGGCCGGATTGCACGGCAATCGCCTCGGCGTTGCACTCGATCTCGCGGACAAGGTGATCGTCCCGCTGCAGCCGTCGATGTTCGATATCCTCGCGACGCAGGAATTTCTCGAACGTCTCGCGAAGGAAAAGGCGGTCCGCAAGGGCGCGATCGAGATCGGCGTGGTGGGGATGCGGGTCGATGCGCGCACGCGGTCGGCGGATCAGCTGCATCGCTTTGTCGAAGGGTTGAAGCTGCCGGTGCTCGGCTTCCTGCGCGATACGCAGAACTACGTGCAGCTTGCCGCGCACGGTCTTACGCTGTGGGACGTCGCGAAGAGCCGCGTGGAGAAGGATCTGGAGCAGTGGCAGCCGATCGTCGAATGGACCAGCAAGAAGGGGTGATGCGCGCTTGAGGGATGCATGGCGGCTCGACTGCGAGACCGCCGTGCGAAGTAACGGCGCGGCCGGCGGGTTGTGCCGGCATCGCCTGCCGCAGCAGGAGGTATCGCAACGCGGGTCGCCTCTGCTTAAGCTGCAGCAGCGTCGGGCTATCCCGGCAATAACTGCTTCGGCCCAAGCCGTCCCTGCATGGGCTACGTCAGCACAAGGTGCTCCCAAGCATTGACCGCCCCAGCACAGGCCGCCTGATCAACTCCAGGCCTGAGTCGGCACATGATCGCGGCTACCTTTGATCCGGTTCCGCTCATCGACAAACACCAGATCCGGTTTCCATCCCGCCTTCAGCTCAGCCTCGTCGACCGTCGCGAATGCCGCGATGATCACGAGGTCGCCGAGCTGTGCGCGCCGTGCCGCTGATCCATTCAGCGAAATCATCCCGCTGCCGCGCTCGCCCTTGATCGCGTAGGTCGAAAAGCGCTCGCCGTTGTTGATGTTCCAGATGTCGATCCGCTCGTTCTCGACGATGTTCGACGCTTCCAGCAAGTCCTCGTCGATCGCGCACGAACCCTCGTAATGCAGTTCGCTGTGCGTGACCGTCGCGCGGTGGATCTTCGATTTGAGCATGTGGCGTTGCATGAGGCGTGGCTCTCCGTGACGCGTTAAATCAGATTTCGAGGTTGTCGATCAGGCGCGTCGCGCCGAGCTTCGCCGCGGCGACCACGACGAGCGGCGCATCGGTATCCTGCGCGGTCGGCGGCAGCAGATCGGCGCGCTTGCGGATCGCGATGTAGTCGGGCTTCCAGCCGCGCGCGACGAGCGACGCCATCGCGTCCTGTTCGATCTGCGCAAACGCGCGGTTGCCGCCGAGCACTGCCGCGCGCACGCCGTTCAGCGTGGCGGCGAGTTGCGGCGCTTCCGCGCGTTCGGCGGTTTGGAGATAGCGGTTGCGCGAGCTGAGCGCGAGACCGTCGGTGTCGCGCACGGTTTCGGCCGCGATGATGTCGGTCGGCAGCGCGAACTGATGGCACATCTGCCGGACGATCATCAGCTGCTGATAATCCTTCTTGCCGAACACGGCGACGCGCGGCTGCACGCACGACATCAGCTTCATCACGACGGTACACACGCCCTGAAAGAAGCCCGGCCGGAATTCGCCTTCGAGGATATCGCCGAGATCTTCCGGCGGATGCACGCGATACTGCTGCGGCTCCGGATACAGATCGCGCTCGGTCGGCGCGAACAGCACGTAGACGTTTTCCTTCTGCAGCTTTTCGATGTCGTCCTGCAGCGTGCGCGGGTACTTGTCGAAATCCTCGTTCGGTCCGAACTGTAGCCGGTTGACGAAAATGCTCGCGACGACCGGATCGCCGTGCTGGCGCGCAAGCCGCATCAGAGACAGATGGCCCTCGTGCAGATTGCCCATCGTCGGGACGAACGCAGTGCGATTCTGGCCGCGCAACTGGTCGCGCAATTCGTGGATCGAGCTGATGACTTTCATGATCGGCGTTGAACTCCTCGCGCGGGGCGGGGGCAGGTCTGCGGTTCGTGGATCGCGAACGACGGCAGCGGTTCGCGGCATGGCTTCCGATCCGGACCAGGGCTCAGGTCTGGGCAACCCAAGGTTCGGAGCGCGGGATTGTAGTGGATTTGCACGGCCGGCGCACTTTCTGCGCCGTACCGCGCTGTGGCTATGCGGGCAGGTACGCAAGCCGCACGTAGATCGGCGCGAACGGCTCGGCCTGGGTGATCTCGATCAGCGATTCGCGCGACAGCTCCAGCATCGCGATGAAGTTCACGACGACGACCGGCACGCCGCGCGTCGTATCGAACAGGTCGGAGAATTCCATGAAGCGCGCGTTCTGCAGCTTGCGCAGGATCACGCTCATGTGTTCGCGTACCGACAGTTCCTCGCGCGAGATCTTGTGATGCTGGACCAGCTTCGCGCGCTTGATCACGTCCGCCCATGCCGCGCGCAGGTCGTCGCTG
The DNA here is from genome assembly GCF_004359985.1 of Paraburkholderia flava. Taxonomy (NCBI): domain Bacteria; kingdom Pseudomonadati; phylum Pseudomonadota; class Betaproteobacteria; order Burkholderiales; family Burkholderiaceae; genus Paraburkholderia; species Paraburkholderia flava. The sequence continues at coordinate 251,458 of NZ_SMRO01000004.1, read as the reverse complement.
TTCACGTCGGGGAAGCGCGGCGTCGAGCTCTGCTCGATGTACACCTCGGCGCGCAGGAAGTCGCGGCCCAGTTGCGGCAACTGATCGAGGCGTTGCGCGGCGAGCTTCATCTGCTCGTATTCGAGCAGGCGGCGCACGAGTTCGGCGCGCGGATCTTCCGCTTCGTCGCCGGTGTCGGCCTTCCTCACCGGCAGCAGCATCCGCGACTTGATCTCGATCAGCATCGCGGCCATCAGCAGATACTCGGACGCGAGTTCCAGATTCGACTCGCGCAGCTGCTCGACGTAACCGAGATACTGCACGGTGACGTCCGCCATCGGGATGTCGAGCACGTTGAAGTTCTGCTTGCGGATCAGGTACAGCAGCAGGTCGAGCGGACCTTCGAACGTCTCAAGGAAGACCTCGAGCGCGTCCGGCGGAATGTACAGATCCTGCGGGAGCTTGAAGAGCGGCTCGCCGTACAGGCGAGCGAACGCGATGCCGTCGACGGTATCCGGCGTCGAATCGGTCGCGGGCGCCGCGAGCGCGGCGTCGGACCCGGCCGTGGCCGGCCGGGACTCGTCGGCGGTCGTCACGTTCAGAAGTTCTGGTAGTAGACGTAAGGCGTCTGCTCGACGTGGGATGCCTGCTGGCGTGCGCGTTCGTCGAGATCGACCGGCTGCTTGTCCCACAGCAGCGAACGGCCGCGGCGCTGTTCGGCTTCGAGCGCGGGCTTCTGCTCTTTCAGCTGGTTGATGAACTGGGTGATGTCCGATTGGTACATGGTTCGACGTCCGTGAAAGAAGAGGCGGGGGTAGGGCGGCGATCCGCCCGCGGGTCCGCGCGGTCGGACGTAATTTTACAGCATGCGAAACGCGTGGGGCGATGGGATAGACACGAGAGCGGCGCGAAGGCGAATTTGTCGGTTCCTTTATTGGGATAGACATGAGACGCGCGATATGCGGAACATCGGTCGGGGTGGCGCGTCCAAGGCGGGCAACCTGCGGCAACGTGGCGTTAAAAACGGCGTCGCGCGGCCGGTCCGGTCGGCCGTGACGGCCTGCCGATGTGGTCAAATAGCACGCTTCGGTCCGCGACGCGGGCCGACAGCAAACCAATCATCACAATCTGGGCGGGAGGTCCTGTTTGGCGGGGTGTCTGATCGAACCGTCGCGCGTTCGCACCATTGCGGGCCGCGTTCGCCGCGCGCTGCGCGTGGGGCTGGCCGGCTGTGCACTCGTGCTCGTCGCGTGTCTCGCCGCGAACGGCGCGTGGGCGGCGAAGGCGAAGGCCTCCTACAAGGTCGATATCGAGACATCGCCGCGCTCGCTGCGCAAGCTGTTCGAAGCGCATCTCGACGTCGCGCGTTTTGCGAAGCGCGACGACATCAGCGACGACCAGTTCGACTTCCTTGTCACCGCGACGCCGCAGCAGGTCCGCGATCTCGCCGCGACCGAAGGCTATTTCTCGCCTGTGGTGCGAACCGACGTGCGCACCGTCGACGGTAAAAAGCGTGTGCTGGTCAGCGTCGATCCCGGTCCGCAGACAAAAATCTCGTCGATCACGCTCAGCTTTCGCGGCCCTGTGCTGACCGAAGACCCTGGCCAGGAAAACGCGACCCGCTTCGCGTTTTCGCTGCACGACGGCGATCCGTTCTCGCAGTCCGGCTGGGACGACGCGAAGAACGCGTCGCTGAAGGCGTTGCAGGCGCGCCGTTATCTCGGCGCGAAGATCTCGCAGTCGGAGGCGCGCGTCGACCCGCGCACGCATCAGGCGCAGCTCACGGTCGTGTACGACAGCGGCCCGACGTTCACGATGGGCAAGCTCGACGTGTCGGGCACGCGACGCTACCCCGAGTGGATCGTCGATAACGTGAACCCGGTGTCGGCCGGCGACATCTACGACGTGCAGCGCATCAACGAACTGCAGCGTCAACTGCAGAACACGCCGTACTACGCGAGCGTCGCGATCGACGTCGACAACGACACGGCAAAGCCCGCCGACACCCCGATTCACGTGAAGGTCAGCGAGTACCCGTACAACAGCGTGCGCGGTGGCGTCGGTTATTCGACGGACACGGGCCCGCACGTACAGGGCTCGTACTCGTATCTCGATACGTTCGGCCGCGCGTATCCGTTCTCGGTCGAAGGTCGTGTCGACAAGATCCAGCGTTACGGACAGGTCCAGCTGTCGATGCCGCCCGGCGAACGCGCGTGGACCAACAGCGTGCTCGCGTCGTACACGAGCACCGACGTGTCGGACACGAACATCTACAGCGCGCGCGTCGGCGTGCAGCGGACGCGCACGTCGCAGAACATCGATTACGCGTACTCGATCCTCTACTACCAGGACCGGCTCGAACAGAACAGCGGCCGCCCGACGACGAGCCACGCGCTCGTGCCGTCGTGGTCGTGGACGCGCCGCAATACCGACGATCCTTTGTTCCCGCGCTCCGGCAACCTGATCCACGCGGAGGCGGGCTTCGGCGTGAAGGGCGTGCTGACCGACCAGTCGTTTCTGCGCGGCTACGCGCGCGGCCAGCAGTATCTGCCGATCGGTAAGCGCGACCTGATGGTGTTTCGCGCGGAAGTCGGCGGCGTGTTCACGAGCGGCAGTTCGACCGGCGTGCCGGCGTCGCTGCTGTTTCGCGCGGGCGGGTCGAACTCGGTGCGCGGCTACAGTTTTCAGAGCATCGGTAACAGCGTCGACGGCTCGGTGCTGCCGACCAAATACCTGATGACGGGCAGCGCCGAATATCAGCACTGGTTCAATCACGATTGGGGCGCGGCCGCGTTCTTCGACATCGGCACCGCCACCGACACATGGAGCGAAAAAGTCTTCTATCCGGGCGTCGGTGTCGGCGCGCGTTGGCGCAGCCCGGTCGGGCCGGTCAACGTCGATCTCGCGTACGGCATCCGCAATCGCGACATCCGGCCGTACCTGACGCTCGGCATCGCGTTCTGATGAATCACCACCCCTTACTCCTCTTACTTATCGGCCTGTATCGCGCATGACCACGGACTCCACCGCACAACCGCCTCAGCCCGCTCCGGACGGCAACCCGCCCGCAGGCTCCGGCACGCCTTCGCCTCGCGGGCCGGGTCGTCGTGTCGTGAAGGTGGTCGCGTGGCTGGTAGTCGTGCTGATGCTGCTCGCGGCGCTCGGGGCCGGGTTGCTGTATGGCGCGCTCGTCACCGAACGCGGCACCGCGTATGCGTGGCGCGCGGCGGTGAAGCTGCTCGGCGGCCAGTTGTCCGGCACGCTCGACGGCGGGTCGCTCGCGAGCGGCGTGCGTCTGCGCAACATCGAGTGGCGCGGTAGCGACGGCACCGACGTGAAGATCGACAGCGCGAGCGGCAAATGGGCGCTGACGCATTCGCCGTGGCGTTTCGCGATCGACTATCTGCATGTCGGCACGGTCGATGTGCGCATCGTGCCTTCGCCATCCTCATCCGAACCGATGACGCTGCCGCAGGATCTGCAATTGCCGATGCAGATCGACGTCCGCGATCTGCGTGTCGAGCGGCTGCTGCTGCACGAAGGCGCATCGACGACCGAGTTCGCGCGGCTGATGTTCCATGGACGCAGCGACGGCCGGCATCACGAGGCCACGGTCGAACGGCTCGATACGCCGTACGGCGCGGTGACCGCGAGCGCGAAGCTCGACGGGGTGAAACCGTTCGCGCTGTCGGGCGATCTCGGCTATGCGGGCAAGGTCAACGACGAAGCGGTCGAAGTGCGCGGCACCGTCGCCGGTACGCTCGAAACGCTGACCGCCGAACTCGACGCGAGCGGGATGAAGCTCACCGGTCACGCGCATGTCGAAGCGACGCCGTTCGCTGCGGTGCCGCTGCAACGCGCGACGCTGACGTTCGATCATGTGAATCCGCAGGCGTTTGCGCCGGGGGCGCCGTTGGCGGATCTGGCGGTGCGGGCGGAGCTGGAGCCGGCGGGGGAGGGTGGGGTTGGCGGCTCGGGTGCTGGTGCTGATGCAAAAGCGGTCATGGGTGCTGTGAGCGCGGCGGCTTCCGCAGGTGGTGCGGCGAGCGCTTCTGTTTCGGTTGCGAGTGCGCCACGTGTTGCTGCGGCTAGTGCAGCTAGTGCGGTGAACGTTGCGGGTGCTTCGAGCACTGCGATTGCATCAAGCGCATCGGGTGCCGCGACCACTCATCCGCCCGCGAACCCCTCTACTCGCCCAGCCGGCTTTGCAGTCACCGGCGCGGTATCGATCGTCAACGCGAAGCCCGGTGCAATCGATCAGCACCTGCTGCCGCTCATCGACGCGCACGCCAACGTCCGGCTCGACGCCGCGACACAGCAGTTGTCGAACCTGAATGTGCGGCTCGTGAAGAATGCGACGCTGACCGGCGGCGGCATGCTCAAAGGCAAGCATGGCCAGTTCGATCTGAAGGTGGCCGGGCTCGACCTGAACGCGCTTGCATCGAGCGTGCGTCCGACGCAGCTCTCCGGTCCGATCGGCATCCGTCTGAACGACGACGTGCAAAGCATCACGCTCGATCTCGCCGATCCAAAGGCCGCGCTGCGCGCACAGGGCAAGGTGACGTTCGATCCCGCGCGGATGAGTTTCAACGATGTGCGCGTGAGTGCGGGCAAGGGCCGCGTCGATCTGTCCGGTGCGATCAAGCACGACGCGAATTCGACGTACAACCTCAAGGCGACGCTGACCGATTTCGATCCGCTCGTTTTCACGTCGCAGAAGCCGTCGCGTAGTGCTGCGCCGGCGAAGGTGTCGGCCAGGAAATCGACCGGGGACCCTGCGAAGGCATCGACTGAGGCATCTGCGAAGACTTCGGCCGAGGCATCCGCCAAAGCATCGATCGAAGCGACAGCGAAGGGATCCGCGAAACCTTCGACCGAGACGCCTGCGAAGGCATCCACCAAGGCGCCGACCAAAGCACCCGCGAAAAAACCCACCACCCGCCCCATCGAAGCCCGCGTAAACGGCACCCTAACCGCAACCGGCGTCCTCGCTCCCGGCTTCACAACAAAGGCTGATTTCCGTCTCGGCGAGAGCGTCTACGACGGCCTCCCGCTGACCGGCGGCGGCACTGTTCAACTGGCCGGCGCGCGTCTGCTGCCGAGCCGCGCGAACCTGTCGGTGGCGGGCAACGAGGTCGATCTGCAGGGCAGCTTCGGCGGCAGCGGCGACCGGCTGCGTTTTCACGTCGACGCGCCGCAACTCGAACGGCTCGGCTTCGGACTCGCCGGCACGATTGCGGCAACCGGCGATCTGACCGGCTCGTTCGATCATCCGAATGTCGTGCTCGACTACAACGCGGACAGCGTCGTGTTCGGCTCGAACCGGCTCGGTCACGCGCAGGGTCACGCGGAACTGCGCGACGGCGCGAACGGCGCGCTGGTCTTCACGACCGACGCGCGCAACCTGAGCGCCGCCGGCATCGATCTCGCGACGCTCACCGCGCGCCTCGACGGCACGCGCGCGAACCACACGCTCACCGCTGCGGCGACCGGCAAGGTGCACGATCGCGCGATCGATCTGACGCTCGGCGCGAACGGCCATCTGACCGAAGCGCGGGACGGCACGCATTGGGACGGCACGCTCACACGTCTGCAGAATCGCGGCACGCCCGCACTGAATCTCGAACAGCCGTTGACGGTCGGCGCCGCCGCCGATCGCGTGACGCTCGGCGCAACGCGGCTCACGCTCGAAGGCGCGGTGCTCGATCTGAAATCGTTCGCACTCGATCATGGACGCATCCGCTCGGCCGGCGCGCTGACCGGTGTGTCGCTCGCGCGGTTGCTCGCGTTGCGCGAAGAGATCACCGGCGCGACGTCGCCGGTGAAGACCGACCTCGTGTTCGACGGCGACTGGGACTTCGCGCTCGGCGATACTGCGACAGGCCATATCCAGATGAAGCGGCGCGGCGGTGACGTGACGATCGAAGTGGGACGCGGCATCGCGTCGCTCGGCATCACCGACATCGCGGCGCGCGCGGATTTTAGCGGCGGCAATCGCGTGAACGCGTCACTGCATGCGCAGGCGAGCCGCCTCGGCGTGATCGACGCGGACGCGCACACGGCGCTTGCGCTGCACGACGGATCGCTATCGGTCGACGACGAAGCGCCGCTCACCGGACGCATCGACGCGAACCTGCCGTCGCTGAAAACCACCGGCGGTCTGTTCGGTCCGAGCTATCTGCTCGACGGCCATCTCGCGTTGAAGCTGGCGCTCGGCGGCACGGTGGCGAAGCCGAACCTGTCGGGTTCGCTCATCGGCGATGGATTGTCGGCGACGCTCGTCGACGAAGGCGTGCAGTTGAAGGACGGGGTGGTGCGTATCGCGCTGTCGGAGAATCTCGTCGACTTCCAGCAGGTTGAATTCCACGGCGCGAGCGGGACGCTGCGCGCGACCGGCCGCGTGCGTCTCGACGGCGCCGAGCCGGACCTCGCGGCGAACATCGTCGCCGACAAGCTCGAACTGTTCGCGGCACCGGATCGTCAGTTGTCGCTGTCGGGCAGCGCGAGCGTTGCGAACGCGGGGCCGCAGGGCGGCATGGCGATCAACGGCAAGTTCACCGTCGATCACGCGCTGTTCGATCTGCCCGAGCAGTCGGCACCGCGTCTCGGCGACGACGTCGTCATCGTGCGCGCGGACGGCACCGTACGCGGCGAGCAGCCGGCCGTCGATGCTGCCGGCATGCCGACCGCCGCCGCCGACAAACCGGTCGGCCGCTTCGCGCCGCGCGCGAACGTCGACCTGAACCTCGGCAACAACTTCCGTTTCCGCGGCCAGGGCGCGGACCTCGGACTGCGCGGCACGATCACCGCGATGAGCGCGCCGAACCAGCCGCTGCGCGCAGTGGGCAACGTCCGCGTGACCGAAGGTTCGACGTACACCGCGTTCGGCCGCAAGCTCGGCATCGAGAACGGCTTCTTCACGTTCAACGGACCGGTGTCGAATCCTGGCATCAACATCCTCGCGATGCGCCGCAACCAGCAGGTCGAGGCAGGCGTGCAGGTGACGGGCACCGTGCAGGCGCCGAACGCGAAGCTCGTGTCCGAACCGAACGTGCCCGACAACGAAAAGCTGTCGTGGCTGCTGTTCGGGCACGGCACCGATCAGGGTAACAACCTCGGTCAGCAGAGCACGATGACGACCGCGCTCGCGCTGCTCGGCAGTGCGAGTGGCAAGCGCATTGCGCAGACGTTCGGGCTCGACGAGTTTTCGGTGGGGCGCAGCGAGGTGGGGCTGACCGATCCGCAGGTCGTGATGGTGTCGAAGGCGATCAACGAGTGGCTCGTGCTCGGCTACGAACAGGGTTTACAGTCGGCGGCGAATGCGATCAAGGCAACCGTTAATCTGACGCGTTACTGGTCGGTGGCGGCGTACGGCGGGACGTTCCAGGGGATGGATCTGCTGTACACGCGGCGGTTTGATCGCTGGCGGTGGTGAGGGGCGTGGCTGTGTTTTGATTGCGCTGCCGCTGTGCCGGTGTTGCTACCGGTTCACCATCGATACTGTTCGCGCGTGGCGAGCAGTCGCTGCGACTGCTGCCGACGCTTCTACGTTGGCTACTTTTTTCTATGACGCCGGGGTTCTCGCGATGACGACCGGCACCATCGTCACGACGGCGCCCGTAAAAGCGCGCCGCCCGTGTGCTTACCTGACCCGCATCCCCGGCTTCGCGCCGCTGTGCGGCTCGAGGATATAGAGACCCGGCTCGGCTTTCTCGTCGTCGGCTGATGCCGCGAGCACCATCCCTTCCGACATCCCGAACTTCATCTTGCGCGGCGCGAGGTTCGCGACCATCACTGTGAACTTGCCGACCAGGTCTTCCGGCCGGTACGCGGACCGGATGCCCGAGAACACGTTGCGGGTCTTTTCCTCGCCGATGTCGAGCGTCAGTTGCAGCAGCTTGTCCGAGCCTTCCACTGCACGGCAGTCGACGATCTTCGCGATGCGCAGATCGACCTTCGCGAAATCGTCGATCGAGATCGTGCCGGGGGCTTCTTCGTCCTTCTTCGCGGGCTTGCTCTTCGTACCTGCGGCTGCCGTAGCCGCTGCAGCAACAGCCGGCGCACCCCCCTCGGCCTGCAACGATTCACGATTCGCCGCGATCAGCGCATCGATCTGCTTCGGATCGACGCGGGTCATCAGGTGACGATACGCGTTGATCGGACGCTGCGAGCTGAGCGGCACGTTCGCGTCGGTCCACTTCTGCGGCTCGATGCCGAGGAACGCTTCGGCGGCCTGCGCGACGTTCGGCAGCACCGGCTTCAACGCCAGCGACAGCAGACGGAACGCCTCGAGGCTCACACTGCAGGTTTCATGCAGCGCGACCGAGTTCGCCGGATCTTTCGCCTGATCCCACGGCTTCGCGGTATCGACGTACGCGTTGACCGCGTCGGCGAGTTCCATCGTCTGACGCAGCGCGCGGCCGTAGTCGCGCGACTCGTAGTGCACGGCGATCTGCGGCAGTGCCGCGCGCATCTGGTCGAGCAGCGGATGACGCATCGCGCTGTCCTGCACGCGACCGTCGAAGCGCTTGATCAGGAAGCCCGCCGCACGGCTCGCGATGTTCACGTACTTGCCGACCAGATCGCTGTTCACGCGCGCCTGGAAATCCTCGAGGTTCAGGTCGAGGTCTTCCATCGTGCCGTTCAGCTTCGCGGCGAAGTAGTAACGCAGCCACTCCGGGTTCAGCCCGGTGTCAATATAGCTCTGCGCGGTGATGAACGTGCCGCGCGACTTCGACATCTTCGCGCCGTCCACGGTCAGGAAGCCGTGTGCGAACACGTTGGTCGGCGTGCGGTGACCCGAGAATTCGAGCATCGCCGGCCAGAACAGCGTGTGGAAGTACAGGATGTCCTTGCCGATGAAGTGATACTGCTCGGTGGTCGAATCCTTGCGGACCCACGCGTCGAAATCGATACCACGTTGCACGCACAGGTTCTTGAAGCTCGCGTAATAGCCGACCGGTGCGTCGAGCCACACGTAGAAATACTTGCCCGGTGCGCCCGGAATCTCGAAGCCGAAATACGGCGCGTCGCGCGAGATGTCCCAGTCGGCGAGCTTTGCTTCGCCCGCATCGCCGAGCCATTCGCGCATCTTGTTGGTCGCTTCGGGCTGCGCGAGGCCGCCGACCCACTTGCGCAGGAAGTTCTCGCAGCGCGGATCGGACAGGCGGAAGAAGTAGTGCGTCGACGTCTTGCGGATCGGCGTCGCGCCGGAGACGACCGAGTACGGGTTGATCAGGTCAGTGGGCTGGTAGGTCGAACCGCAGACTTCGCAGCTGTCGCCGTACTGATCCTTCGCGCCGCACTTCGGACACTCGCCCTTGATGAAGCGGTCCGGAAGGAACATTTCCTTGACGGGGTCGTACGCCTGTTCGATGTCGCGCGCTTCGATCAGCCCGGCTGCCTGCAGCGCGGTGTAGACGGACTCCGACAGCACGCGGTTCTCTTCCGAATCGGTCGTGTAGTAGTTGTCGAACGAAATGCCGAAGCTGTCCATGTCGCGCTTGTGCTCTTTCCACACGCGATCGATCAGCTGCTTCGGCGTGATGCCTTCCTTTTCCGCGCGCAGCATGACCGGCGTGCCGTGCGTGTCGTCGGCGCCGACGTAGTAGACCTCGTGTCCATGCATCCGCAGTGCCCGCACCCAGATGTCCGTCTGGATGTACTCGACCATATGGCCGATGTGGATCTGTCCGTTCGCATAAGGCAGCGCGGATGTGACAAGAATCTGACGAGGCTGCGACGGCGCGTCTTGCGACGGCGCGACGGCGCTGGTGCCGGTGGCTGATGACATAAGGGAATTCCGGGCTAGGCGGGAGACGAAACTACGATTCTAGCAGGGCAGCTGCGCAAAGCGGGTCGGGCCCGATGGCGTGGAAGAAGGGGAGAAGCGGGGGACAAGTGACAGAAAAGCGAGGGAAAAGCCGAGAGCCGTGCGTCAGAAACGCAAAACGGACAGGCAAAAAAAACCGGGGCGATGTTGGGCCCCGGAGCAACAACGACAAGAGGAGAATGGTGACGCGGCGGCTTCGCCAGCCACGTACCGTAAAGACAGACAGCGGATTTTCGAGAGAGTTCGAAAATTTTTCTCGCTCTTTCAGGACCGAGATGGGGCCTGTCCCGTTGTTCGCAGGAAGCCCGGTCAGGCGGGCTTCCTGCAGTGCTCCCGGAGGCGTTGCTGCGTGCCTGCGCTTGCCTGCGCTTACTGCGCGTGCTGCGCGGTGGCGCGCAGGTACACCTCGACGCGGCGGTTCTGCGCACGGCCGGCGTCGGTGTTGTTGTCGGCGATCGGATTGGTTTCGCCGCGGCCTTCCGCCGACAGACGTTGCTGCGCGACGCCTTGCTGCACGAGGGCGTTCACGACGCTCTGCGCACGGTTCACCGACAGCGTCTGGTTGTACGCCGGCTGGCCGGTGCTGTCGGTATAGCCGATCACCTGGGCGATGACTTCCGGATTCTGGTTCAGCGTCGCCGCGACCTGGCCGAGCACCGACTGGAACGACGGCTTGATTGCATAGCTGTTCGTATCGAACGTGACCGAGCTCGGGATGTTGAGCTTCAGCGAGCCGTCCGGCTGCTCGGTGATCTGCGTGCCGGTGCCTGCGGTGGCGCCCGACAGCTTGTTGCGGATCGCCTGCCAGTTGTAGCCGGTGATGCCGCCCGCCGCTGCGCCGACGCCTGCGCCGATCGCCGCGCCCTTACCGCCGCCGATCAGCGCGCCGATGCCGGCGCCCAGACCGGCGCCGACGCCGGTTCCTACTGCGGTGTTATTGCCTTGCTGCGTGGCGCAGCCGGCAAGCAGCGCGCCGACAACGGCGAACACCGACAGGCGAGTCATGATTTTTGCATTCATTTTTAAATCCTCTCTTGAGTAGTACGGCCCGACGACGAAGCCCGGCCGTCCGCACGACAGTGCAACAGGGTCTTCGGGCAGTGGCTGGCGCCAGCCACTACAATGACGCCTGAAGCACATGCAGCCATCGAGCCAGGGCTCCATAGCTTGCTGCCGCGAAAGGGTGCCTGGCAAGCCCGTTTTGCGCAATCCCGGCTAACAATTTATTTCACTTTCAGGCAGATGGCGAAACGTTCGAGTTCGCCGCGCCGCAACCGTTCCCACGGAGTATCAATGAGCATCGATCGGGCTTTGGTCGACGCCGCCCTCGCGGCCGTCGCAGACCCCAACACAGGACGGCCGTTCGCCGCCGCGAAGAACCTCCGCAACGTGACGGTCGAAGGCTCGACTGTCGGCGTCGAGGTGGTGCTCGGCTATCCGGCCAAACGGCAGTTTGAAGCGATCCGCACGCTGGTCGCCGATGCATTGCGCGCGGTGCCCGGCGTGACCGATGCGCGCGTCGAGGTGTCGCAGCAGATCGCCGCGCATACGGTTCAGCGCGGCGTGAAGCTGCTGCCGAACGTGAAGAACATCGTCGCGGTCGCATCGGGCAAGGGCGGGGTCGGCAAGAGCACGACGGCGGTGAACCTCGCGCTCGCGCTCGCAGCGGACGGCGCGTCGGTCGGGATTCTCGATGCGGACATCTACGGTCCGTCGCTGCCGATGATGCTCGGCATCGAAGGCCGCCCCGAATCGCCAGACGGTCAGTCGATGCATCCGCTGACCGGTCACGGCGTGCAGGCCAATTCGATCGGCTTCCTCGTCGAGCAGGACAACCCGATGGTGTGGCGCGGCCCGATGGCCACGTCCGCGCTCGAGCAGTTGCTGCGGCAGACGAACTGGCGCGATCTCGACTATCTGATCGTCGACATGCCGCCGGGCACCGGCGACATCCAGCTGACGCTGTCGCAGCGCGTGCCGGTGACGGGCGCGGTGATCGTCACGACGCCGCAGGACATCGCGCTGCTCGACGCGAAGAAGGGGCTCAAGATGTTCGAGAAGGTCGGCATTCCGATTCTCGGGATCGTCGAGAACATGAGCCTGCACATCTGCTCGAACTGCGGTCACGAAGAGCACGTGTTCGGCGCCGGCGGCGGCGAGCGGATGGCGCGCGAATACGGCGTCGAGGTGCTCGGCAGCCTGCCGCTCGACATCGCTATCCGCGAACAGACCGACTCGGGCCGCCCAACCGTCGTCGCCGATCCGGACGGCCGGATCGCGGAGATTTATGGGTCGATTGCGCGCAAGGTTGCGATCCACATCGCCGAACGCGCGCGCGACATGAGTTCGAAGTTCCCGAGCATCGTGATCCAGAACACCTGAGTACCTTGCCGCGCCCGCGAGCAACGGTGGCCGAACGCGTCAATATGGCCCTGCGCTCGCGGTATCATGTCGGCTTCATCAGGTCCGGCAGACTGGCCGCAGGGGCGGCCGGACGCCGACAAGAGGATCGCATGAGAAAACGAATCGACGGGCACGCGGCACATGCGTTCATTATCCTGACCGCAGGCGGGTTACTGCTGTGCGGCTGCTCGACGTTTCTGCGGCCTCAGGAAAAGCGCGCCGACGCGCAGTTGCTTCCTACCGTCGGCAATCAGACGCGCGGCACCGTGACGTTCATCGAGCGCTCGGACGGCGTGCAGGTTACGTACAACCTCAACGGCTTGCCGCCGAACAGCGATCACGCGCTGCAGGTTCACGAGCGCGGCGACTGCAACGCCGCCGATGGGTCGAGCGCGGGCCAGATTTTTGCGCCGGCCGCCGACCGTCTGAAGAACGGCGCGCGGGTCGAGGGCGATCTCGGCAACATCCATGCAGATGCGAACGGCGTCGCAGCCGGCTTCATCGTCGCACCGGACGTGTCGCTCGACGGCGTGCGCTCGGTGCTGCAACGCTCAGTGCTGGTCCATCACGATGCGACCGATCCGTACGCGTCCTCGCAGCAGAATGTTGGTCCGGCGCTCGCGTGCGGGGCGATCCGGCAGTGAGTTTCATCTGCGATTGCGCTGCGTACCCGCGCTTCGCCCGCCAGTCCGGCGCCTTTCGCACGATCGCGTAAAATAACCGCCTTTCGTCCGGTAATCCGGCAACCGTGCTTCTCCGCGCGCCGGACGCCGCTTCATCCGTCACCCGCGCAGCGACCAACCAACGTTCAGCGTTCAACTATGGCAATCAAATCCGACAAGTGGATCCGGCGCATGGCCGAGGAGCACAAGATGATCGAGCCGTTCGTGCGCGATCAGGTCCGCACGTCCGAGGACGGTCGCAAGATCGTCAGCTACGGCACGTCGAGCTACGGCTACGATATCCGCTGCGCCGACGAATTCAAGATTTTCACGAACATCAATTCGACGATCGTCGACCCGAAGAACTTCGACGAAAAATCGTTCGTCGACTTCAGGGGCGACGTCTGCATCATCCCGCCAAACTCGTTCGCGCTGGCCCGCACGGTCGAGTACTTCCGGATTCCGCGCAGCGTGCTGACGGTCTGCCTCGGCAAGTCGACCTATGCGCGCTGCGGGATCATCGTCAACGTGACGCCGTTCGAACCCGAATGGGAAGGCTATGTCACGCTCGAATTCTCGAATACGACACCTTTGCCTGCGAAAATCTACGCGAACGAGGGCGTCGCGCAGGTGCTCTTTTTCGAAAGCGACGAGGTCTGCGAGGTGTCCTATGCAGATCGCGGCGGCAAATATCAAGGTCAGCACGGCGTTACGTTACCCAAAACGTGACGCGCGAGCGCATTGACTCACCGGCTAGTCGGGTGACCGCTGCGCAACAGAAGCAGCGGTCGTTCTTTTTGGAGAATCGCCCATGAAGTTTCGTTTTCCCGTCGTCATCATCGACGAAGATTTCCGCTCCGAGAACATTTCGGGCTCCGGCATCCGGGCGCTCGCCGAAGCGATCGAAAAAGAAGGCGTGGAAGTCCTCGGGCTGACGAGCTACGGCGATCTGAGCTCGTTCGCGCAGCAATCGAGCCGCGCGTCGTGCTTCATCCTGTCGATCGACGACGACGAACTGCTGCCGTACGTCGAGAATGTCGTCGTGGAAGGCGAGACGCCCGAACTCGCGACCGCGATCATCGCGCTGCGCGCGTTCGTGACCGAAGTGCGCCGCCGCAACGCGGACATTCCGATCTTCCTGTACGGCGAGACGCGCACGTCGCGGCATCTGCCGAACGACATCCTGCGCGAACTGCACGGCTTCATCCACATGTTCGAGGACACGCCGGAGTTCGTCGCACGCCACATCATCCGCGAAGCGAAGGTTTATCTCGACTCGCTCTCGCCGCCGTTCTTCAAGGAACTGGTGCAGTACGCGGACGAAGGCTCGTATTCGTGGCACTGTCCGGGCCACTCGGGCGGCGTCGCGTTCCTGAAGAACCCGCTTGGCCAGATGTTCCACCAGTTCTTCGGCGAGAACATGCTGCGCGCGGACGTCTGCAACGCCGTCGACGAACTCGGCCAGCTGCTCGACCACACCGGTCCGATCGCGGCGTCGGAGCGCAACGCGGCGCGCATTTTCAGCGCCGATCACCTGTTCTTCGTGACGAACGGCACGTCGACGTCGAACAAGATCGTCTGGCACGCCACGGTCGCGCCGGGCGACGTCGTGCTGGTGGACCGCAACTGCCACAAGTCGATCCTGCACGCGATCACGATGATGGGCGCGATCCCCGTGTTCCTCACGCCGACGCGCAATCACTTCGGCATCATCGGCCCGATTCCGCGCGACGAGTTCAAGCCGGACAACATCCGCCGCAAGATCGAGGCGAATCCGTTCGCGCGCGAAGCGCTCGCGAAGAACCCGAACCTCAAGCCGCGCATCCTGACGATCACGCAGAGCACGTACGACGGCGTGATCTACAACGTCGAGATGATCAAGGATCTGCTCGGCGACATGCTCGATACGCTGCACTTCGACGAAGCGTGGCTGCCGCACGCCGAATTCCATGAGTTCTACCAGGACATGCACGCGATCGGCGCGGGCCGTCCGCGCACCGGCGCGCTCGTGTTCGCGACGCACTCGACGCACAAGCTGCTCGCCGGGATCTCGCAGGCATCGCAGATCGTCGTGCAGGACTCCGAGAACAGCACGTTCGACAAGCACCGCTTCAACGAAGCGTATCTGATGCATACGTCGACGAGCCCGCAGTACGCGATCATCGCGTCGTGCGACGTCGCCGCCGCGATGATGGAGCCGCCGGGCGGCACCGCGCTGGTCGAGGAATCGATTGCCGAAGCGCTCGACTTCCGCCGCGCGATGCGCAAGGTCGACGACGAGTACGGCGACGACTGGTTCTTCAAGGTCTGGGGCCCGGAAGAGCTGGCCGAGGAAGGCATCGGTTCGCGCGAAGACTGGATCCTGCGGCCGAACGAACGGTGGCACGGTTTCGGTCCGCTCGCCGAAGGCTTCAACATGCTCGACCCGATCAAGGCGACGATCATCACGCCGGGGCTCGACGTGGACGGCGAGTTCGGCGACTCAGGCATTCCGGCTGCGATCGTGACGAAGTATCTGGCCGAGCACGGGATCATCGTCGAGAAGACCGGGCTGTACTCGTTCTTCATCATGTTCACGATCGGCATCACGAAGGGCCGCTGGAACTCGATGGTCACCGAGCTGCAGCAGTTCAAGGACGACTACGACAACAACCAGCCGCTGTGGCGTGTGCTGCCGGAGTTCGTGTCGCATCATCCGGCGTACGAGCGCATGGGTCTGCGCGATCTGTGCGAGCAGATTCATAGCGTCTACCGTGCGAACGACATCGCGCGTCTCACCACCGAGATGTACCTGTCGAGCATGGAGCCGGCGATGAAGCCGTCCGAGGCCTACGCGAAGCTGGTCCACCGTGAGGTCGATCGCGTGCCTATCGACGAACTCGAAGGCCGCGTCACGTCGATCCTGCTGACGCCGTATCCGCCGGGTATTCCGCTGCTGATTCCGGGCGAGCGCTTCAACAAGACGATCGTCAATTACCTGCGTTTCGCGCGCGAGTTCAACGAGCGCTTCCCGGGGTTCCATACGGATATTCACGGGCTCGTCGGCGAGACGATCAACGGCCGCATCGAGTATTTCGTCGATTGCGTGCGCGTCTGACGATGGGGAAGATGTTGTACCTCGGGATGAGCAGGGGCCGTCGCGCGGTTGCGGCGGCCTTGCTTGCGCTATGCGTTGCGCCGCTGGGCGTGCGTGTTGCACACGCGGAGGTCGCAGCCGCCGATCCGATCGATACCGCAATGCGCACGTGTCTCGCGCGCGGCGACATGTCGTCGACTGCGGGACAGGTGCAGTGCACGGATACCGCGCGCATCGCGTGGCAGGCGGCGCTCGACATGGCGTACCAGCAACTGCTCGCGAAGGCATCGGCGCCGCGTCGTGCGCGCTGGGAAGCGAGCGAGAAGCGCTGGACCCAGTGGCGCGATGCCGAGGCGAAGATGCAGCACGCAGCGTTCGCGACGACGCGCGGTTCGATGTACGTGCTGTACGCGGCCGATATGCAATTGCAGCCGGTGCGCGACCGCGCGCTTGGATTGCGTCGCGCGGCCGCGCTCGAAGGCACCGGCGACGTGCCGCCCCGGCTGCGCGCCTGTTCCGCCGACGCGCGCTGCGAGCACGCGATGTTCGATCTGAATCGCTACTCCCGCCGGCTCAACGCGAAGATGCCGCCTCGCGCGCGGCCCACACTCGCACGCGCGCAGCGCGCGTGGGTCGCGTTCCGCGACGCGAGCTCGCCGGTTATCGACGAGCATGCGCGGATCGACATGATCGGTGCGCGGATCGCGACGGTTAAGCGGTTGTCGGAGATGGTCGGCAACGATTGACGCAGCCGATTACTTCCTCTGTCGTCGCGTGGATCGGCGCTGCTTATTGACAGTGCCCGGCCGTATCGCGATTCCTCGCGGTGCAATAACGGTCTTCCGTTTTTTGCTCCCAAGTTCGCAATCCGTCCGCAATGTCCGGCGAGGTTACGTACGCTACTGACTCAGCGTGTGACGCCCGCAGAGCGCTCTTTGCCGCAAGGTCAAGGTGGACTGCGGCTTTGCCCCACGGAGCGTTACTGCGTCCGTCCTCGTAATCGTGTCCGGAGTCTCCCATGCGTACCACTCAGGTTCCCCATTCTCGTCGCTCGTTTTCCGCCGAAGACGCTCCGTCGACGACCGCCCCGGAACCCGATCAACCGCGCACTACGCCTGCCCCGATCCGGGCCGATAACCCGACGTTCCGTGGCCTGACGGTACGCCGCCCGAGTCTGCCCGCGCCCGGCGTGACGAACATCCACGCTGAGCGGGAAGATAACGTCGGTCGGACGGAGCGCTCGGCGAAAGCAGCGCTCGGCGAGATTCCCCTGCCCCTGGCTGGCGGGGCAGCGACCACTTCGGCGGCACATGCGGGCACAGCGCCGACGCACTCGTTCGACGATTTACCGGATGAGCTGATTCAGGAAATGAATCTGGACCCGCATCAAATGCAGTTCGTGAGTCGCCGCTATGCCGGAATCTTCCATGGTGAAGCGGCTGCTTCATCTCTCGCTGGCACGCCTGCCCGGGCAAACACGCTGAGAGCGGTCGGTGAGGCGGTGAATCAACTGGAACGCGTCGTTCCACGGCACTTGCGTCATGATCCGCTCGCCGTTCTCTGCGAACGCCTCGACGCCGTTCCTCCGCAGGAGAGGCTGCAAAGTTTCGATCTTTTGTTCGACGCGACCCAGAAGTGCACCTCCTCATTCAAACCCCTGGCCGAGCTGTACGTGCAGACCAATGAATGGGGTTCACCGATGCGCGAGACCTGTCAGGCCAGGCTCGCGACCCTTGAAGGGGCGCATGCGGCGCAGGTTGTGACACGTGCCAGCGAAGTGATTGACCGTCAGGGCATCCCCCCGCTCCTTGAACGCATGGACGGGTTGACCGATATCCAGAAATCCGTTGTGCTTGGCACATTGGCGAAACGGTTACTGAGTCTTCACCACCTGGCCTCGCACGACTTCGCGAGGATCTGCGAAGACTTCCATCAGCAGCCGTGGCCACCGATGGCCGCGTCAGGCTTGCTAAGCCGGATTGGCTGGATCACGGATGCGGCGCGGCAAAGTTTGACGGCACGCAGTCAGGGTTAAGCAATCGGGTTTCCACGGCCTTGCGTGTAGATGGGCGAACCGCAGTGAACGGCAGGGCGTCGAGGCGATCCGCTCCCCGCCGCCGATCGCATTGAAGATCGCGTTCAGACGGCAATCGAACGCGAGTTGGGCGACGGGAGCGAGCCTTCGTGCGTGCGCTCGATGGGCACCGCAGGCGGCGGCATGTTGGAGTCGTCGCATGGATCGGTATTGCGCAACCGATAGCGCGGCGCATGCGTCTGCGCGGGCACCCCGTATCGCCGGTGCATGGCTCGCGTCGACAGGGCGCAAGTACGCGTGCATGTCGTCTGGCGACGACTGCGCCCGTACCTTCGCGTACGAGCCGCGCGTGCAGCCGCTACAATGGATGCCGCCCGATTCCGCCACACGTCGAACGAATCGCGCGATCCGCTTTTCATCCCGCCCGCCTGCGACCCGTCCGGTCCGTCGGGCCGACTAACGATGACCCGAACGCCGTCTTCCACCGCTTCCGCTTCCGTGACCGCTGCCTCGACCGATGCGCCTCCGCCACTCGACGCGACGCCTGCGCGCGCGCTCGGCGACTTCATCCGCGCGCATCGCGAGCGTCTGTCGCCGAACGCGGCGGGGCTGCCGCCGGGCCCGCGACGCCGTACGCCCGGCCTGCGCCGCGAAGAGGTCGCACAGTTGTGCGGCGTGAGTCCGACCTGGTACACGTGGATCGAGCAGGGGCGGCCGGTGTCTGCATCGGCGGATGCGCTCGCGCGGATCGCCGTCGCGTTGCAATTGTCGCGTGCCGAGCGCGCGTATCTGTTTGAGCTGGCCGCGCAGCGCGATCCGGCGGGCCCGGACTCCAGCGCGGCCGATGCGCCCGATACGCTGCTGCACGCAGTCGAACTGATCGATGCGCCTGCGTACGTGCTCGACCGCCAGTGGACCGCGCTCGCGTGGAATGCGCGCGCGGCCGATCTGTTCGTCGGCTGGCTCGACGGCGCGCACGATCGCAACCTGCTGCGCTTCACGTTCACCGAGCCGGCGGCGCGCGAGCTGATCGTCGACTGGGAGGTGCGCGCGCGGCGGCTCGCGGCCGAGTTCCGCGCCGATTCGATCCGCCATCTGAACGACCCGCCGACCCGCGCGCTGATCGACGCGCTGAGTTCGTCGAGCGATGCGTTCGCACGCTTCTGGGCGTCGCAGGACGTCGGCGAACGCGAGGGCGGGCGGCGCGAGTTCAATCATCCGCGCGACGGGCGCGTCGTCTATGACCAGATCACGTTCAAGCCCGCGCATCGCGAGGATCTGAAGCTCGTGATGCTGATCCGCGAGACTTGATCGGACTCTACGCCGGGTTCGCCGCACGCCGGGTGTTAAAATCACCGACTTCCGCGGTTCGGGCGACGAAGTCATACGAATCCTTCGCACGCTCCGCTTCAAGCCATTTCATAGCTCGTTCACTGCCCAACATCATGACGTCCCAACTGCACAAAAAAGGCGAAGCCTGGTCGGCCCGCTTCTCTGAGCCGATGTCGGAGCTCGTCAAGCGCTATACGTCGTCGGTCTTCTTCGACAAGCGTCTCGCGCTCGTCGATATCGAGGGCTCGCTCGCGCATGCGTCGATGCTGGCTGCACAGAAGATCATCGGCGCCGACGACGTCGCGGCGATCCAGCGCGGGATGGCGCAGATCAAGGGCGAAATCGAGCGGGGCGAGTTCGAGTGGAAGCTCGATCTCGAGGACGTCCACCTGAACATCGAAGCGCGTCTGACCGCGCTGATCGGCGATGCGGGCAAGCGTCTGCATACGGGCCGCTCGCGCAACGACCAGGTCGCGACCGACATCCGCCTGTGGCTGCGCGGCGAGATCGACCGGATCGGCGAACTGCTGACCGGCCTGCGCCGCGCGCTGATCGACCTCGCCGAGCAGCACGCGGCGACGATCATGCCGGGCTTCACGCATCTGCAGGTCGCGCAGCCGGTTACGTTCGGTCATCACCTGCTCGCGTACGTCGAGATGTTCTCGCGCGACAGCGAGCGGATGATCGATTGCCGCAAGCGCGTGAACCGTCTGCCGCTCGGCGCGGCGGCGCTCGCCGGCACCAGCTATCCGATCGACCGTCACGCGGTTGCGAAGACGCTCGGCTTCGACGGCATCTGCGCGAACTCGCTGGACGCGGTCTCCGATCGCGATTTCGCGATCGAATTCACGGCGGCCGCTGCACTCGTGATGACCCACGTGTCGCGCTTCTCCGAAGAACTCGTGCTGTGGATGAGCCCGCGCGTCGGCTTCATCGATCTCGCGGACCGCTTCTGTACCGGCTCGTCGATCATGCCGCAGAAGAAGAACCCGGACGTGCCCGAACTCGCGCGCGGCAAGACCGGTCGTGTGAACGGCCACCTCATCGCGCTGCTGACGCTGATGAAGGGCCAGCCGCTCGCGTACAACAAGGACAATCAGGAAGACAAGGAACCGCTGTTCGACACCGTCGACACGGTCGCCGACACGCTGCGGATTTTCGCGGAGATGGCAGCCGGCATTACGGTGAAGCCGGACGCGATGCGTGCCGCTGCGCTGCAGGGCTTCTCGACCGCAACCGATCTGGCCGACTATCTGGTCAAGCGCGGTCTCCCGTTCCGCGACGCGCACGAAGCGGTCGCGCACGCGGTGCGGATCTGCGTCGATCGCGGCTGCGATATCGCCGACCTGTCGCTCGATGAAATGCGCAGCGAACTGCCGAACGTCGCGCATCTGCTCGGCGAGGACGTGTTCGAATATTTGACGCTGGAAGGGTCGGTCGCGAGCCGCAATCATGCGGGCGGTACGGCGCCGGATCAGGTGCGGGCGGCGGTGAAGGCGGCACGGGCGGCGTTGGGCTGATCGGCTTCGTACGTTGCATCCAATAAAAAAGCGGCCCCGTGGGGCCGCTTTTTTTGTCATCCGAACGCCAATGCCTAGCCCGTATTGCGCAACCCCGCCGCAATCCCGTTGATCGTCAGGTGAATCCCGCGCCGCAGACGCGCGTTGGTATCGCCTGCACGGTGACGCTTCAACAGTTCGACCTGCAAGTGATTCAGCGGATCGAGATACGGGAAGCGGTTCTTGATCGAACGCGCGAGCAGCGGATTATCCGACAACCGTTCGCTCTTGCCGGTGATCTCCGACAACACCTTCGACGTGCGTTCCCACTCGGCGACGATCCGCTCGAACACGTGCTTGCGCAGCTTCTTGTCGGTGACGAGTTGCGCGTAGCGCGACGCGACCGCGAGGTCGGTCTTCGCGAGCACCATGTCCATGTTCGACAGCAGGTTCGAGAAGAATGGCCAGCTCTTGTGCATCTTCTTCAGCAGCGCGAGGCGGCGCGTGCGCTCCGCTTCGCTCGGTGCGCTGTCGAGATGCGCGGCGACCGCGCTACCGAAGCCGTACCAGCCGGTCAGCAGCAACCGGCATTGTCCCCACGAGAAGCCCCACGGAATCGCGCGCAGATCTTCGATCTTGCGTTGCTTCGGATCCTGCAGTTTGCGCGAAGCGGGGCGGCTACCGATGTTCAGTTCGGCGATCTCGGCGATCGGCGTCGACGAGAAGAAGTAGTCGGTGAAGCCCGGGGTTTCGTAGACGAGCGCGCGATACGCGGCCATCGCCGCATCGGACAGGCTCTGCATCGTTTCTTCGTACACGGGCAGTTGCGCCGGCGCAGTGGTGCCGTGCGGCAGCAGCGATGCTTCGAGCGTCGCGGCGATCACCGTCTCCAGATTGCGCCTGCCGATCTCCGGATTACCGAACTTGCTCGCGATCACCTCGCCCTGTTCGGTGAGGCGGATCTGGCCGTCGACGGTGCCCGGCGGCTGCGACAGGATCGCCTGGTAGGTCGGACCGCCGCCACGGCCGACCGTGCCTCCGCGTCCATGGAACAGCCGCAGCGTGACGCCGCGTTCGTTGAACAGCGATACCAGCGCGAGTTCCGCGCGATACAGCTCCCAGTTCGACGTCAGGAAACCGCCGTCCTTGTTGCTGTCCGAATAGCCGAGCATCACTTCCTGCTCGCCGCCCTGGTGTTCGATCAGCGTATCGACGCCCGGCAGCGCGATCAGGTCGCGCATGATGTGCGGTGCGTTGCGCAGATCGGGGATCGTTTCGAACAGCGGGATCACCATCAGGCCCGCGCGCGCCGGGTCGTGCGCGCTGCCGAGGCAGCCTTGCAGCAGACCGGTTTCCTTCTGCAGCAGCATCACCTCGACTAGATCGCTGACCGTTTCCGTGTGCGAGATGATGTAGTTGCGCACCGCGCGCGCACCGAATTTCTCGCGCGTCGTGCGGGCTTCTTCGAGTACGCCGAGTTCGGTTTTTGCGAGCGCCGAGTATTCGAGATACGGCGAGCGCAGCAGTCGCGGCTGCGCGAGTTCGGCGAGCAGCACGCGCAGCTTGTCGGCTTCGGACAGCGATGCGTAGTCCGCCTCGACGCCCGCCGCGCGCAGCAGTTCGGCGACGACGGCTTCGTGGATGTCGGAGCTTTGCCGCAGATCGATGCTCGCGAGATGGAAGCCGAACACTTCCGACGCGCGCGCGAGCGGCGACAGACGCGGCGTCGCCAGCGTCGCGCCGTGATGCTGGGCAAGCGAGTCGATCAGCACGTGCAGGTCGCGGGTGAATTCGGCGGCGTCGTCGTACGGCTTCGCGCGGACCGGCGCGGCACCACGACCCGCGCTGCGCAGCGGCACGCTGCCTTCGCCGAGCCGTACACGCGCGCTCGCGGCGAGTCGCGTATACATGCCGATCAGCGCGCGGCGATACGGCTCGTCGACGCGATGCGGCGACTGGTCCGGCGATGCGGCCGTCAGCGCCTTCAGTTCGTCGCTCGAACCGGCGAGCAGGTTCGACACCGACAGTTCGGCGCCAAGCTTGTGCACCTGTTCCAGGTAGTGTTCGAAGATCACCGCGGCCTGGCGGGTGATCGCGTGTTCGAGCGTTTCGGCGGTCACGTTCGGGTTGCCGTCGCGATCGCCGCCGATCCAGCTGCCCATCTGGAAGAACGGCGGCAGTCGCGTCGGCAGACCGTGCTCGGCAAGCGCGGCTTCGATGTCGGCGTACAGCGCGGGGATTTCTTCGAGGAACGTCGCGCGGTAGTACGACAGCGCGTTTTCGATTTCGTCGGCGACGGTCAGGCGCGAGTCGCGCAGCATCCGCGTCTGCCAGATCGACGTGACGCGGGCGCGCAGCAGCGACTCGTTATATGCGCGTTCGCGGACCGTCAGCGGCTGGTCGCGTTCGGCGAGCAGCCGCGCGATGTCGTGCTCGGCGTCGAGAATGCTCTTGCGCTGCACCTCGGTGGGGTGCGCGGTCAGCACCGGCACGATCAGCGCGTCGTTGAAGAACTGCTGGACGGTCGGGGTCGCGGCGTTACCGGCCTCGACGAGCCGTTCGAGCGCATGGCCGACCGTGCCCGGCTGCGATGCCGAGCCGGCCAGCGAGTGAATGCGGTGCCGGCGGTTGCGATGGCGATCTTCGGCGATGTTCGCGAGATGCGAAAAATAGCTGAACGCGCGCACGACGCTGACGGTCTGCTCGGGCGACAGCGAACGCAGCTTCTTTTCGAGCGTCTGCGCGGCGGCGCTGTCATCCTCGCGACGAAAACGCACGGCCGTCTGACGGATCGTCTCGACGACGTCGAACACCGCGTCGCCTTCCTGCTCGCGCACGACGTCGCCGAGCAGGCGTCCCAGATAGCGGATGTCCTGGAAGAGCGGCTGGTCTTTGTCTTCGCGGTTGCGGCCACCGGTTTTCGATGCGGCCTTTTCGGCAGCCGGTGCAGCCGCTGCCGGCGTCGCGCCGTTCAACGCGGCGTCGAGCGCGACGGCCTTGGTCTGCCGGTCCGCTTTCGCTGTGCGCTTGCCCGTCGTGGCCTTGCCCTTATGTTTGTTCACGGCTTTGGTGGCGGCTTTAGCCGCTTTGGTGGGCGCGTCTTTCGGCGAGCGGGTAGGGGCGGCGGAGACCGCCTCGGAAGCGTTGAGCGATGCAGTGTTGCGGCGGGCGGGGCGCGCCGATCCGGAAGACGTCACGATGGGTTTCCTCGGGAAAGCCAGGGTCAAAAGAAGATGAACTGCTCCTGCTGGACTGCGGTGGTGCGGGTGGTACCAGTGGTACCGGTGGTACTTGTAGTGCTGGGGTACTCGAACTGCGCGAAACGTCGCGCCGGGTAGGGGCACCGCATGATGCGAAGCCGGAGCCGTTGTCGAAGGCAGATGCAGACAGACGCGGGCAGGGCTCAAGCATACGGCGTGCAACCGGCACGGACTACCTCAAAACCGCGCGGCGTCTGTGCTGGTACGACACACGGGGACACGCGGGGACTGCGGCACATGGCGCGCGATGGGACTGCGCGATATGCGATGTTTCGGGTTCGATGCGCGGAAGAGAGAGGCAGGTCGTAGCGTGAGACGCGTGCGGCGTACGTTGCGCCGCATTGCATCATCGCGGATCTGGCCGCTGCCTGCGCGAACGACCGTGCGCGGAACCGGACCTCACCCTGCGGCGAACCGCAGCCTCCCTTTCGATCACCGGTCAGCATGGCCGCGCGCACGGCAGGAACGGCCGGAGCGCGTGCTAACATTGTTCGTTACTACATCCCGCCGTACACGCCGTACGATTACCCAGGAATGAATTCCGAGACGCCTTCAGCGCTGCCCCTCACCCTTGTCATCGCTTCGCGCGAGAGCCGCCTTGCGATGTGGCAGGCGGAACACGTGCGGTGTGCGCTGCACAAATTATATCCATCTTGTGACGTAAAAATCCTCGGATTGACGACTCGCGGCGATCAGATTCTCGATCGCACGTTATCGAAGGTCGGCGGCAAGGGTCTCTTCGTGAAGGAACTCGAGAACGCGCTCGCCGATGGCCGCGCCGATCTCGCCGTGCATTCGCTGAAAGACGTGCCGATGGAACTGCCGCCGGGCTTCGCGCTGTCGACGATCCTCGAGCGCGAAGATCCGCGCGATGCATTCGTGTCGAACCAGTACGACTCGCTGTCGGCGTTGCCGCCGGGGAGCGTCGTCGGGACGTCGAGCCTGCGCCGCGAAGCGATGCTGCGTTCGCGCTATCCGGAGCTCGTCGTGAAGCCGCTGCGCGGCAATCTCGATACGCGGCTCGGCAAGCTAGACCGCGGCGACTACGCGGCGATCATCCTCGCTGCCGCCGGCCTGAAGCGCCTCGGTCTCGAGGCGCGTATCACCGCGCTGCTCGATCCGCAGGACTGTCTGCCGGCGGCTGGGCAGGGTGCGCTCGGCATCGAGATTCGCGCGGACCGTCCCGAACTCGCTGCGTGGCTCGCGCCGCTGCATCACGAACATACGGCGACCGCCGTCGAAGCGGAGCGGATGGTGTCGCGTTTCCTCGGCGGCAGTTGCGAAGTGCCGCTCGCCGCGTACGCGACGTGGCACGACGGCGCGCTGCATCTGAGCGGGATCGTCGCGATGCCCGACGGGCAGCGGATGCTGCACGCGCAGGCGTCGTCGCCGGCGCCGACCGTCGCCGCCGCGCTCGAACTCGGCAGCGAAGTTGCGCGCCAGCTCGAAGCACAGGGCGCGTTCGATATCGTCCGTTCGCTCGCGACTTCGGCCGATGCGGCCGGTGCGCACGACAACCCGGCCGATACGTAATGACAGGCGCGCCGACAGACGCACGCATCGACCGGCCGGCGGACGCTCCCGCGTTCACTGCCGTCCTCACGCGGCCGCTGCCGGCGTCGTCGACTGACGGCAACGGGCATGCCGACACGCTCGCGTCCGATCTCGCGCAAGCCGGCATCGCGACCTTCGACTTCCCGCTGCTCGAAATCGCCGACGTCGCCGACGACGGCCCATTGCGCGCCGCGCTCGCATCGCTCGATCGCTATGCACTGGTCGTCTTCGTCTCACCGAATGCAGTCGATCACGCGTTTGCGCGCTACGCCGCGATCTGGCCGCATGCGTTGCCGGTCGGCGTGGTGGGTCCGGGTAGCGTCGCGGCACTTGCACGGCACGGCGTCGAGGCGCCGGCATTCAGCGTGATCTGTCCGTCGGTGGCTGCCGACGAATCGGCGCGCTTCGATTCCGAAGCACTGTACGCATCGCTCGAAACCACACTCGGCGAGCGCGCGTTCGAAGGCAAACGCGTGCTGATCGTGCGCGGCGACGGCGGCCGCGAGTGGCTCGCGGACCGGCTGCGCGAAGCGGGCGCCGAAGTCGAGACGGTCGCCGCGTACCGGCGCCTCGTGCCCGAACCGCCGATCGGCGCGTGGGCGCGCGTACACGCGCTGCTCGCCGGTGAGGCGCACGCGTGGCTCGTCACGAGTTCGGAGGGCGTGCGCAATCTCGTCGAGCTCGGCGAAGCGCATCTCACTGCCGACGAACTCGTCCGTCTGAAACGCGCGTCGCTCGTCGCGCCGCATCCGCGCATCGCGGAGATCGCGCGGGGACTGGGTTTTGATAGCATTACGGTGTCCGGAGCGGGCGCCGCGCGGATCGTCGACACGATGCGCTCGCTCGCAGCTTCTGCTGTACCCGCTTCTGTACCCGCTGCCTCCGTTGTTCAACCGGCATCGTCTACTCCGGCTCCTTCACGGGCTCACTCACGCATGACTGATTCGAACGCATCCACGAACTCCACCTCCCAGACGGCTGCGCCGCTGCCGCCCAATCAGCCGTTCACGCCGTACGAAGCGCAAGCGAAGCGACGCGGCATCAGCGGCCCGCTGCTGTGGTTCGTCGTCGTGGTGATCGCGTGCGCGGCGGGCGTCGGCGGATTTGCGCTGAACCGCAAGGTGATCCGGCTCGATCAGCAACTCACGCAGCGTCAGCAGGCCAACGATGCGCAAACCGCCGACATGCGCGTGAAGACCGAGCAGGCCGTCGCGACCGTGCATCAGATGGATTCGCAGATCTCGCAGCTCGAAGGCAAGCTCGCCGACGCGCAGACCACGACGCAGGCGCTGCAGCAGCAGTACTCCGACCTCGCGCGCAATCGCGACGACTGGACGCTCGCCGAAGTCGGACAGATGCTGTCGAGCGCGAGCGAGCAGCTGCAGCTCACCGGCAACACGCAGCTCGCGCTGTTCGCACTGCAGAGCGCGGACACGCGGCTCGCCGCCTCGGACGGCGCGCAGGTACTGGCCGTGCGCAAGGCGATCGCGCAGGACATCGACAAGCTGAAGGCCGCGCCGTCCACCGACCTGACCGGCCTCGCGATCAAGCTCGACAACGCGATCGAACACGTCGACACGCTGCCGCTGTCCGGCGAAGCGGCGATCAAGCACGCGACACCGCAAGCGGCCACGCCCGCCGACACCGCACAGGTCGCCGCCGCGACCGGCGAGCCGCGCTGGAAAGTGTGGTGGCGCGAGTTTTCGACCGGCATCGGCCAGCAACTCACGAGCCTCGTGCAGGTGCGCCGGCTCGATAACGCCGACGCGATGCTGGTGTCGCCGGACCAGGGCTACTTCATCCGCGAGAATCTGAAACTGCGTCTGCTGTCCGCGCGGCTCGCGCTGCTGTCGCGCAACCAGACCACATTGAAGTCCGACCTGCATGCCGCTGATGCGGCGCTGGCGCGCTACTTCGATGCGTCGTCGAAAGAGACGCAGACCGTGCGCGATCTGGTGAAGGACGTCGACACGGGCTCGGCCGCAGTCGCGCTGCCGAATCTGGATACGAGCCTGCAGGCCGTGCACCAGTACCGTAGCCGGGGTTGATCATGGCGATCCGCTCACTCATCTGGCTGGCCTTTCTGTTCGCGATCGCGGTCGTCCTCGCGATTACCGGACGCTTCGACGCGGGGCAGGTGCTGCTCGTCTATCCGCCGTATCGGGTGGACATTTCGCTGAACCTGTTTATCGTCGGCGTGATCGTGCTGTTCATCGTCGTGTATGCACTGCTGCGTATCGTGCGCAACGTGTGGCAGATGCCGCGGCGCGTCGCCGCGTATCGTGCTCGCTCGCGTGTCGCGAAGGCGCACACGGCGCTGCGCGATGCGATCGGCAATCTGTATGCAGGACGTTTCTCGCGGGCCGAGAAGGCCGCGCGCGACTCGCTCGCGAATGCCGACAACAAAGGCGCGGCTGGCCTGATCGCGGCGAACGCGGCGCACCGGATGCACGAGTACGCGCGCCGTGACGAATGGCTCGCGCAGATCGACGGCGCCGACTGGCAGGACGCACGTTTGATGGCGACCGCCGACATGCGCGCCGACGCGCGCGACGCGGACGGTGCGCTCGCCGCGTTGAAGGAGATGCAATCGCAAGGCGGCCGACGCATTCACGCGCAGCAGATCACGCTGCGCGCGCAGCAGCAGTTGAAGAACTGGAGCGAAGTGCTCAAGCTCGTGAAGACGCTCGAGAAGCGCGAGGCGATTCATCCGGCGGTGGCCGTGCGACTGCGTCAGCTGGCGGCGGAAAACCTGCTGCGCGATCGTCGACACAACGCCGATGCGCTACTCGAACTGTGGCATTCGCTGACGCCGGTCGAACGGCATTCGCCGCGTCTCGCCGATCTCGCGGCCGAACTGCTGATCGCGCTGAACCGTCCGCAGGACGCGCGCAAGATCGTCGAGGAAGCGCTGGCGCAGAACTGGGACGCGCGGCTGTTGCGGCGCTATCCGGATACCGCCGGCGGCGATGCGTTGCCGCTGATCCAGAAGGCGGAAGGCTGGAAGAACGAACGTCCGGAAGATGCCGACCTGTTGTTCGCGCTGGGCCGGCTGTGTCTGCATCAGCAACTGTGGGGCAAGGCGCAGTCGTTCCTCGAAACCGCGTTGAAGCTCGCCGACAACGAGCCGTTGAAGATCCGCTCGCATCGCGCGCTGGCGCGTCTGCATGAACAGCTTGGGGATACGGAGAAGGCGAGCCTGCATTATCGCGAGAGTGCGCTGGCGATGAATGTGGTGTGATGTGATGCAGAGGGCTTTTCGAAGACGATAAAAAAACCCGCCTCGGCGGGTTTTTTATTGGCTCTTGCGGTGAGGTGCTGCCGGGTCAGGCGCGACCGGACATCGCACGCTCGATTTTCTGGTCGGTCTTGTATTGGCTCAGTGCGTAGACGGACCAGATTGCGGCAGGGATCCAGCCAATCAGTGTGAGCTGAAGCAGCAGGCAGATGATTCCGGCGAAAGGACGGCCAATCGTGAAAAACTGAAACCACGGCAAAACCAGGGCAAGCAAAAGACGCATTTCGGTCCTCGTGTGGTTGAACGTTGTTATGAGTATCGACAGTGCCGACGAAGCGCTCTTCCGTTCATTCGGCGAACACTTCCTGCAACGTCTGCAGGGTGTCGAGCAAAGTATCGGCTGCAACAGAGCCTTCTTTCTTGACCAACCGTACCTTATCGACCGTGCGGATCTGGTCCAGCAAGATTAAGCCCTTCTTTCGCTTGAATGTCACCTGCACGCGGAAGGGCGCTGCGTGGCCTTTCGAGGTCATCGGGGCAACAATGACGGTGCGAAGGTGATCGTGCAGCTCCGGTGGCGAGACCACCACGCACGGCCGCGTTTTCTGGATTTCGCTGCCGAGGGTGGGGTCGAGTGCGACTAGCCAGACTTCACCACGCACTACCACGTCGACTCCGCGTCATCGGCATTGCCGAACTCACCCATGACCAGAGCGTCATCTGCCGCTTGCGCCAGTTTCCTGCTTGCAGTCGCCCAGCCTTCGCGCACCGATTTTTGTGGCCGCCGGATCACCAGCGCGTCGTTCACGACTTCCATCTCTACCTCGTCTTCAAAACCAAGCTGGGAAAGTATCGGTTTGGGGATCAATATCCCCTGAGAATTGCCCATTCTGCGAATCGTCGTCTTCATGGTGCACCGTATGTACATTGTGTCCACCGCGCGATTTGCGTGGTAGACACAATGTTATTACATTTTGGGTGCTGTGGAGATAAACGGTAGCCTGCGGCAGGGCGCAGACCGGATGCGATTACTGTGCCGCGAAAGGGCGGTGTTTGCACGGACTCTGACGTATCCGCACTAACTTCAGAGCCCTACGGTCGCCAGCGCCAAGATCATTTATTCACGAGCCGCGCAGGCACGCTCACCGCAAGCAGCCCGCCGAGAATCATGAACGCCGCAAGCATGTACATCCCCGAATCGTTCGCCGCTGTGGCCTGCTTGAGCCAGCCCACCGCATACGGACTCAGGAAGCCCGCGAGGTTGCCGACCGAGTTGATCATCGCGATGCCGGCGGCGGCGCCGGTGCCCGCGAGGAACGCGGTCGGCAGACTCCAGAACAGCGGCAGTGTGGTGAGGATGCCCATCGTCGCGAGCGTGAGGCCAGTCATCGCGAGCAGCGTGTTGTGCGCCCACACCACCGACAGCACCAGCCCGATCGCACCCAGCAGCGCCGGCAGCGCGACGTGCCAGCGTCGCTCGCGCAGACGGTCGGCACTGCGCGCGACGAGCACCATCGCGATCACGGCGGCCGCGAACGGGATCGCCGAGAGCAGGCCGATCGTCAGCGTATCGGTGACGCCGGTGGCCTTGATGATCGTCGGCAGCCAGAAGCTCACGCCGTACAGTCCCATCACGAACGAGAAGTAGATCAGACTCATCAGCCACACGCGCCCGCTCGACAGGACCGTGGCGATCGGCATGTCGTGTTTTTCGGCTTCCTCGGCGGCGACGTTGCGTTCGAGCAGCGTGCGTTCTTCGTCGGTGAGCCATTTCGCTTTCGCGATGCGGTCGTCCAGTACGAAGAACACAAGCACGCCGACGAGGATCGACGGAATGCCTTCGAGCAGGAACAGCCACTGCCAGCCCGTCCAGCCGTTCGCGCCGTGGAAGGTCTTCAGGATGTAGCCCGACATCGGACCGCCGATCACGCCGGACAGCGCGATCGCCGTCATGAACCACGTCGTCATCCGGCCGCGCCGGTGCGCTGGGTACCAGTACGTGAGATACAGGATGATGCCGGGGAAGAAGCCCGCTTCGGCGAGGCCGAGCAGGAAGCGCATCACGTAGAACATCGTCGGCGTGGTGACGAACATTGTGAGCATCGACACGACGCCCCACGACGCCATGATCCGCGCGATCCACACGCGCGCGCCGACGCGATGCAGGATGATGTTGCTCGGAATCTCGAAGATGAAATAGCCGAGGAAGAAGATCCCTGCGCCAAAACCGTAGACGGCGTCCGACAGGTTCAGGTCGGTGGTCATCTGCAGCTTCGCGAAGCCGACGTTCACGCGGTCGAGGTACGCGACCACGTAGCAGAGCATCAGCAACGGCGCGAGACGTGCGGTGATTTTCCGGTAGGTGGCTTCTTCGAAGGTGGAGGGCTGAAGCGGGCTTGCTGGGCTGGACATGGTGTCTCCTCTGTCGACCCGAGTTAGCGCTTTAGCGCTTACTCGGGTCCCATGCAACGTAGTTGCAATTCTTGTGTGAAGAAATGAAGTACCGCCGTTCGCGATTCTAGTCGCGTGCGGCGTCTACGGATGCACCATCAGACCGAGGGAAAACACCGAGCAGGTTGCTGTGCGGTGCGGCAATTCGAGCCTTTGCACCGCACACGGGCCGCACGTTAAACGCAGCGCCCACCATCCACTTCAAGGCACACGCCCGTCACGAATTCAGCTTCGTCGGACGCAAGAAACAGACACGCATTCGCGATGTCCTGCGGCGTCGAGAAACGGCCGAGCGGAATCCCGGCGAGGAAGCGCTTGCGATTCTCGGGCGTGTCTTCGACGCCCATGAATTCCGACAGCAGCGCCGTTTCGCCGATGACCGGATTCACGCAGTTCACACGAATGCGCTCGGGTCCAAGTTCGACCGCGAGCGCCTTGCTCGCGACGATCACCGCGCCCTTGCTGCCGTTGTACCAGACGAGGCCGGGCCGGGGCCGCACGCCCGCCGTCGATGCGATGTTGACGAACACACCGCCGCCGCGCTCGCGGAAATACGGGACGAACTCCTGCACGCTCCAGTAGAGGCTCTTCACGTTCACTGCGTACACGCGATCGAATTCGCTTTCGGTGACGTCGAGCACCGGTTTGTTTCGATGCGTGGTGCCCGCGTTGTTGACGACGATCTGCACGCTGCCGAAATCTTCGATGGCTGCCGCACGCAGGCGTTGCCAGTCGGCGGCAAGCGTCACGTCGCCGGCGACCGCGATCGCCTTGCCGCCCGCCAGAGCGATCTCGCTCGCGACGCGCTCGGCTGCCGCGCCGTTCAGATCGTTGACGACGACGTTCGCGCCTTCGCGCGCATAGGTCTTCGCGATGCCTTCGCCGAAACCCGAGCCGCCGCCCGTGACGAGTGCTGTTTTGCCTGTCAGCCGCATGATGTCCGTGTCTCCAATGGTTAGATGTTGTTGTCGTTGCCGCAGCGGCGTAACTACCCGTGCCGGATCGCGATCGTCTTCAGCGTAGTGAACCCGTACAGTGCCTCGAAGCCTTTCTCACGACCATGCCCCGAGCGCCCGACACCACCAAACGGCAACTCGACGCCACCACCCGCTCCATAGTTGTTGATGAACACCTGACCCGCCCGCACGCGTCGCGCGACCCGCAACTGACGCGCGCCGTCGCGTGTCCACACGCCCGCGACGAGGCCGTACGCGGTGCCGTTTGCCAGCGCGAGCGCTTCGTCCTCGTCGGCGAAGGGCAGTGCCGCGAGCACCGGGCCGAACACTTCTTCGCGCGCGAGACGGTGGGTCGGCGGGACGTCGCGCAGCAGGGTCGGCGCCTGGTAGAAGCCGGTCTCCGGCGCATCGGCGATTACTTCGCCGTGCGCGGCCATCGCGATGCCGTCGTGCTGCGCGTCGGACAGGAAATCCCACACGCGTTGCTGCTGCTTCGCGTTGATCAGCGGTCCGCAATCGAGATCCGCCTGCGACGGCCCGACGCGCAGCGCGTGGAACGCGCCGGCGAGCCGGTCGAGCAGCGGCTCGTAAATGCTGCGCTCGATCAGCACACGGCTACCCGCCGAGCACGTCTGCCCCGCGTTCTGCACGATCGCCGACACGAGCACCGGCAGCGCGGCGTCGAGGTCCGCGTCGGCGAATACGATCTGCGGCGACTTGCCGCCGAGTTCAAGCGTGACCGGTACGTGGTGGTCGGCGGCCATCTGCGCGACGAGCCGGCCCGTGTCGGGTGAGCCGGTGAACGAGATGTGATCGATGCCCGGATGACGCGCCAGCGCCGCGCCGGCTTCCTGGCCGAAGCCGGTCACGATGTTCAGCGCGCCGGCCGGCAGGCCCGCCTCGGCGGCAAGCTCGGTTACGCGCAGCACCGACAGGCACGCATCTTCGGCGGGCTTCACGACGCATGCGTTGCCGGTGGCCAATGCAGCGCCAACGCTGCGGCCGAAGATCTGCATCGGGTAGTTCCACGGCACGATGTGGCCGGTGACGCCGTGCGGTTCGCGCAGCGTGAGGACCGTGTAGCCCGCCTGATAGGGCAGTGTCTCGCCGTGGAGTTTGTCGGCGGCGCCTGCATAGAACTCGAAGTAGCGCGCGAGCGCGGCAGCGTCGGCGTGGGCCTGCTTGAGCGGCTTGCCGGTATCGCGTGCTTCGAGCTGCGCGAGTTCTTCGTGGCGCGTGCCGACGAGCAGCGCGAGACGTTGCAGCACGCGACCGCGTTCGGCCGCGCTCGCGGCGCCCCACGCACCTTCGAACGCGCGGCGGGCGGCGGCCACTGCGAGATCGACGTCTGCCGCGTTGCCGCGCGCGAGCCGCGCGAACGGCTGGCCGTCGGAGGGATCGATGACGGGCAGCGTGTCGCCGCCTGCGGGCGATACCCATTCGTTGGCGATGAAATGCTTCGCTTCTGCCATGCGCGCTCCTTGCCGAAGGTCGGGTTGCGTTTGAGGTCGTGTCCATTATCGCGCCGATCTCCGAAGGGACGCCACAGGGATGCCATCGGCCGATTGGCTATAATGCGCGTTCCGCACCCGCCGTCCGTGGCGCCGCGCCGTTATTCGCGCGCCACGCCACGCGCGCCCGATTTCATCCTGACCAGAGAGCGCCCATGAGCTTCAATCACGTTCCCGCAGGCAAGGACCTGCCGCACGATTTCAACGTCATCATCGAAATTCCGGCGCAAAGCGACCCGGTCAAGTACGAGGCCGACAAGGATCTCGGCCTGCTGGTCGTCGATCGCTTCATCAGCACCGGCATGCGCTATCCGGCGAACTACGGCTTCATTCCGCAGACGCTGTCGGGTGACGGCGACCCGGTCGACGTACTCGTCATCACGCCGTTCCCGCTGCTCGCAGGCTCGGTGGTCCGCGCCCGCGCGCTCGGCATGCTGCAGATGACCGACGAATCCGGCGTCGATGCGAAGCTGGTCGCCGTGCCGCACGACAAGATCTGCCCGATGACGGCCGGCCTGAAGTCGATCGACGACGTGCCGCAATACCTGAAAGACCAGATCAAGCACTTCTTCGAACAGTACAAGGCGCTCGAAAAGGGCAAGTGGGTGAAGGTCGAAGGCTGGGCCGACCAGGCTGCTGCGCACAAGGAAATTACCGAAGGCGTCGCGAACTACAAGAAGTAAGCAGGGGCGAGCTAGTCTCGCTGCTCGCTGCAAAAGAAAAACCGCGCAGACCCGTGAAGGGCTGCGCGGTTTTTTTATCTGCGTGTCTGTTCGTGGAGCCCGGGCGCAGCGCGCGTTACCGGTAGATCAAGCTGTGTCCTTGGCCTGCGTTTCGTCGGTCGGTATGGGCACTGGCATCGGCAGCACCGATTCAAGCGAACGCTTGCCCGCCGCAAGCGCACGTTTCTCGGTAGCGCTCAACCGCTTCACCCAGTACTCCGCACGCGATGCGCTCGCGCGGTCCGCGAGCCCGAACGACGCGAGCACGCGCACCGGTTTGCGCGAGCGCGTGTAGCGCGCGCCCGTGCCGTTGACGTGCTTGTCGAAGCGCGCTTCGACGTCGACTGCGATGCCGGTGTAGATGCTGCCGTCCTCGCATTCGATCAGGTACAGGAACCACGGCATGAGATGAGCGGAGCGGCGAAGGATGTCGGGAATACGGCGTCGCGCAGAGTGTCGCACAAAACCGGCGCAGCACAGACATCGCGTGCGCCGGGCTTTTCCAACGCTAACGTTAGTACTAACGCAACCTCACACCGGCGACGGATTACGCTCTTCGAATCCGCGTTGATGCCAGTACGGGTACGGCAGCGGCAGCCGGGTCGCTGCGTCGAGTTTCGCGTTCTGTTCCGCGGTCAGCGACCAGCCGATGCTGCCGAGATTTTCGCGGAACTGCGCCTCGTCGCGTGCACCGACGATCACGTTCGCGACCGTCGGCCGTTGCAGCAGCCAGTTCAGCGAGATCTGCGGAATGCTCTTGCCGGTTTCCTGCGCGATCTCGTCGAGTGCGTCGATGACGCGGAACAGGTATTCGTCGTCGACCGGCGGGCCCGCGTCCGATGTCTTGTGCAGACGGCTGTTCGCGTGCAACGCCACACCGCGCCGGATCTTGCCCGTCAGACGGCCCCAGCCGAGCGGACTCCAGACGATCGTCGACACGCCCTGGTCGAGTCCGAGCGGCATCAGTTCATGTTCGAAATCGCGGCCGATCAGCGAGTAGTACGCCTGGTTCGCCGAATGCCGCACGAGCCCTTCGCGGTCCGACGCGGACAGCGATTTCATCAGGTGCCAGCCGGAAAAATTCGAGCAGCCGACGACGCGGATCTTGCCCGCGCGCACGAAATCGTCGAGCGTGCGCATCGTTTCTTCGACGCGCGTCAGCGCATCGAAGCCGTGCAGCTGGTAGACGTCGATGTAGTCGGTGCCGAGCCGCTTCAGGCTGTTGTTGATCGCTTCTGTGAGGTGATGCCGCGTCGAGCCGACGTCGTTCGCGCCATCGCCGAGACGGAACGTGCCCTTCGTCGAGACGATGACCTGCGAGCGGCGACCCGAGATCGCCTTGCCGAGGATGGTTTCCGCGAGACCGTCCGAATAGATGTCGGCGCTGTCGAACATCGACACGCCCGCGTCGAGCGCGATGTCGACGAGCTTGCGTGCGCCGTCCGCATCGGTCGATCCCCACGCCTTGAAGAAATCGTTGCCGCCGCCGAAGGTGCCCGTGCCGAGGCTGAGTACCGGAACCTTGAAACCGCTTTGTCCTAGCAGGCGATATTCCATGTGTGCTCCTTTGCATGAAAGACGGGGCCTGCCGGAGGGCAGGGCGTCGTGGTCAGGGGAACGGAGCGAGTCGATGGGTGGGGTGATTAACAGCGGACACGGCTCCGTGGTCCGTTTCATCATATCGCTCATCGGCGCGCGCTGCCGCGAGCCGGGCACGCCGTACGTTTGCTTCTAGCTACGGAACGGGTTGTGCTCGCGCAGCTCGTCGACGTATGCGTGAATGTTGGTCTTCTCGCTGTCGAGAAAATGCGCGACCGCATCCGCGAACGCGGGATGCGCGAGCCAGTGCGCCGAATGCGTGACAGTCGGCAGAAAGCCCCGCGCCATCTTGTGTTCGCCCTGCGCGCCGCCTTCGAACGTCGAGAGTTTTTCTTCGATGCAGAATTCGAGCGGCTGGTAATACGCAGTTTCGAAATGCAGGCACGGCACGTGTTCGAGCGCACCCCAGTAGCGACCATATAGCGTTCCGCCACCTGCTTCATCGCGCTGGTACACGACGAGCGAACTCGCGATCGGCTTGCCTTCGAATTCGGCGACGACGAGCATCAGGTTCTCCGGCATCGCCGCGCCGATCGTGCGGAAGAAGTCGAGGTTCAGATACGGACTCGAAAAGTGCTCGCGATACGTCTGCCGGTAGCACTTGCTGAAGAAGCGCCAGTCGGCGTCGTCGATATCCGGGCCGCGCACGCGGCGCATCGAGATGCCAGCTTCATGCACCTTGCGGCGCTCCGCGCGGATGTTCTTGCGCTTCTTCTGTTCGAGCGTCGACAGGAAATCGTCGAAGTCGCGATAGCCGTCGTTGAGCCAGTGAAACTGCACGCCCTCGCGACGCATCATGCCGAGGTCGGCGAGCACGTCGGCTTCGTCGGCGGTGGGGAACAGCACGTGCAGCGACGACACGTCGGCCTGTTCCGCGAACGCGACGAGCGTCGCGGCGAGATGGCGGCGCGCGTGCTCATTCGCGGCGAGGAGGCGCGTGCCCTGCACCGGCGTGAACGGCACCGCGCACAGCAGCTTCGGGTAGTACTCGAGCCCGTTGCGTTTATACGCGTCGGCCCACGCCCAGTCGAACACGTATTCGCCGTACGAGTGTCCCTTCGCGTAGACCGGCGCGGCTGCGACGAGGCGCTCCGTGCGCGGATCGGTCAGCGTGACGAACTGCGGGGCCCAGCCGGCTTCCGCGACCGCGCATTGCGTGGTGTGCAGCGCGCCCAGAAATTCGTGGCGCAGAAACGGCGTGGGTTGCGCCTGGGCGGCGAGGAGGGCGTTCCATTCGGCTGCGTCGATCTCGAGCGGCGAGGCCAGAATGCCCGTGCGATAATCAAAACGTTCCTGAGTCAATCTGTGTGAATGTCCCGATGTCCGGCGCGCGTCAACACGACACGCGCCGTTCGTTATTCCGGTGTTCGATCCGTTTTCAGTCCGTCTTGCCGAGCCACTGAAGCCGCCGCAGCCGGCAAGCCGCGGGGCTTGCCACTATCCCGCCATGAAGACCCGAATCGCTCTTGCCCAACTCAATGTCACTGTCGGCGACTTCGCCGGCAACGTCGCGAAGATCGTCGACGCAGCACGCGCTGCGCACAACGATGGTGCGAAGCTGCTGATCGCGCCGGAACTCGCACTATCCGGCTATCCCCCCGAAGACCTGCTGCTGCGTCCCGCGTTCTACGCGGCGAGTGCCGCGGCGCTCGCCGATCTCGCGCAACAGCTACGGCCGTTCGCGGGCCTGCATGTGCTAGTCGGACATCCGCATCGCGATGCAGGGCTCGGCCATGGTAATGCAAACGCGCCGATCGAGCGCGGTCTGCCGCCGGTCGACACGTTCAACGCGGCGTCGCTGATCGTCGACGGCGAGGTGGTGGGCACGTATCGCAAGCAGGATCTGCCGAACACCGAAGTATTCGACGAGAAGCGTTACTTTGCGTCGAGTCCGAAGCCGTTCGTGTTCGAACTCGACGGCGTGAAGTATGGCGTCGTGATCTGCGAAGACGTCTGGCATGCATCGGCGGCGCAGCTCGCGAAGGCGGCCGGCGCGCAGGTGCTGCTGATTCCGAACGGCTCGCCATATCACGTGAACAAGGAAGCGGTGCGCATCGACATCCTGCGCGCGCGGATTCGCGAGACCGGTTTGCCGATGGTCTACGTGAACATGGTCGGCGGCCAGGACGAACTGGTGTTCGACGGCGGCTCGTTCGTGCTCGACGCGCACGGCGAAGTCGTCGCGAAGATGGCGCAGTTCGAGGAAGGGCACGCGATCGTCGAGTTCGACGGTGCGGAGCCGGTGCGTATGACGATCGCGCCCGAGCAGTCCGTCGAAGCGCAGGTGTACGCGGCGCTCGTCGTCGGCGTGCGCGACTACATCGGCAAGAACGGTTTTCCGGGGGTGCTGATCGGCTTGTCGGGCGGCGTCGATTCGGCGCTGGTGCTTGCGGTCGCGTGCGATGCGCTCGGTGCGGATCGCGTGCGCGCGGTGATGATGCCGTCGCGCTACACCGCGGATATTTCCACCAGCGATGCCGCCGAAATGGCACGACGTGTCGGCGTGCGTTACGACGAGATCGCGATCGCGCCGATGTTCGACGCGTTCCGCGCGTCGCTCGCCGACGAATTCGCGGGCCGCGCGGAAGACGCAACCGAAGAGAACATCCAGGCGCGCGTGCGCGGCACGCTGCTGATGGCGCTATCCAACAAGTTCGGCTCGATCGTGCTGACGACCGGCAACAAGAGCGAAATGGCGGTCGGCTACTGCACGCTGTACGGTGACATGGCCGGCGGTTTCGCGGTGATCAAGGACATCGCGAAGACGCTCGTGTACCGGCTGTGCCGCTATCGCAACGAAGCGACGACGTTCGCGAAGCGCGACGTGATTCCGGAGCGGATTCTGACGCGCGCGCCGTCGGCCGAACTGCGCGAGAACCAGACCGATCAGGACAGTCTCCCGCCGTACGAAGTGCTCGACGCGATCATGCGCATGTACATGGAAGAGGATCGCTCGCTTGCGGAAATCGTCGCGGCCGGTTTTGCCGCCGCCGACGTGCAGCGCGTGACGCGACTCATCAAGATCAACGAATACAAGCGACGTCAGGCGCCGATCGGTATTCGCGTCACGCATCGCGCGTTTGGGCGCGACTGGCGTTATCCGATTACGTCGCGTTATACCGAACCCGTCGAATGACGCGGCGTGCGCCGACGAAGTGCAGCCGATTAAGCGCAGCGTAGAATCGGCAGCATCCGCTGTGTTGTTCCAGCCAGTTTTTGCACCGTAGACCGAAAGAGGGACGCCATGAAACGCATCACCGCAGTCATCAAACCGTTCAAGCTCGACGAAGTGCGTGAAGCGCTGGCCGAAGTGGGTCTCACGGGTTTGACCGTGACCGAGGTCAAGGGCTTTGGTCGCCAGAAAGGTCATACCGAGCTGTATCGCGGCGCGGAATACGTCGTCGATTTTCTGCCGAAGGTGAAGATCGAAGTGGTGGTCGCGAACGATCAGTGCGATCAGGTGATCGACGCGATCATCGGTGCGGCGCGCACCGGCAAGATCGGCGACGGCAAGATCTTCGTCGCGGAAGTCGAGCGGGTGATCCGCATTCGTACCGGCGAAGAGAACGAAGCGGCGGTTTGAGTTTGGTCGACGTCGTGCGGTCGTAGCGGTTGTTGTATTGCGAGACGGCGTCGGTGTGATTTACGTTTGATGTGTGCCGGCATCGCGCAGCATCATGTACTGCGCGGGCAATAAAAAACGGTGCGATACCCTTGCAGATATCGCACCGATACGCGCCTCTCGCAGCAGCGTGAAAACGTCTCTTGCTTCTGTTCTGTCAGCTACGTTCGATTAGAACGAGTGCTGGATACCGGCGTACACGCCCGACTGGCTGTGGCCGACGAGCGGGTTGTCGGTTGCAGCGGTGTCGCCTTCGTTGTTCGCGTTCAGGCCAAAGTTAGCCGTCTTGCTGTTCCGGACCGAAGCGATCTGGATGTCGAGCAGCGTGCGCTTCGACAGGTTGTAGCTGCCGCCGATCGTGTAGATCGTTGCGTTGCCTTGACCCTTGTTCGCGTTCACGTGGTAGACCGCCGCGATCAGCGCGGCTGCCGGCGTGGCTTGCCACGTCACACCGCCCCATTCGTGATCGAGCGCCGTCGGTGCCTGGCCGGCCGTTGCCGTGCCGCCTGACGTGCGGATCGCCTGATACGCGCCCTGGATCTTGAACTGGCCGAGGAACACGTTGACTGCTGCCGTGTATTCACGCGAAGCCGTGAACGGATCGGTGAACTGACCGTTGGCCGGGTTGCGGATTTCGTCATACATACCGCGGACCTGGAACAGCGACGACGTGTAGGTGATCTGTGCACCACCTTCGCGGCCTTGCCCACCCGGAGCCGGGTTGGCATTCCAGCTCGTTGCGTTCGACAGCGCGTACTGGCCGTAGAAGTCGAAGCCGGCGATCTTCGGCGACTGGTACGAAATGTTGTTGCTCGATTGCGGCCAGTTACGACCACGGACCAGCGATGCCGACGACCAGT
Organism: Paraburkholderia flava; assembly: GCF_004359985.1. Taxonomy (NCBI): domain Bacteria; kingdom Pseudomonadati; phylum Pseudomonadota; class Betaproteobacteria; order Burkholderiales; family Burkholderiaceae; genus Paraburkholderia; species Paraburkholderia flava. Next base: position 210,867 of record NZ_SMRO01000004.1, on the reverse strand, counting down.
TCGATTGACCGAACGGATCGAAGTCCCACACGCCGTTCGAGATGAAGAGTTCGCGGCCCAACAGCAGGGTACCGTATGCATTGTTCGATGCACCGATCGTCGCCCACCGATTGAAGAGACCGTTGTTACCCGGACCCGTGCCGTTCATCGTGTTGAAGCTGCCTTCCAACTGGAACACGATCTTCGTACCGCCACCGATGTCTTCAGCGCCCTTCAAACCCCACAGGCTCGTGCCCCAGTCGCCGCTCTCGGCCTTGAAGCGATGCGAGCTGCCGGTTGCCTGGCCGTTCGCACCAACGCCCGTCGGGACGCCAGTCATGTATTCGAGCCCAGCATCGAGGCGCCCGTACAGCGTCACACTGCTCTGTGCATGTGCCGCTACGCCGATCGACAGCAGCGAAGCCGCGAGCAAAGCTTTCTTCATCTTCTCCTCCATACCCTGTCAGAAAGTAAACCCAGTACTGCAACAGTGCCCGGACGCGGTAAAACGCCGGGCAGAATTTGTTTTGGGGAGATTCGCGGGCGGGGCGCGGGCATGGTCTCGTGACGGGCAGCCGTGGCGGCTGTCTACTCGTCTGCCGATCCCTCGCGACCGGTATCTCCTGTGTGCTTTGAAGTGAAACTACTTTTAATCAACTTTGTTTTGCTACTTTGGTTACTAATTTAGCAAAAATAGCCTCCCGTGGGCGAAGAAATTGCTGCCCCTACGAACAGTTGTCGCCAAATTGCAATACTGTCGTGCACAACGATACTAAACAAACCCGCTTTACACCCTTCAAAGCCTTATGGGGTAAGGGAAACACGGATTCGGGCAGGCAATCTTAAGGATTGCCACTATTGACGCTGAAAATCGTCGGGAGTAAGCCTTGAAATGGTGGTTTTGGTGCACTTTGTGGGATCTGGAGGCGCGAAACGTGCATCCGCGAGGCCAAATAAAAAGGCGCCGTAGGCGCCTTGTAAAACTACTTTGACTACATCCGGGGTGAAGCCCGTTCGCGGTCCCGGTTCAGGTCATTTCAGACTACCCGCCAGAAACTGTCGCAGACGTTCGCTCTTCGGCTGGCCGAACACGTCGTCCGGCGCACCTTCCTCTTCGACGCGTCCCTGATGCAGGAACATCACGTGATTCGACACGTTGCGTGCGAATGCCATTTCGTGCGTGACGACGATCATCGTGCGGCCTTCCTCGGCGAGCGTCTGCATCACCTTCAGCACTTCGCCGACGAGTTCGGGGTCGAGCGCGGACGTGGGTTCGTCGAACAGCATCACGTCCGGATGCATCGCCAGCGCGCGTGCGATCGCGACGCGCTGCTGCTGGCCGCCCGACAGATGCGACGGATACTGCTTCTCGACGCGTGGCGCCAGCCCGACCTTCTCGAGATACATGCGCGCGCGGTCTTCGGCTTCCTTGCGCGACAGGCCGAGCACATGCAGCGGCGCTTCGACGACGTTTTCCAGCACCGTCATGTGCGCCCACAGGTTGAAGTGCTGGAAGACCATCGCGAGTTTGGTGCGCACGCGCTGCAACTGCTTGTGATCGGCGACGCGCAACGCGCCCTGGCGATCTTTCGCGGTGCGCACTTCTTCGCCGTCGACGAAGATGTGGCCCGCGTTCGGCTGCTCGAGAAAGTTGATGCAGCGGAGCATCGTGCTCTTGCCCGAGCCCGACGAGCCGATCACGCTGATCACGTCGCCGCGATTCGCGCGCAGCGATACGCCCTTGAGAACTTCGTTGTCGCCGTACTGTTTGTGCAGGTTGTCGACGAAAAGCTTTTGCGTCTGGGTATTCATCTGGTTCCTTGACTGGCTTATTTGCCCTGCGGTCGCAGGTAGGCGAGCCAGCGGCGTTCGGCGCGGCGGAACAGGGCCACCAGCGTGAACGAAATGGCGAGGTACAGCAAAGCGGCGATGCCGAACGCGCCGAACGACTGATACGTCGCGGAGTTCACGTCGCGCGCGATCTTCAGGATGTCGGGGACCGTCGCGGTGAAGGCGACCGTCGTCGCGTGCAGCATCAGGATCACTTCGTTGCTGTAGAGCGGCAGCGCACGGCGCAGCGCGGACGGCAGGATGATCCGGCGATACAGCGTGAACGACGACATCCCGTATGCGCGCGCCGCCTCGATCTCGCCGTAGGCAGTCGCCTTGATCGCGCCCGCGAAGATCTCGGTCGTGTACGCGCAGGTGTTCAGCGTGAACGCGAGCAGCGTGCAGTGCATGCCGTCGCGGAAGAACGCGTTGGTCAGTTCGTGATTGCGGATGATCTCGAGACTGTAGAGCCCGGTGTAGCACAGCAGCAGCTGCACATAGAGCGGCGTGCCGCGGAACACATACGTATAGAGCCAGACGAGCGTCGACAGCCATTTCTTCTTCGACACGCGGGCCACCGCGAGTGGCACCGACAGACAGAAGCCGAGTCCGATCGACACGGCAAGCAGCCACAACGTGATCGCGACGCCGGTGAAGCGATAGCCGTCGGTGTACAGATAGTTGCGCCAGTATTCCTGAAACAGCTCGGTCATAGGTCCGCCTTGCGCACGCCGGTGGAGTAGCGCTTTTCGAGGTACATCAGCACCAGGTTGGATACAGCGGTGATCGCGAGATAGACCGCGCCGGCGAGCAGCGTGAAGAAGAAGAACCGCAACGTGCCCTTGCCGGCATCCTGCGATGCCTTCACGACGTCGGCGAGGCCGATGATCGACACGAGCGCGGTGGCCTTGACCATCACCTGCCAGTTGTTGCCGATACCGGGCAGCGCGAAGCGCATCATCTGCGGGAACATGATTCGCGAGAACACCTGCCAGCCGCTCATCCCGTACGCGACACCCGCTTCGAGCTGGCCGCGCGGCACCGCGAGGAACGCGCCGCGGAAGGTCTCGGTGAAGTACGCGCCGTAGATGAAGCCGAGTACCGCGACGCCGGCCACGAACGGATCGATGTCGATCTGATCCCAGCCGAGCAGGTCGGTCAGATTGTTGAGCCAGATCTGGATGCTGTAGAACAGCAGCAGCATCAGCACGAGATCGGGAACGCCGCGGATCAGCGTCGTGTAGAGCGTGCCGAGGCCGGACGAGACGCGGTTCTTCGACAGCTTCGCCGCCGCGCCGATCAGGCCGAGCAGAAACGCGAACGCGAGCGACAGGACCGCCAGCTTGACGGTTTGCCAGGTGCCCGACAGGATCAGCGGGCCATAGCCTTGAAGCAACATAGGAGGGTCCCCGACGACGCACTCGTGGTGCGCCGCGAAAGACGCGGCCGCTTCGTGCGGCGCACCGGCTGTCCCGGTTGCGATTCCGGTTCCGGATGGTGCGCCGCACGCGGCGGACCGCTGTGCAAATCATGACTGCTGTGCCGTTGCCGGCGCGGCAGCGCTTTTTCCAGCTTGATTCCCAACTCGATTCTTTGCTGCGCTACGACTGTATTACGCCGGCTGCGGATCGCCCATCGGGCTTGCCCCGAGCCGGTGATGCAAGGCGGCCGCGACGGCGGACCGTCGCGTGCCGCCGGTCTGGTTTCAGTGACTCGAATAGATGCTGTAAGCGAAGTACCGTTTCGCGATCTGGTCGAAGGTGCCGTCGCGGTGGATCTCGGTGAGCGCGTGGTCGAACGCCGCCTTCAGATCGGCGTCCTGTTTGCGCAGGCCGATCGCGGTGCCGTCGCCGAGCGTTTGCGGATCCTGCAGTGCCGGCCCGGCCCATGCGAAACCTTGGCCGCGCGGCGTTTTCAGAAAGCCTGCGTCTGCCTGCAATTCGTCCTGCAGTGTCGCGTCGAGACGGCCCGAGGCGAGATCCGCGTAGACCTGATCCTGGTTCTGGTAGGTGACGACGATGACGCCCTTCGGCTCCCACCAGGTTTTCGCGTAGGTTTCCTGCGTCGAGCCCTGTTCGACGCCGATGCGCTTGCCGCGCAGCGACTGCGGCGTGGGCAGCAATGGCGAACCGCGTCGCGCGATCATGCGGGCAGGGGAGTCGAACAGCTTGCTGGAGAAGTCGATCTGTTCGCGGCGCCGGTCGGTGACCGTCAGCGACGACACGATCGCATCGAATTTTTTGCCCTTCAGCGCGGGAATCATCCCGTCGAGATCCTGCTCGACCCACACGCAGCGGACCTGCATCCGCGCGCAGAGCGCTTTCGTGAGATCGACGTCGAAGCCGACGACGTCGCCGCTGGGCGCCTTCGATTCGAACGGCGGATAACTGGCGTCGACCCCGATGCGCACCGTCTTCCATTCTTTTGCGGCAGCGCCCGTGGCCAGCATGGCCAGCGCTACGCACAGTGCGAGCTTCCTCATGTTTCTCCTGTATTGCCGGTCGTCGCGATCCGGCGATCCCGACGACCGCCGGCAGTGAGCCGGCCGTCGCTATTCTAGGCGGTCAAAAATGTATCGCGCATCCAGCCGGGCATCGCTGTGTGCCCGCGATCCGGATGCCGGAAACAGTGCCGCGCGACCCCGCGCCGGCCCACTGCCGCCGTTGTACGCCCGAAAAGCGCGGTATTTTACCCGAAGCCGCGCCTCGCGCCAGCCGGACCGGGCAACGCAGCGGCGGAATCCGGCAGGCGGCGAGCACGCGCATTGAGTGGATTGCCGAAACGATCCTGTGCGGCGATGCGGATTGTCCTGCGGGCAGGTCGGCCATACATTCGTACCATCGCAATGACACTGGAGATCGACATGATCGGGATTCGCCGCTCGGCCGAACGGGGCCACGCCAACCACGGCTGGCTCGACTCGTTTCACAGCTTTTCGTTTGCCGATTACTACGACGACGCGCACATGCAGTACGGACCGCTGCGCGTGATCAACGAGGACCGCATCGCACCGGGCCGGGGCTTCGGCACGCACGGCCACCGCGACATGGAAATCGTGACCTACGTGCTGGACGGCGGGCTGTCGCATCGCGACAGCATGGGTAACGGCTCGACGATCAGCCCAGGCGACGTGCAGCGGATGAGCGCCGGAACCGGCGTGATGCACAGCGAGTTCAACGCGTCGAAGGATGCGCCGCTGCATCTGCTGCAGATCTGGATTCTGCCGAAGCGGCAGGGCGATCAGCCAGGCTACGAGGAAAAGCGCTTCGAGGAAGCAGACAAGCGCGGTCGTCTGCGCGTGGTTGCGTCGCCGGATGGACGCGACGGCTCGGTGACGATTCACTCGGACGCGTCGATTCACGCGGGGCTGTTCGACGGCGACGAGCGCGCGCAGTTTGCGCTGCCGGCCGGGCGGCGCGCCTACGTGCACGTAGCGCGCGGCGCGGTGACGGTGAACGGCAACGCGTTGCAGGCCGGCGACGCCGCGATGATCGCCGACGTCGATACGGTGACGATCGAGAACGGCGACGCAGCCGAGGTATTGCTGTTCGATCTCGCGTGAGCGTGCGGTTGCTGCTTTAGCGCCTGGCCGTCTACTCGACGACAGACGCAAAACGCCACGGGCCTTAAAAGCCCGTGGCGTTTTTTCTTGCCCGGCGACAGCGACAGCCGCCGGTCACGTCGAACACAGCGTTACGGCTTCAAACCAATGGCCGCCGACGACGCAGCGCCATCATGACGCTGCTCCCAGCGCTCGTGCATCTTCTCGTGGCGCGCCGCCATCTTCGCGAAGTGCTGCTTGAGCGCGGTGCTGACGATGGTCTTCTGCTGGTCGTTCAGGCCGTTGTAGAAGTTCAGCCACGCGGTCGCGGTCTGTTCGCGCAGTTGCGCATCCTGCTGCTCGATACGTTGATGCGCGCTATGCAGCGCGTTCAGATCGAGGATCGGCTGTTGCTGCATCGTCTGGAACTGCTGCTTCATCTGCTCGTGATTCGCGCGGGCAGCCGTGCGGCCCTGCTTCATCGTGTCGAGCGCGGCCTGCCATTGCCGTTCCTGGTCGGTGTTCAGTTTCAGCTGGTCGTGCAGCGCCTTGATCTGCTTCATGAAGTGGCCGCCGTGCCAGCCGCCGGGACCGCCATCGGGGGCGGAGGCCGGAGCGGCCGCGTAGGCCAGGCCGGTGACGAGAGCAAGCGATGCCGCGGCGACGGCAAAGAGGCGCGAAGTCTTCGCGGACATAGTGTTGGACATTGAGAGGCTCCTTGTGATGAACTAGGCCGGCGACGCGGCAACCAGTGAATCGACGTGGCCGCATCCGGTAAGACACAGCGTAGAGGTGGGCGCGATGCGTCGTGTTACGACGGGCATCGCCGGTGTTACGCGACATTACTCGCGCCTTTCGCGGTAACACCCGGTAACCCTTTGACGACCGGCGAGGGCCGATCCGGCTGGTCTGGCGCGTTAAACTTCGCACCATGGCTACTCAAATTCTTGTCGTCGACGACGACGTCGAACTGCGCGACCTGCTGCGCGACTATCTCGCCCGTCAAGGCATCGAGGTTTCGGTGCTGCACGACGCGGGGTCGCTCGAACGGCGGCTCGAACGCGAACGTCCCGACCTGATCGTGCTGGACCTGATGATGCCGGGCGTGGACGGGCTGACCGCATTGCGCAAGCTGCGCGCGGCCGGCGACGACATCCCGGTCATTATGTTGACTGCGCGTGCCGACGACGTGGACCGTATCGTCGGTCTCGAACTGGGCGCGGACGATTACCTCGGCAAACCGTTCAATCCACGCGAACTGCTCGCGCGCGTGCAGGCGGTGCTGCGCCGTCGCCGCACGCTGCCGTCGGCGGCGGCGCCCGAACAGCGTGAGCCGTTTTCGTTCGGCCGCTTCACGCTCGACTTCCAGTCGCGCACGCTGCATCAGGAAGGCCGGCCGCTCACGCTGTCGGGCAGCGAATTCGCGCTGCTGAAAATCTTCGTCAATCACCCGATGCGCACGCTCACCCGCGAACGTCTGCTCGAACTGCTGCACGGTCCCGAGTACGACGGCACCGACCGCGGCATCGACGTGCAGGTCTGGCGCCTGCGGCGCATTCTCGAAACGGACCCGTCCGTGCCGCGCTTCATCCAGACCGTGCGCGGGCGCGGCTACGTGTTCGTGCCGGACGGCGAACAGCATGCGCCGTCCCATTGATTCGCTGTTCGGACGACTGGCTCTGCTGGTCGTCGGCGTGCTGCTCGTCTCGCATTTCGCGGGCTACGTGATGTTCCGTCTGGAACGCAACCAGTTCCAGAGCCGCTACGCAGTAGAAGAAGCGATCTTCCTCGTCGACGCCGTGCGTCAGCACGTCGTGCACAGCCCCGATCAGCCTTTGCCGTCGCGCGTGCGACTCGTCGACCCCGCGAGTGCCGACGTGCCGCCGGAGCATCCGGACTTGCCGGCAGGGCTGCGCCGTTTCCTCGACGACGTCCGCGACCGGGTGCCGTCTACCACTCAGGTGCGCATCGGCTGGCCCGGCAAGCCGCCCGTGCTGTGGGTGCGCGCGCTCACCGACCCCAACTGGATCGTCGTGCCGGTGCAGCCGCTGCGGCCGCCGCGCTCGCTCGACCGGATGATGCTGTGGCTCACGGTGATCTTTTCGGTCGGCGTGATGGCCGCGCTCTTTGCCGCGTGGCAGTTGCAGCAGCCGCTGCGCTCGCTGGCACAGGCCGTTGCACGCTTCGGTCGCGGGCTACCGGTGCCGCCGGTGCCCGAGCGCGGGCCGCGCGAACTGCGTCAGCTCACGCGCGGTTTCAACGAGATGGTGCGGGACATCGCGCACACCGAGAACGATCGCGCGGTGATGCTCGCGGGCGTCGCGCACGATCTGAAGACGCCGCTTGCGCGTCTGCGGTTGCGGGCCGAGATGATGGACGAGGCGAAGGTGCGCGATGGTGTCGTGCGCGACGTCGATTCGTTGACGCATATCGTCGAGCAGTTTCTGGTTTTTGCGCACGACGGTGCCGATCGCAGTGAAGCGGTCGAAGTCGATGCGCAGTGCGAGCGGATCGTGCGTAGCTATCGCGCGGTCGCATCCGGTGCGCCGGCCGTACTCACGAACCTGGCTGCGGGCTCGGCCTTCCGGCTACCGGCCGCGACGCTCGATCGCATCCTGTCGAACCTGCTCGACAACGCGCATGCGTACGGTGCGCCGCCGATCATCGTGGCGACCGCACGCGTGGGCGACGGCTATACGCTGTCGGTCAGCGACAACGGCAAGGGCATTGCCGCGCAGGATCTGATCAATGCGAGCCGGCCGTTCGTGCGGCTCGACCCCGCGCGCGGCGGCAACGGACACAGCGGTCTCGGTCTTGCGATCGTCGAACGGCTGGTGCGCCGCGCGGGCGGCGAATGGGAAATCGGCAATCACGACGGCCGCGGTCTGCGCGTGCTGATGACGTTTCCGGACGAAGTGATGCCGAAGGCCACGTTGGCTGCACAGGCTGCGTGGTGAAGGGCGGCAGGGGGCGGCAGGGGGCGGTAGGGCATATCTGCGACGCGCTGCGTTTAATACACACGCTGAGCGTCGCACCTAGCTCGCCGCTACTCGCCGAACAGCGTATTCAGCGCAGCGGCCGCTTCGCTGTCCACCGTGTTCCACGTCACGGTCTCCGCTTCGAAGATGTAGTGCGTCGTGTACTTGCCGAGGCGCATGAGAATCTCCTCCTGAATCACCTCCGGTGCGACGTCCAGCTTCAGATACCACGTCGTCGACGACAGGCGTGTCTGGAACGCGCCGTATTCGGCCAGCAGATGATCGAAAGCATCGGCGTCCTGATCGCGGCAGACGATGACCAGATTCCCCTTCATGCGAACCTCCCGGTAGAGCGCGGTAGAGCAATAAGCGGCGACAACCTTCAGATGAAAGTGTCTCGAAGGTCGATGATACCTTGCTTCGCTCGATGCTCTTTACGCGGGTTTGCGTAGGGCGAGCGCGACGTCAGCGCGCGGAGGTCGCGGTGCGCGGTGCCGACGCCGCATCGCCCGGATGAACCGCTTCGCTGCGATCGCGGCCGCGCGACTTGGCCGCGTACAGCGCGTGGTCGGCGCGGCTCATCAGCCGCTCGGACGGTTCGTCGGGGCCGAGTTCCGTGATGCCGATACTCACGCTCAACCGGACGGTCGCCGGCAGGCTCGCCGACGGCACGTCCTGCAATCGCTTGCGCAACCGCTCGACTGTTTCGAAGCCTGCCGCAAGCGCGGTCGCAGGCAGCAGAATGCCGAACTCTTCGCCACCCAGCCGGCCGATCGCATCGCCGTCGCGCAGCTCGCTGCGGCACGTCTCGACGAAGTGCTCGAGCGCGCGGTCGCCGGCCGCATGGCCGAAGCGGTCGTTGATCTGCTTGAAGTGGTCGAGGTCGGCGATTGCCATGCACAACGGCTCGCCTGCGAGCCGCGCGTCGTCGATCTCATGACGTAGCAAGTCCAGGAAGTAGCGCCGCGACAGCGCGCCGGTCAGTGCGTCGTGACGTGCTTCCGCGGACAGCAGCGTGTTCGCCGACTGCAACTGCTCGGCGAGATGACGCGTCGCGCGATGATGGCGCCGCTCGCGCAGGTACGACATCGCGATCACGCACGCGAGCGCGCTCGCGCCGGCCAGCGTGACGAACACCAGCAGACGGTCGCGCTTGTGGGTGCGCATCAGTTCCGGCCACGCGACGACCGGATCGACCAGGTGCGCGCCGAGTCCCGAGTTCAAGCCGCTGCGCGCTTCGTACAGCGCGGGCATCCGGCGCATCGACGTATCGAACAGCTGCGCGGCGAGCACCTCGGGCACCCACGCCGCGTCGCGACGCAATTGCTCCGCGGGCTGGATGCGGATGTCGGGAAACGCGTCGCGCCGGTAGATGGCGAAGCGTTGTGCCGCGCTCATGCGCATCACGTTCGAACCGGGCAGCGCGTGACCTTCGAGCGACGCGTCGTGCGCCATGATGACGACGCCGTTGTCGTCGGTGACGAAGGTGCCCGCGCGCGCGACCCAGTGGCGCAGCCGCGCGATGCCGACCTTGGCGACCACCGCGCCGACCAGCAGACCGTCGTCGTAGACCGGCGCCGCGATGAAGATTCCGGGCTCGCCATTCGTGCGGCCCACGCCGTAGACCTCCGTGAAAGCGCCCAGCAATGCATTCGTCAGATAGGCGCGCGAACGCATGTCGATGCCGACGAACGAGCGGGGGGTCGTCGCGTTGCTCGACGCGACGCACAGACCGTTCGCGTTGACGAGCCAGAGGATGTCGAGTCCCGAGTAGCCTTGCGCGTCGTGCAGGAACGCACTGACCGACGCGAGCGACGGTTTTCCGGAGAGTTGCGCGCGGCGCGCGGGTTCCGTGTCGCTGGCGTTCGCGGCATAATCCTGCGATTGCGCGAGCGTGCGCTGGACCACGTCCAGTTCGGCCATCGTCGCGGGGATCGCACGGGACAGCGCCAGGTCGCTCGCGATCACCTCCGCCATGTTGTCGACGACGGACGCGGACATCTGCCGCTGCGTGCGCAAGGCGGTGTCGAGTTCTTGCTGTACCATCCGGTCCGCGGCGGCGTCGGCTGCGAACCAGCAGGCGAGCACGATCAGCAGGAAGCTGATCGGCCAGGCCGCACGGCGCAAGGTTGTGCTGTTCATCGACCCTCTGGTCTGTCCAACTGACTATATGCCGCGCCCCCATGTGTCGCGGCGGACGGCCCGATGGGCCGCTTGCATGACCACAGGCACAGTGGCCTCTGGCGTAGCGCCTCGATTTTAACCGTCGGGCGGTAGCCCGGATGTGTTCTCATTCGCACGCACGCCGTCAGGTTCATAACGGCTTTCGTCGACGTTTTCTGAATGGGTGAGTAGGGCAAACCTGTGGTTCGTACGCGACGGCGAGCGGTCGCCGGTACGTCGAGGCCGTCGTTCTGGTGCTTCGCGAGCCGCGAAAGGTTGTGCCTGAAACACAGGTTGTAGTAGTGTCGTGCCGTCCAAAAAGGAAAGCCCGCCGGCTTCCGGGCGCATCGCGCCGCTTGACCGGCACCGCGTCTTAACGCCAACGCTTAACGCCAACGAATCATCGCGCACATGCGTCCAGACCTGTTTGATCTCCGCTTTCCGGACCGATCGCTTTGCCTTGCCGCGCACTCGATGCGGCCGTTCACTGCCGGCCTAGCCTCGGCCCGTCGCTTTCGGGAGGGCGTCTGATGGATTTCAGTTTCGATCTGAAACGTACCGCCAATGCATCCGCGTGGCGGCTCCTGCCTAATGGTTGGGACTTCGTCGCGTTCCCGCTGATCCTCTGCGTGATCGCGATGGCGGCGATCGGTTTCCACCAGACGATGGCGCCGATCTCGACGTTGAAGAGCCAGGTCATCTCGCTCGCGCCGACGAATCTGCCCGAATACGCGATGCGCACGACGCTGCGCATGCTGGCCGCGATGGTCGCGTCGCTCACGTTCACGCTCGTCTACGGCACGCTCGCCGCGAAGAGTCGTCGCGCCGGGCTGGTGCTGGTGCCGATTCTCGACATCCTGCAGTCGGTGCCGGTGCTGGGCTACATTTCCTTTACGGTCACCTTCTTTCTGGCGATGTTCCCCGGCCGCGTGCTGGGTGCCGAACTCGCGGCGATCTTCGCGATCTTCACGAGCCAGGCGTGGAACATGACGTTCAGCTTCTACCAGTCGCTGCGCACCGTGCCGCGCGATCTCGACGAAGTGTCGCGCGGGTTCCACCTCACGTCGTGGCAGCGCTTCTGGAAACTCGAAGTGCCGTTCTCGATGCCGGGCCTCATCTGGAACATGATGATGTCGATGTCGGGCGGCTGGTTCTTCGTCGTCGCATCCGAGGCGATCACCGTCGGCAACAACACGATCACGCTGCCGGGTATCGGCGCCTATCTGGCGCAGGCGATCACCGAGAAGAACATGCACGCGATCGGCTGGGTGATCCTGACGATGACGGTCGTGATTCTCGCGTACGACCAGTTCCTGTTCCGGCCGCTGGTTGCGTGGGCCGACAAGTTCCGCATGGAGAACACGAGTTCGGGCCATGCGCCGGAGTCGTGGCTGCTCGACCTGATCCGCCGCACGCGGCTGATCCACCGGCTGCTCGTGCCGCTCGGCTGGATGTTCGCGCGGGCCGCGCGGATACCGCTGCGGCTGCCTTCGTTCAACCGGGTGCGCTTCCACGTTCCGCAGCGGCAGAAGTCGTCGCGCGTCGGCGACATCGTGTGGACGATTCTCGTGATCCTGCTGACGGTGTACGTCGTGTATCACGTGATCGCGTACGTACGCACCGGCGTCACGCTCGGCGAAGTGGGCCACGTGTTCGTGCTCGGCCTCATCACGCTGCTGCGCGTGATCCTGCTGATCGCGATCGCGTCGGTGGTCTGGGTGCCGATCGGCGTGCTGATCGGACTGCGTCCGGCGCTCGCGCAGAAGATCCAGCCCATTGCACAGTTTCTCGCCGCGTTCCCGGCCAACCTGCTGTTCCCGGTCTTCGTGATCGTGATCGTGCGCTTCCACCTGAACCCGGATATCTGGCTGTCGCCGCTGATCGTGCTCGGCACGCAGTGGTATATCCTCTTCAACGTAATCGCAGGCGCGAGCTCCTATCCGAACGACTATCGCGAAGCCGCGAAGAATTTCCGCATTCGCGGCTGGCAGTGGTGGCGTCAGGTGATGCTGCCGGGCGTGTTCCCGTACTACGTGACGGGCGCAATCACTGCGTCGGGCGGCGCGTGGAACGCGAGCATCGTCGCGGAGTTCGTGCAGTGGGGCGATACCCGCGTCGCCGCGCATGGTCTCGGTTCTTATATCGCGCAGACCACCGCCGCGGGCGACTACCCGAAAATCATTCTCGGCATTGCCGTGATGTCCCTGTTCGTGACCTTGTTCAACCGCCTGTTGTGGCGTCCGATGTACGCCTATGCCGAGGCGAAGCTCCGGCTCGATTGAACGCAACATTGAACGCCACATAAAGGCAAAACGCGATGCAAAATCTCAAAGCTGCCGCTCCGGCTTCGCTCCAGACGCCGCCTTCGCCGCCCCGGCTGGGCGAGGAGATCCTGCGCGTCAAGGACGTGTGCCGAGGCTTCAACAAGACGCAGGGCGAACTGCTCGTGCTCGACGACGCGAACCTGTCGCTGCGCGAAGGCGAGATCGTCGGGCTGCTCGGCCGGTCGGGCTCGGGCAAGTCCACGTTGCTGCGCATCATCGCCGGGCTGATCGAACCGACCGGCGGCGAAGTGACCTACATGGGCAAGCCGCTGGAAGGCCCGGCCGACGGCGTCGCGATGGTGTTCCAGACGTTCGCGCTGTTTCCGTGGCTCACGGTGCTGCAGAACGTGGAAGCAGGGCTCGAGGCGCTCGGCGTCGGCGCCCGCGAGCGGCGCGAACGCGCGCTCGCCGCGATCGATCTGATCGGTCTCGACGGCTTCGAGAACGCGTACCCGCGCGAGCTGTCGGGCGGCATGCGGCAGCGTGTGGGCTTCGCGCGCGCGCTCGTCGTCGACCCGACGCTGCTGCTGATGGACGAACCGTTTTCCGCGCTTGACGTGCTGACCGCCGAAACGCTGCGTACCGACCTGCTCGATCTGTGGACGCAAGGCCGCATGCCGATCAAGTCGGTGCTGATCGTCACGCACAACATCGAGGAAGCGGTGTTCATGTGCGACCGGATCCTCGTGCTGTCGTCGAATCCGGGCCGCGTGATCGCGGAGATCAAGGTGCCGTTCAAGCACCCGCGCAACCGGCTGGACCCGGCGTTCCGCCGCCTCGTCGACGACATCTACGCGAAGATGACCGCGCGCCAGACCGACGAGGGGACGAAGAAGGGACTCGAGCTCGGCAGCTGGCTGCCGCAGGTGTCGACCAACCTGATGGCCGGTCTGATCGAAACGCTCGCCGCGCCGCCGTATCACGGTCGTGCGGACATGCCGGAAATCGCGCGTTCGCTGCATCTCGAGGTCGACGATCTGTTCCCGATCGCGGAAGTGCTGCAGTACCTCGGTTTTGCCGACGTGCGCGAAGGCGACGTGTTCCTCACGCCGCCCGCGCGCGTGTTCGCCGAGTTCGGGACGCAGGAGCGCAAGATGATGTTTGCCGAACATCTGCTGCGCAACGTGCCGCTCGCCGCGCGGATCAAGAAGGTGTTGAACGAACGGCCGGGGCATCGCGCGCCGCGCGTGCGGTTCGAGCAGGAGCTGGAGGATTTTCTGTCGGACAGCGCGGCGGAAGAGACGCTTGACTCGGTGATCGACTGGGGCCGTTATGGCGAGATCTTCTCGTATAACGACCAGACGGAAATTTTTAGTCTTGAGGACGTTGAGTCCTGAACGTCGTGTAGTGCAGGTTGTTTGCAGGATGCCGCCGCGGTTGTTGTCACGTATATCGTCACGACAGCCGCGGCGGTTTTGATTTCACCTACTGCAGATTGCCCCAGCGCTCGACCGCCGGTTCCGCCGACGCCCACTTCCACCCCTTGTCCTGACGACACGCACTCGCGGTGTACCACTGCGTCGGCGCGTTCGGCTCGTCGCCGTCCACCACCGAGAACACGAACTCCTTGCAGATCGCCAGCGCGGATGCGAACGCGCGCGTAACACGCACTTCGCCGTGACCGTTCTCGATCGGCAGCGTGTGCTTGATGCGCCACAGCCGCGCGTCGCCGACCGGCATCGCGCCCGCGAGCGCGGCGATCAGGTTCTGCTGGTCGCTGTGCATGTTGCGCATGAAGGTGTTGACCGCTTCGTCGGTTGCGGCCTGCACCGCGATGCCGACGCCAATGCCGACCGCCGGGTTCGTCGTGACGATGCCCGACGCGACGCCGGCCGCGGCACCGCTCGCTGCGCCGATCGACCCGCAGCCACTCAGCAGCACGCCCGCACTCAGACACAGCGCGCCGGCCAGCGCGATGCGTACACCGGCGCGCGCGCTCATTGCAACGAGCCCCAGCGTTCGGTCGCGGGTTCGGCCGACGCCCACTTCCACGCGTCGCCGTCGCGACAGATCGACGCGACGTAGAACGCGCTGGTAGCCGGCACGTTTGGCGTCGCCGCCTGATCGACCGAGAAGACGATTTCCTTGCAATCGAGCGCGCCGGTGCTGATCGTGCGGCTGACGGTGACGCGACCGTGTTCGTCTTCTTCGAGCGGCACCGAGTGCGTGACGTTCCACGGCGCGATCGCACCGACGTCGAGCGGCCCGGCGATTTTTGCGATGCCGTCCTGCGTGTTGCGATGGATGACGCGTTCGGAGTACTGGACGCCGGCTCTCGCGGCGGCGACGGCGCCGAGACCGATGCCGGTGGCAACGGCGGCGTTGTTGGTGACTTTCGCGGCAATCGCCGCGCCGGCGATACCGGCACCGGCTGTTGCGCCTTCGGTGTAGAACGAACCGCATCCGCTCAAATTCGCGGTGACGGCGACCAGGACAAAGGTCAGCGCGGCAATCGGCGCGCTACGTAATGAGATACGTGAAATACGTGAGGGTGCGGCATGGCCGGCCCGGTACGTTTTATTTTGCATGTTCCCTGCTGTGCTCCTGCTTGGCGCCGGCCATCGATCGGTGCAGGTGAAGCGCAGTCAATGGCGACGCGGCGGTTGCTCTCTAAGCAGTCGCATTGTGCAGGATGTGTTTTGTAAATGGCAGCGGAAAAATGCAAGGAATTGCAAATGCGCGTGCACATCGCGCGCGTTTTTGCCAGGCACGCGCGACGCGCTTTTTATGTTTCTTCGGCAGGCGGTTCGGCTTCTTCGTCGCCATAAGTGCTGAGGCGGTTGTAGAGGGTTTTCAGGCTGACGCCGAGCGCCTTCGCTGCACGTCGTTTGTCGCCGCCGCAATACTTCAGCGTGCCGAGGATGATCTGTTTCTGTGCATCGGCGAGCGGTGTGCCGATCCACACGCTCATCGACTCGCCCTGCGTCACCGGCTTCTTCACGCGCGACACGAGATGCGGATGCGGCAGCTCGACCACGCTCTCCGCGAGAATGAACGCGCGATACACCGCGTTCTTCAGCTCGCGCACGTTGCCGGGCCACGACCACGTGCGCACGGTATCGAGTGCGCGCTTGCTGAAGGTCTTGTTCGCGCCTTCCTGTTCGTTAAGGGTCGCGAGAAAGTGCTGCGCGAGCAGTTCACGATCGCCTTCGCGTTCGCGCAGCGGCGGCGCACGCAACGGAAAAACCGCGAGTCGATACATCAGATCTTCGCGCAGACCGTTTTCCTTCACGGCGACGGCGGGATCGCGGTTGGTCGCGGCGATCACGCGCACGTTCGAACGGATCAGATCCGAGCCGCCGACACGAAAGAACGTGCCGGTCTCGAGCGCGCGCAACAGTTTCACCTGACGCACCGGCGACATTTCGGTCACTTCGTCGAGAAACAGCGTGCCGTTGTTCGCGTGCTCGAAGTAGCCGATGCGGCCTTGCACGGCGCCGGTGAAGCTGCCTTTCTCGTGGCCGAAGAGTTCGGCTTCGATCAGCTCGTCGGGGATCGCGCCGCAGTTCACCGCGATGAACGGTGCGTCCTTGCGCGTGCTGCGATCGTGAATCGTGCGGGCGATCAACTCCTTGCCCGTGCCCGATTCGCCGATGATCAACGCGGTGGCGTCGGTGCATGCGACGCGGTCGATCTGCTCGTAAAGCTCGAGCATCGCGGGCGACGAGCCGTACAGCAATCCATACGACCTGAGCCCCGCGACGTCCTGAGCGCCGCGTTGCTTCGCCGTTGCCTTGGCAGTGCCGTCGGCAGTGGGCGAGTCCAGATCGATTGACGCCATGGGCAGGGAGTCCTTTAAAAAGTGAGCGGGGTGGGTTGCAGCGCGTTTGCCTTCGAGGCGAGCGGTGCTGCGTTGATCGCCAGTCGGCTGCAGATTCGCCGATTACGTTATTTACTATCTCACAAAAATTGATTTAACCATCCGACTGGCAGTCGCGGCAATGCATGCGAACGGTCGGCAGCAGGTTCGACGTCTGCTGCCGCACATAATTCACAGGCCGCGAGAAACGGCTATGGCAAGCCTGAGTGCGGCGCTGCTCGTGCAGTCTAGCGCGGGTTTGCCGGAACTCTCGCTGCCGTCCGCAATCGACATAAGAGGTGGTATGCCGCTTGCACATCCGGTGATACGCGTTTCGCGAAAGCGGAGCGCTTACTCCGATCGACAAAGGAGCAGGACATGACTGAAACCACCGAACAACTGGCGCTCGGCAGACAGAAACTCATCGAGGACCTGCGGGTGCTGCTGACCGATTCGGAAGAGATGCTGCGTCTCGCGGGCGCGGTATCGGGCGAAGGCGTCGACGCATTGCGCGAACGGTTGCGCACGCACGTCGATGTGTTGCAGGACACGCTGACGGATGCGCAATCGGCCGCACGGCGCGGCTATCGCGTCGCGGCGGTGAACACCGAGCGCTATGTGCGGCGCAACCCGTGGCAGGCAGTCGGGATCGCGGCCGGCGTCGGGTTCGTGCTCGGCGTGCTGGCGGCGCGGTGATGTTTATCGGCAGTGACTAAACCGCTCACCGGCCAACACAGGAGATCAAAATGGCAACACGCGGAATCGGCATTTTCGGGATATTGCTTGCGGTAGGCGGTCTGCTGGCGTTGCGCTGTGCGCAGAAGAAGAACCGCGCGGAGGCGGTGACGATCGCTCGCGAAGTCCACCGATGGGAGGGCGAGGGCGGTGCCGTCGCAAGCAGCACCGGTCCGCGTACGACGCGCGGAGCCAATGGGGTGAACGGCACCAACGGCGCTCATCATCCCGATGCGAACGGCGAGGCGTGGCCTTTTCCACGCGGCTGAGCGCGCCCGGAGCCCGTACGCTCGCTTTATCGAGATATCGCCGTATAATGAATAAAATCACAACAATCTAGTAACAATTACCGAATAAAAACAGTAATTGTTGCATGGTTGTGTCAAGTGACCGGGAATTGGCCTTGAGGTGCGTCAGATAGTTAGCAGGTGCTAACCTGCGTAGAGCGCGTTTGCCTACCTTCCCGTTCCTTCACTCACGCTATCCACGCTACCGAGACGCAATGCCACATGTATTGATTGTCGACGACGATCCCTCGACCCGCGAAGCCCTCGCCACCGTCATCGGAGAAGACGGACTGACGACCGCCACCGCAGGCGATCTGCGCGAGGCGCGCATCCAGCTCGTGCGGCAGATGCCCGACGTCGTGTTCACCGACCTGAAGCTGCCGGACGGCAGCGGTGTCGATCTGTTCGAGGATCTCGATCCGCGTTCCGGCGTCGAGGTGATCGTCATCACCGGCCACGCGACCGTCGAGTCCGCAGTGAACGCGCTGAAGATGGGCGCCACCGATTACCTCGTCAAGCCGATCAACATGCAGCGCGTGAAGGCGATCCTCGCGCGACTGCCGCGCGCCGGCGACCTGAAGGCCGAGATCGGCACGCTGCGTGGCGAACTGCGCCGGATGGGCCGCTTCGGTTTGATGCTCGGCAATTCGCCGGTGATGCAGGAGGTCTACGACCAGATCGGCCGCGTCGCACCGACGGCCGCGTCGGTGATGCTGGTCGGCGAGTCGGGTACGGGCAAGGAAGTCGCCGCGCAGACCGTCCACGAACTGAGCCTGCGCCGCAAGCACGCGTTCCTCGCGGTGAATTGCGGCGCGATCTCGCCGAACCTGATCGAGTCGGAGATGTTCGGTCACGAGCGCGGTTCGTTCACCGGCGCCGATCGTCAGCACAAGGGCTATTTCGAGCGCGCAAACGGCGGCACGCTGTTCCTCGACGAGATCACCGAGATGCCCGTCGAATTGCAGGTCAAGCTACTGCGCGTGCTCGAGACGGGCATGTTCATGCGCGTCGGTACGACAAAGGAAATCGAGACCGACGTGCGTGTGATCGCCGCGACGAATCGCGATCCGGAACAGGCGGTGCTCGAAGGCAAGCTGCGTCTCGATCTCTATCACCGGCTCAACGTGTTTCCGATCAGCCTGCCGCCGCTGCGCGAGCGCGGCAAGGACGTCGAGTTGTTGGCGCAGTCGTTCCTCGACGAGCTCAACGATCGCCACAGCACACGCAAGCATTTCCCGCCGGCGGTGAAGGAGATGTTGATGTCGTACGCTTGGCCGGGCAACGTGC
Organism: Paraburkholderia flava; assembly: GCF_004359985.1. Classification (NCBI taxonomy): domain Bacteria; kingdom Pseudomonadati; phylum Pseudomonadota; class Betaproteobacteria; order Burkholderiales; family Burkholderiaceae; genus Paraburkholderia; species Paraburkholderia flava. The sequence goes on along the minus strand of NZ_SMRO01000004.1, from coordinate 191,944 downwards.
GTGAGCTGAAGAACTACGTGCAGCGCGCGCACATCATGTCGGCGACGGATTCCGACAGCACCGCTACCGTGCCGTTGCAGATCACGCTGTCGAAGCCGGCAGCGGGCACCGCGGTCACGATTCCGTTCGGCACGTCGCTCGCGGAAGCGGACCGTCAACTGATTCTCGCGACGCTCGAACAATGCGGCGGCGTGAAGACGCGCGCCGCGGAAATTCTCGGCATCAGTCTGAAGACGCTGTACAACCGGCTCGTCGAATACGGCAACGATGCGAGCCGTTCCGACGAAGGCGATACCGCCGACGAATCGCGCGCGCTGGGCGGCGCATAAGGCAGCGAATGCCGGCGGCATAGCCCTTGCTGAAGCATGAGGATCAGAACAGGAGCCCTCATGCCGCACAACTCAACCGATCCGCTCGACGCCCATCGTCCTGAACCGATCGAGCCGCCCACACCTAGTGAACCCGATACGGTGCCGGATCCGACTCGCGAACCCACCGAGCCGGACGTGCCGCCGATCGGCGATCCACCGCCGGAGCCGAACCAGGCGCCGCATGTCACCGCCGCGCGCGACGTATTGATGTAGCCGTTACAAAAACGGCGCATCTTTTACCGGCGCTTTATCGCCGCGAGCCCTAGACTACGTGAAGGCCACCGGCACGGTGGCTGCCTTCTCAGGAGGCACGACCATGCGACACCCTGCATTGCGGCGCTCTGCGCGCCATTCGAAGCGCGATTCGCGTCCCGGCGGCGGCAGCAGCAATGCACCGCCGACGCCGGATCCGGCGGAACAGAATCGCGTCGCGCCCGACGCACCGCCGGACGGCGAACACAACCAGGGCGGCGTGCGACGCGAAGGGCTCGACTACCAGCGCGATCTGGGTTCCGAACAGGACGCCTGATACGACCGGCGCTGCGGTAATCGCAGCGCTCCTCGTGCGCGGGTTCCACAGCCCGCCACGGTTTTTCAATACGCAAATGACAACGCCGCGACGCGCGACGCATCGCGGGAACGCGCTCGCCTCGCGCATTCACGAATGCGCTTTTCCATTTTGAGACGAGGCACACGGATTGCATGCAGCAACGACGCACGAAGCACTTCCGCATGCAATTTCAACGGAACGAGGTGAAGCCGAATGAGTAGATTGATCGTGGTATCGAATCGTGTCGCGCCGACCCAGGAAGGACGCCCCTCAGCAGGCGGACTTGCGATCGGCGTGCTCGACGCGCTGAAGGAAACGGGTGGCGTATGGTTCGGATGGAGCGGCGAAACCGTCGCGGAGCCGTCGGATCCGGTGATCGAAAAGCAGGGCAACGTGACCTATGCGACCGTGGGCCTGACAAAGCGCGACTACGACCAGTATTACCGGGGCTTTTCGAACTCCACGCTGTGGCCGGCCTTCCACTATCGCAACGACCTGTCCCGCTACGACCGCCAGGAGTACGGCGGCTATCTGCGCGTGAACGCGACGCTCGCGAAGCAGTTGAAAGCGCTGCTGCGTCCCGATGACATCATCTGGGTCCACGACTACCATCTGCTGCCGTTTGCGCGCTGCCTGCGCGAACTCGGCGTGAAGAATCCGATCGGGTTCTTCCTGCACATTCCGTTTCCGGTGCCCGAAGTGCTGCGTACCGTGCCGCCGCACGACGAACTGGTGCGCGCGATGTGCAGCTACGACGTGGTCGGTTTTCAGACCGATGCGGATCGTCAGTCGTTTGTCGATTACATCGAGCGCGGCAAACACGGCACGTCGAGCGAAGACGGCATGCTGCACGCGTTCAACCGTTTCCTGAAGGTCGGTGCGTATCCGATCGGGATCTATCCGGATGCGATTGCGAAGGCATCCGAACAATTCGGCGATCGCAAGGCGGTGAAGACGTTGCGTGACGGCATGCGTGGCCGCAAGCTGATCATGAGCGTCGACCGGCTCGATTATTCGAAGGGGCTGGTCGAACGCTTCCAGGCATTCGAGCGGCTGCTGCTCAATTCGCCGGGCTTGCAAGGGCGTGTGTCGCTGGTGCAGATCGCACCGCCGACGCGTTCGGATGTGCAGACCTATCAACGCATCCGGCAGAACCTCGAAGGCGAGGCGGGTCGGATCAACGGACGTTTCGCGCAGCTCGACTGGACGCCGATCCAGTACCTGAACCGCAAGTACGAACGCAATCTGCTGATGGCGCTGTTCCGGCACTCGCAGGTCGGCTATGTGACGCCGCTGCGCGACGGGATGAACCTGGTCGCGAAGGAATATGTCGCGTCGCAGGATCCGTCCGATCCGGGCGTGCTGGTGCTGTCGCAATTCGCGGGCGCGGCGGAGCAGTTGCCGGGCGCGCTCGTCGTCAATCCGTTCGATCTGTCGCAGATGGCCGAGGCGCTGGAGCGCGCGCTGTCGATGCCGCTCGCCGAACGGCAGGCACGTCACTCGGACATGATGGTGGGGTTGCGCGAGAACAATCTGTCGGTGTGGCGCGATACGTTCCTTGCCGATCTGCGGAATGTGGCGACGGCGTCGTCGATGACGGAGCGGGCGGTGAAGCTTGCTGACGCGACTGCGTCGTGATGGAGCGCAGCGTGCGCGTTTGAGCGTGTCGAGATAGAGCGATAAGCCGGGCAGTGCGTATCGACGCATGTCCGGCTTTTAATTTTTGCGGTGATCTTCACGCGCGTCTAGCTGCGAATCGATCGAGCCGCGCTCCGCTCAACGCGTCACCGCAACCCCAGACTGCGCGCGCCGCAGCATGCTGACCACCGCCGCGACCGCGGAGAATCCTGACGCGACATACAGCGCGACCGTCGGACCCTGCCGCGGCATCACGCCGAAGATCAGCGCGACGAGTGCTGCGCCGAGCGTCTGCCCGGTGAGTCGCGCGGTGCCGAGCATGCCGCTCGCGCCGCCGCTGCGTTCGCGTGGCGCCGCCGCGAGCATCGTGCGGTTGTTCGGCGACTGGAAGATACCGAAGCCCGCGCCGCACAGTGCCATGCGCCACGCGATGTCGAGCGGCTGCGGATGCGAGCCGAGCGTCGCGAGCAGCAACAGGCCGCAAGTCAACGTAATGAGGCCGATGCCGCCGAGCAGTCCCGCCGATATCCGGTCCGACAGCACGCCGGAGATCGGTGCGGCGAAGACGATGACGAGCGGCCACGGCGTCATCAGCAGGCCGGTCTGCACCTGCGATAGTCCGAGCGTGTTCTGCAGCAGGAACGGCAGCGAAACGAACGCAAGCATCTGCGCGGCGAACGAACACACGGATGTACCGACCGACAGCGCGAACACCGGAATCTGCAGCAGATCGACCGGCAGAAGCGGCGCCGGCTGCGTCAGTTGACGGCGCACGAACACGTAGCCGATGACCCCTGCCGCGATCAGTTCGGCGGCGACGTAGGCGGCCCGCTCGCCGTGGCCGAGGCCATCGACTGCGAAGATCAACAGTCCGAACACCAGCGCGTTCATCACCGCGCTCGCGTAGTCGTATGGCGAATCGTGTCGCGTATTCCCGGGCAACGCGCGGAGGCCGAACGCGAGTGCGACGATGCCGATCGGCACGTTGATCGCGAAGAGCCACGGCCACGTCGCGACGGCCAGCACCGCCGACGCGACCGTCGGACCCACCGCCGACGATATCGCGACGACCATCGCATTGATCGCGACACCTCGGCCGAGCTGGGCCGGCGGATAGATCATCCGTACGAGCGCTGTATTCACGCTCATGATGCCGGCCGCGCCGAAGCCCTGCACGACGCGCGTGAGTGCGAGCGCGGGCAGCGACGTCGCGAGCGCGCAGCCGAGCGAGGCGACGGTGAAGAGCACCATCCCGCTCAGATAGACGCGCCGGTAACCGATGCGGTCGCCGAGCGACGCAAGCGGCAGCAGTGAGATCGTCACCGCAAGCTGATACGCGTTGACGACCCAGATCGACGACGCAGCGCTCGCGTGTAGATGCCGGGCGATGGTGGGAAGCGCGACGTTCGCGATCGCGCTGTCGAGTACCGCGAGCGTGATGCCGAGTGCGACGACGAGGATGGCCCAGTAGCGGTCGGGGAGGGGGAGTCCGTGTTCTTCTTGTGTGTTCATCGGCAACGGAGGCGAGAATGAAAAGCGCCGGTCGCGGGCAGGTCGGGCCCCGCCGGGTCAGGCCCGGGCAGCCGGCGCAGCGGCAGCGAAGACTACTTGAGTTCGTACAGACCGGTGTACGCCGTGCAATCGAGTTCGTTCTGATGCGTGATAAAGCGCGCGACAGCATTCGTCGTTTCGGCAGTCACGGGCAATTGCGCAACCTTCAGTGCATGCAGCCGGAACACGAAGCGATGCGCCTTGTCGCCGCGCGGTGGAGCCGCGCCGCCGAAGCCGACCGTGCCGTAGTCGTTGCGCAACTGCAGCGCGCCTTTCGGCAACAGACTGCCGTCGGCGTTGCCGGCGTCACGCGCGAGCGAGCGCGTATCGGCGGGAAGGTTGACGACGACCCAGTGCCAGAAGCCGCTGCCGGTCGTGGCGTCGGGATCGTAGACGGTCAGTGCGAAGCTTTGTGTGTCAGCGGGCGGCGCGTCCCATTGCAATGCGGGTGACAGGTTGTCGCCGTCGACACCGAACGATTTGTCGTCGAACTCCTGCGCTTTCGGCATGAAGCCGTTAGCGGGAAAATCGTCGGACCAGAGTCGGAAATCGGCCATCGGATGTCTCCTTCAAAACAGGTTCTGAAGACGGTGGACGCGGAAGAAATGCGTCCGGCGAGACGATCGAGTGTATCACCGGCGCGTGGCGGGGTTATGCCGGGCCGGCAGGTCTGGCCGGTGTCGGCGCGCCGCGTTCGTCGAGCGTTTCGGCGTCGCTTTGCAGCCAGTCGACGAGACGTTGCAGCACGCCGTCAAGATCGCGATTAGCTCCACGCAAGGCGCATTCCCACACGGTCGCGACGCGCCAGCCGCGCTCGCGCAGCAGTTGCTGCGCCTTCATGTCGTTGCTTCGATTGCGGCCGATCTTGTCGCGCCAGAATTCGGGCCGTGTCTGCGGCCATTTGAACAGATGACAGTCGTGGCCGTGCCAGAAACAGCCATGCACGAACACGACTGCGCGATAGCGCGGCAACACGATATCGGGGCGCCCCGGCAGATCGCGCGCATCGAGACGAAAGCGGAAACCGCGTCGATGCAACAGGCTGCGGATCAACAGTTCGGGTTTCGTATTGCGGCCGCGGATGCCGGACATCATCCGGCTGCGCGTGGCCGCATCGACGACGTCGACCATCAGCGTGCCTTCACGCGACCATCGCGAGCGCGGGAGCAGAGGCCGAAGCTGCGGACTGCGTTAGCAATGCCTCGACATGCGGCAGCATGATGCGCGCGACTTCGCGCATCACCGGCATCACGACGCTGTTGCCGAACTGCCGGTATGCCTGCGTGTCGCTGACGGGAATCCGGAACGTGTCGGGGAAGCCCATCAACCGTGCGCATTCGCGTGGCGTCAGACGACGCGGACATTTGCGCGGACCCTGATAAACGAGGATCTCCGAGCCGTCCTTGTGATAACGCGCGGACAGTGTGCGCGTGACGCTGTCCGGATACGCGAGCCCGAAACCGAAACCGTTACCCGCCGCGCGATGCTTCTCCGCGTAGTGCTGCAGATACGCCCACAGGTTCGGCGTCAGCGTGTATTTGGGCTGCACGCGGTGTTTTGCGTGATCGTGGAAGCGGTCGGCGTCCCATGGCAGAACCGGCTCGCTGCCGTCCGTCCGATGCAGGATCGACGCGAGTCGCGGCCCTTCGTCGGGCAGTTGCAGTTCGTCCCACGAGAAATTGGTTGGCCCGCGAAAACCGGCAATCAGAATCCGCTCGCGATGCTGCGGCGTGAAGTGGCAGCCGTCGATCACGCGGTAGTGCACCTCATAACCGAGTTCGTCGCGCAGCGTCTGCAGAATGACTTCGAACGTGCGGCCCTTGTCGTGCGACAGCAGGTTCTTCACGTTCTCGAGCAGGAACGCCGCGGGCCGCCGCGCGGCGATGATGCGCGCGACGTCGAAAAAGAGCGTGCCCTGGGTATTGCACTCGAAGCCGTGCGGGCGGCCGAGCGCGTTCTTCTTGCTGACGCCGGCGATAGAAAACGGCTGACACGGAAAGCCACCGAGCAGCACGTCGTGTTCGGGGATCGCATCGGCGGGAAACGACACGATGTCACCGATGAATGCGCGGTCCGCGCCGAAATTTTCGAGGTAGGTTTTCTTCGAGAACGCGTTCCACTCGCTCGTGAACACGCAGGCGCCGCCGTGCGCTTCGAAGCCCATCCGGATACCGCCGATGCCGGCGAACAGATCGATGAAGCGAAAGCGGGAAGGGGCGTGCGCCGATGTCGCAGTGCTGGTTTGCAGCAGCGTGTTCAGTGCGGGTTCGAGCATCGCGGGACAAGGCGTCTCGCCTTTTTCCCAACGCCGTACGGTCTTGATGTCCTTGCCGACGTACTCGGCGATTTGCCGCTGGGTGAAACGGGTGCGCGCCTGTCTTAGCAGTTCGAGCGGGGCGGCCTGGGTCACGGAGGGTCCTTGCTGGGAATTTTTGCGGACATTATGACCCATCGATGACCCGCCTGCGGAGCGGTTTTTTCGCAACGTCGCCTGCACGGAGCAGGCAGCCCTGACGGCCGGGGAGCAAGCGTCTCACTCCGGCCGCCAGGTGTTCGCGCTGCGGGACACAGAATCGGCGATGCGCCGAGGTGCGGTCAACGATTGTTAAATCGGCGTCAGGCGCGCGACGCCGATGCGGTTGATTGCTCGCGTGATGGATCGCGCGAGGACACGGGCCTCGCTATGCGCAGGCCGACGCCGTGATCAATGGCCGTGACCGCCGCCGCCATGACCACCGCCGCCGCGTCCACCACCGCCGTGTTGCCAGTAGCCGCCGTGACCGCCATGCCAGCCGTGATGATCGCCCCAGCCGTGGTGATAACGATCGCCACCGCCGCCTCCCGCCCAGATGTTGACCGTGCCGTAGCCGTAGGCCGGCGCATAGTCGGGGCCGTACGCCGCATACCCCGGATCGTAGTAGCCGTAACCCGGAGCCGCCACGCAGCCCGCCAGCAGGACGGCTATGCCTGTCGCCGCAATGAGCTTGAACATGATTTGCTCCTCCTTTCATCTAGGAAAGGAATTGGCATCGCTAAGTTCGAGAGGAATTGTGTCGGGAGTTTACGGGCAGGCGGCCAGTGCGGTCTGCCCAAAGAAAAACAGCCCCGCATGGGCGGGGCTGTCGTTGTTGCGCAATCGCGAAGCGCGACTCAATGGCAACGATTCACCCAATGGTGATGAACCCGCTCGCGATGGCAAACGCGATGGTGGTGATCATAGGCAAATGCCTGGGAGATGCTGCCAAAACAGGCAGCCACGGCGACCAGCGCCAGAAAAGCCTTCTTCACGATGAATCCTTTGGGTGTGAGGTTAGACAGGATACCGATGCTAGCAAAGCAGCATTACGAATGGCTGAAACGGCGGAGCGGCTTATGCGGGATAGCCCACATAAGGCCCTGAGCCTAAGGTCTGACGAAATGGTGGGCGGACTTCCGGCTAAATTGGCTACGCTTTAAGCAATAATGATTTGTCGTCTTAGGTATTAACCCTAGTTCCATTCCCTCCTAGACTGTAGTCAACGGTTGCCGATGAAACGAAACACGGCACCGCATACAAACAATCCCCGGAGGTAGGTCATCATGAAATCACTGATCAAAGCTGTTGCTCTTGCTGTCGTGCTCGTCGCACCGGTTGCGTCGTTTGCTCAATCGAACCAGCCTGTCACCCGTGCGCAAGTGCGCGCCGAACTGGTTCAGCTGGAAAAGGCCGGTTACAACCCCGCCACCGCGAACGACTTCGACTACCCGGCCAACATTCAGGCCGCCGAAGCACGCGTCGCCGCTGAAAACGGCACTGCGCAAACCAGCGGCTATGGCCCGTCGGTGAGCGGTTCGTCGCAAGCCGGTCAGCCGGCCGCAGCGGACGGTACGAAGCCGATTTTCTTCGGTCAATAAGCAGGACAGGCGGGCCTCAATCGGCCCGCGACTTCAGGAGGCTCTTGCTCCTGAAACCGCGCAGGCCCGCTTCCCGTCAGGGAGCGGGCCTGTTTTGCTGGAACACGACACCTCCGCCGCCGATGTTTCGGCGGCTTCGCCCGGGCAGATTGCCCGGGCGTTTTTCGGCGTGGCGGGCGTCCCCTCAAAGCCAATACTTTTTTGATTCGAATCGGTATTTATTACCTTATCGTTGGCAAAATATGGGGAATCATGGTGTTTTTTCCGATTTAGGTGTATTTATAAAGCATGGATACTGGTAGATGAACTGCTCAGTTCAGGTGACCCATGCCGACACTTCCGCTTTCCGATACCGCATGGCAGCAGGTTTGCCATCTTTTCCCGCACAGCGACGCGCGGCGGTTTGGGCGTGCGAGCCGTGATCCTCGCGACGTCCTGAATGCCGTGCTGTGGGTCGTGACCCAGCACGAGCGGTGGCAGCACCTGTCGGCGGACTATCCGCCTGCACAGACCTGCTACATCAAGTGGCTGCAGTGGACCCGCGCCGGCGTCATGGCCGAGGCGATGCTGTTGCTCGACCTGTATTGGGAAACGGAGCAGGCCGAACCAACCGAGCACGCAGAGCACGAACTCGAAGAACAGATGGCGTGATGCCGCGCAGTTAGCGTCGTCGCGTGACGCGTGCGAGAGATCCACAGATCAATTCCGGTAACATGGCGGGTCGCTGCGCGGCCTGCTGAAGCGGGTCGTCGGCGAATCTGACCTGAACCGACGAAGAGTACGAGTACGCCGTGAGTGATGTGATCGAATACAAGAGCTGGGTCTGTCTGATTTGCGGCTGGATCTACAACGAAGAAGAAGGGCTGCCCGACGAGGGCATCGCAGCCGGAACACGTTTCCAGGATATCCCCGAAGACTGGCGCTGTCCGCTGTGCGACGTCGGTAAGGCTGAGTTCGCGGCGGTCGAGTTCTAGATTCTCGGCAGCCGGATTGCCGTTCGTACCGATTTATCTGCGCACGGCCACGACGATCAGTTCGCGGCTTGTATCGTCGACCGGTGTTTGCGACCAGTCGCCATACCAGTGCGCGATATCGAAACCCACCTTATCGAGCGATTCGTTCAGCGCGGTCTGTGTGCGAAAGCGTAACTCGCTCGTCGAGACGAGTTCTTCACCAGTGGCGAATCGATAGTGCGTCGCGAAGCGCACGCAGTCGTCATGCGCCCCAAGCAGCGTTTGCCATATCTCAACGACCTGTCCGCTTGCATCGACGATCGTTCGACGCGAGCGCTCCGGTGTCCAGTCCCGCCACGGCGCACGCTGCGGATGCCGGCTTTCGAACGCGAGACGACCACCGGCCCGCAGCATCCGATGCGCAGCGACAAGTACACGATGCCAGCTCGCATCGTCGATGAATACCTGAGCCACGTGTCCCGTCATCACGACGAGATCGGCCTGCCCGACATCGACGTGTGCGGCATCGCCTTCGATCCACTGCACGCGTTCCCCTGCATGTCGTCCACGCGCGACGTCGAGCATCGCACGTGAAGGATCGATGCCGGTCACGTCGTGATCGCGCAACGCGAGTTCGCAGGTCAGCAACCCGGTCCCGCATCCGATATCGACAATGCGTCTGGCGTGCAACGTCGACGCGAGCGTGAGATAAAACGCGGTATCGGCAGCGAACGGATTGAGCGTGTCGTACAGCGCGACGAGACGCGGATCGGTGTAGAGCGTGTCGATGGACATGTCGCGAATGTTAGCGGCGAACCATGGCACGCGCTACGCGTGTGCCATTTTCGTGTCCAGGTACGTTTGCTATACTCTGGCCCCTGCGGCGTTGTCCCGCGCCATGATGGTCGACTTAGGAACATGGCAACTGACGGGACATCCGCTCCGGTTTTTCAGCGCCGGTATTTTTCGTCGCAGTCTGTCCTCTCCCCGTAGTTCAATGGATAGAACAAGTGCCTCCTAAGCGCTAGATACAGGTTCGATTCCTGTCGGGGGGACCAGCCAGACAACGCGTCGCGCGCTCGCCGTGACGCACGGGTGGCAAACGTCCCATCCTCATCGTCCTCCATTGAATCTGCGTGACCTCATCGGGCATCCGGGCGAGAGCGTCATGCTACGATCGACTGCATCGGGTTCGTCAACCCACGCAGCAGCGCCGAGGCGGTCCATGCCGATCAACTATCTCCGCGGATTCACCGCTCCCGAACGCACGGATGCGCTCAATCGTCGTCTGGGACGCTCACTCGCGTTCGTTGCCGGCGCCGCGAATGCCGGCGGATTTCTCGCGGTCGGTCAATACACGTCGCACATGTCGGGCATCGTGTCGTCGCTTGCCGACAATCTTGCGCTCGGTGAGACGGATCTGGTCATCGCCGGATTGAGTTCGCTGCTGTCGTTCGTGATCGGCGCCGCGGCGTCCGCGATGCTGATCAACTGGGGGCGCCGGCGGCGTCTGCGCAGCCTGTATGCGACGCCGCTCGTCATCGAGGCCTGTCTGCTGCTGTGCTTCGGTCTGCTCGGTTCGAATCTCGCGCATCATCGCGTGCTGTTCGTGCCGGCCACGGTGTGCCTGCTGTGTTTCGTGATGGGATTGCAGAACGCGATGATCACGAAGATCTCCAAAGCGGAAATTCGCACGACCCACATGACCGGACTGGTCACCGACATCGGCATCGAACTCGGCAAGCTGTTCTACTGGAATCACGGCGCGGCGCTCGAAGGTGTCGTGCGTGCCGATCGCCCCAGGCTGTTGCTGCTCGGCTCGCTGCTGCTGTCGTTCCTGTGCGGCGGCCTCGCCGGCGCGCTGGGATTCAAGCATCTCGGCTTCGTCTCGACACTCCCGCTCGCGGTGGTCCTGATGACGCTCGCCGTGGTGCCTCTCGTCGACGATATGCGCGCGCAACGCCGTTGAGCGACCGCTCTGGACCGGGCGCGACGGTGTGACGTTTTTGCCACGTGAGCACCGGGAAAGACGTCACGGGTCTGCGCATGTAACCAATTGAATCCACGCGTAAAAGTCGTAAAGGCAATGTCAACGATCGACAAATGACATCGCGTTATCGCGATTGGCTACCTACTATGTTTCGGTGAGGGTGTCGTTCGGTACCCGCGACAAAGGAGGTTGCCATGACCAGGTGGATTCGCCGGTTGATGCTTAAACATGCTCCCACGCCCGAGAAGGCTGCGGCATCGATGCTGATCGACGCACGCATGCAGTTGTTCACTGCCGAGCAGCGTGTGATCGATGCCAACATCCAGCTCGAATACTGGCGCGCACGCGTCGTGTTTCTGGAGGACGTGCAGGCGCGCGGCGTTCAGTCGTCCGCGAGTGTGCCTACCAACGTGCCTGCGATGCCGGCGAAAGCGGCTGCGGAAGCAGCGCCCGCGCGCGCAAACGGTCCACGTCTCGCGACGGGGATGTGAGTTGCACAGAGAGCGCCTGCTTCGAGCGCACCGATGTTCAATGCGTGCACATAAGTACGTGAGTGCGTTTGCGAATCTCGTCGATCGGGATTTCGCAGACGCACCGCTATGTTCGCGTGCAGTTGGATCGCTTGATCGCAGTTGTCATTGATGATCGCTGTGTTCATGCACGCCCCGGCAGTCCTCTCGCATACGCACGCAACACGTCGCGTCAGTGACCGGTAGCCCGTCGCCGTCAACACGAACCACAGCCCCCATTCACACACCGCCACTGTCACAACACCCGTCATACCCCCGGTGTATCCTGTCCGCGCGGTTTTCCGCACCACGCAACACATCAATCGATAAGCCAGTCACGACGCGCATCGGCACGTCACCCATCGTGCATGCACGCCGGGTCGCACGCGATGCGCCAGTCGCTTCCCTACAGGAGAGGTAAATGGTCAACAACAAGTGGTTGGTCAGTGCGCTGTGTGCGGGCCTGTTCGCCGTCGCGAGCGTCGCGCACGCGGAAGGCGTGTTCTTCGTCACGCCGAAGGACGGCGCCACCGTGAGCAATCCGGTGCACGTGCAGTTCGGCATCGAGGGCATGACGGTCGCGCCGGCCGGAACGATGACGGAAAACACGGGCCATCATCATCTGCTGATCGACGGTGAGCCTCTGCCGAAAGGCCAGGTCATCCCTGCCACCGATAAATCGCTGCATTTCGGCAAAGGTCAGACGGAAACCGACATCACGCTGCCGCCCGGCGATCACAAGCTGACGCTGCAGTTCGGCGACGGCGCGCACCGCTCGTATGGCCCCGAGATGAGCCAGACCATCACCGTGCACGTGAAGTAAAGCAGCAACGATTCCTCTATTCGTCGAGATTGAGCGCCGCCGTCACGGCGGCGCCATCGTCGAGTGCGCGCGCGGATGCACACTCAACACAAAGACCGCGTAAAAGCCCCTCTACCGTCCGGCTAGCAGGCATCGAATCGCGCGCCCGGTACAATAGGCAATTCCGATTCACGCAGGCCCTCCCTCCGGTTTCCCCCCATGTCGCTTTACACCATCACCGGCGCGCAACTCGCGTTCGGTCACGTCGCGTTGCTCGATCACGCGGATTTCTCGCTCGAAGCGGGTGAACGCGTCGGCCTGATCGGCCGTAACGGCGCGGGCAAGTCGTCATTGTTGAAGATCGTCGCCGATCTGACGAAGCCCGACGACGGCCTCGTCACGCGGCAACAGCATCTGTCTACGGTTTATGTGCCGCAGGAGCCGGAGTTCGATACCGACGCGTCGGTGTTCGACACAGTCGCCGCCGGTCTCACCGAAGCGCGCGCGCTACTCGACGAATACGACAACGTCGCGCACCAGCTTGCGGACGAGCCGGAAGGCGCAAAGCACGACGCGCTGATGATGCAGATGAACACGTTGCAGTCGTCGCTCGATTCGGCCGACGCGTGGAACTGGCGCAACCGCGTGGAAATCACGCTCGCGCAGATCGGTCTCGACGGCGACGCGCGCGTCGGCGCGCTGTCGGGCGGGATGCAGAAACGCGTGGCGCTGGCGCGTGCGCTGGTCGTGCAGCCCGACGTGCTGCTGCTCGACGAACCGACGAACCATCTGGATTTCGACGGCATCCGCTGGCTTGAAGATCTGCTGGTCTCGCAGCGCTCGGGACTGCTGTTCATCACCCACGATCGTGCGTTTCTCGATCGCGTCGCCACGCGCATCGTCGACCTCGATCGCGGCCGGCTGCTGTCGTATCCGGGCAATTTCTCCGCGTATCAGATCCGCAAGGCGCAGCAGCTCGAAGTGGAGCGCGTCGAAAACGACAAGTTCGACAAGCTGCTCGCGCAGGAAGAAGTGTGGATCCGCAAGGGCGTCGAGGCGCGGCGCACGCGCAGTGTCGGGCGGATCGCGCGGCTCGTGCAGATGCGCAACGACCGCGCGGATCGCCGCAACGTGCAGGGCAACGTGAGGCTCGACGTCGGCCAGGGCGAGAAGTCTGGCAAGATCGTCGCGGAGCTGACCGAGGTAACGAAGCGCTACGGCGCGCGCACGGTGGTCGACGAGTTCTCCGCGACGGTGATGCGCGGCGACAAGATCGGCTTCGTCGGCCCGAACGGTGCAGGCAAGACGACGCTGCTCAAGCTGATTCTCGGCGAACTCGCGCCGGACGAAGGCACCGTGCGCGTCGGCACGAACCTGCAGGTCGCGTACTTCGACCAGATGCGCGCACAGCTCGATCTCGACAAGAGCCTCGCCGACACGATCAGCCCCGGCAGCGAGTGGGTCGAGGTGAACGGCACGCGCAAGCACGTGATGAGCTATCTCGGCGACTTCCTGTTCGCGCCGGAACGTGCGCGTTCGCCGGTGAAGTCGCTGTCGGGCGGCGAGCGCAACCGGCTGCTGCTCGCGCGTCTGTTCGCGCGGCCCGCGAACGTGCTGGTGCTCGACGAACCCACGAACGATCTCGACATCCCGACGCTCGAACTGCTCGAAGAACTGCTCGCCGATTACGACGGCACCGTGCTGCTCGTCAGCCACGACCGCGCGTTTCTCGACAACGTGGTGACGTCGGTGATCGCGTCCGAAGGCGAAGGTCAGTGGCGCGAGTACGTCGGTGGTTTCAGCGACTGGCAGGTGCAGCGCGATCGTTCGGCGAAGATTGCGGCGGATGCAGCGAAGGAGCCCGCGAAGGATGCGGTCCGCGACGCCGCACCGAAGGACAACGCCGCCGGCCGCAACACACAGCGCGCCGCGAAGCTGTCGTTCAAGGAACAGCGCGAGCTGGAGGCGCTGCCCGCGCAGATCGCCGCGCTCGAAGCGGAGCAGAAGACCATCGGCGGGAAGCTCGAGGACGGTTCGATTTTCGCGAAGGACGCGGCGGAAGGCGCGCGACTCACTGAGCGCTACGGCGTGATCGACGAAGAACTGCTCGTCGCGCTCGAACGATGGGATGAACTGGAGAGCAGGCGCAAGTGACGGGCGCGCGGGCGGGCGGGAAGCGGTAAGCACGAACCGCCCACGTAAATTGCCGCATGCATCGAAATCAGTAAAATACCCCGCGAACCAACGGGCTGCCCGCAGAACGGGCACCCCCAGTCACCGCGTTGTTTCGTTTCGCTTTTTTTGAAAGCTCAACGCATTGTCCACGCAGATGTCCACAGGATCTGTGGACAGTAAATGGACGGAACCCAGCAAGCCATGTCTACGAAAAAGCCAAGCGCTACTTATAGCGAAGCGTCGATCAAGGTGCTGAAGGGCCTGGAGCCGGTCAAGCAACGGCCCGGCATGTACACGCGCACCGAGAATCCGCTGCACATCATTCAGGAAGTCATCGACAACGCATCGGACGAAGCGCTCGGTGGCTACGGCAAACAGATCACGGTCACGCTGCACACGGACCAGTCGGTATCGGTCGAAGACGACGGGCGCGGCATTCCGTTCGGCATGCATCCGGAAGAAGGCGTGCCGGTCGTCGAGATCGTCTACACGCGCCTCCATGCAGGCGGCAAGTTCGACAAGGCCGCGGGCGGCGCGTACACATTCTCGGGCGGTTTGCACGGCGTCGGCGTGTCGGTGACGAACGCGCTGTCCACGCGACTCGACGTGACCGTATGGCGCGACGGCAAGGTCGCTGAAATGGGCTTCTCGAACGGCGACGTCGTGCGCCAGCTCGAAGTGCGCAACCTCGGCAAGGGCGACAAGAAGTCGGGCACGCGCGTCACGGTCTGGGCGAACACCAAGTATTTCGATTCGCCGAATCTGCCGATCGGTGAACTGCAACGTCTGCTGCGCTCGAAGGCGGTGTTGCTGCCGGGTGTCGAAGTGACGCTCGTTACCGAGAAAACCGGCGAACGTCAAACCTGGAAATACGAAGACGGCTTGCGCGGCTACCTGCTCGAAGGGATGGCCGGCAGCGAACTGCTGATCCCAGTATTCGAAGGCGAACGCTACGCGGAAAGCTCGCGCTCGAACGAAGAAACCTTCGCCGAAGGCGAGGGCGCTGCATGGGTCGTCGCGTGGAGCGAGGAAGGGCCGCTCACGCGCGAGTCGTACGTGAACCTGATCCCGACGCCGGCCGGCGGCACGCATGAATCGGGCTTGCGCGATGGTCTCTACCAGGCGGTGAAGAGCTTCGTCGAATTGCATAACCTGCAGCCGAAGGGCGTGAAGCTGCTCGCTGAGGACGTGTTCGCGCGTGTGTCGTTCGTGCTGTCGGCGAAGGTGCTCGATCCGCAGTTCCAAGGTCAGATCAAGGAACGCCTGAACAGTCGCGACGCGGTGAAACTGGTGTCGTCGTTCACGCGGCCGGGGCTCGAACTGTGGCTCAACCAGCACGTCGAGCACGGCAAGAAGCTCGCCGATCTCGTGATCAAGCAGGCGCAGGCGCGCACGCGCGCCGGGCAGAAGGTCGAGAAGCGCAAGAGTTCGGGTATCGCGGTGCTGCCGGGCAAGCTGGTCGACTGCGAGACCACCGATATCGAGCGCAACGAACTGTTCCTCGTCGAGGGTGACTCGGCGGGAGGCTCCGCGAAGATGGGCCGCGACAAGGAATATCAGGCGATCCTGCCGCTGCGCGGCAAGGTGCTGAACACGTGGGAAACCGAACGCGACCGACTGTTCGCGAACAACGAAGTGCACGACATCTCGGTCGCGATCGGCGTCGATCCGCACAGCCCGGACGATACCGTCGACCTGTCGAATCTGCGCTACGGCAAGATCTGCATTTTGTCCGACGCGGACGTCGACGGCGCGCACATCCAGGTGCTGCTGCTCACACTGTTCTTCAAACACTTTCCGCTGCTGATCGAACGCGGCCACGTGCACGTCGCGCGGCCACCGCTGTTTCGCGTCGATGCGCCCGCGCGCGGCAAGAAGCCCGCGCAGAAACTTTACGCGCTCGACGAAGGCGAACTCGAGGCGATTCTCGACAAGCTGCGCAAGGACGGTGTGCGCGAATCGCAATGGACCATCAGCCGCTTCAAGGGGCTTGGCGAAATGAGCGCCGAGCAGCTGTGGGACACGACGATGAATCCCGACACGCGTCGGCTGTCACCGGTCGCGCTCGGCGATCTCGACTTCGATGCGACCGTCGCGCGGATGACGATGCTGATGGGCAAGGGCGAAGCCGCTGCGCGCCGCACGTGGCTCGAAGAAAACGGCAACGAAGTCGAAGCGGATATCTGAGCGCCTGCGCGCCACGCGGCGTTTCGATATAACGATACGCCACGGCCCGCACCCGCTCGCAGCTAATACGGACACGGAATCCAGATGGACGACAACACTCCCGATCTTTTCACCGAGCCCGCGCCGCCCGAAGGCGACTTCCTGACGCTCGGCAATTACGCGGAGCGCGCGTATCTCGACTACGCGGTGAGCGTGGTCAAGGGCCGCGCGCTGCCCGACGTGTGCGACGGCCAGAAGCCCGTGCAGCGCCGCATCCTGTTCGCGATGAACGAGATGGGCCTCGCCGATAATGCGAAGCCGGTGAAGTCCGCGCGCGTCGTCGGCGATGTGCTCGGCAAGTATCACCCGCACGGCGACCAGTCCGCGTACGACGCACTCGTGCGGCTCGCGCAGGACTTCTCGATGCGCTATCCGCTGATCGACGGCCAGGGCAACTTCGGCTCGCGCGACGGCGACGGCGCGGCGGCGATGCGCTACACCGAAGCGCGCCTCACGCCGATCGCGAAACTGCTGCTCGACGAAATCGACCAGGGCACCGTCGATTTCATGCCGAACTACGACGGCTCGTTCCAGGAGCCGAAGCTGCTGCCGGCACGGCTGCCGTTCGTGTTGCTGAACGGCGCGTCGGGGATTGCAGTCGGCCTCGCCACCGAAATCCCGTCGCACAACCTGCGCGAAGTCGCGACCGCAGCAGTCGCGATGATCCGCAATCCGTCGCTCACGCACGCCGATCTGATGCAGCTGGTGCCGGGCCCCGACTTCCCGGGCGGCGGCCAGATCATTTCGAGCGAAGCCGAGATCGCGGCCGCATACGAGACCGGTCGCGGCAGCCTGAAAGTGCGTGCGCGCTGGAAGATCGAAGAGATGGCGCGCGGCCAGTGGCAGGTCGTGTTCAACGAACTACCGCCGGGCACGTCGTCGCAAAAGGTGCTCGAAGAAATCGAAGAGCAGACCAATCCGAAGCTGAAGCTCGGCAAGAAGACGCTGACGCCGGAACAGTTGCAGACGAAGCAGACGCTGCTCGCGCTGCTCGATGCCGTGCGCGACGAGTCGGGCAAGGATGCGCCGGTGCGCATCGTGTTCGAGCCGAAGACGAGCCGCGTCGACCAGACCGAGTTCGTCAACACGCTGCTCGCGCATACGAGCCTTGAGTCGAATGCGTCGCTGAATCTCGTGATGGTCGGCGCGGACGGCCGGCCTCGGCAGAAGGGGCTGCGCGAGATTCTGCAGGAGTGGATCGGCTTCCGCTTTGTCACCGTCACGCGACGCACGCAGCATCGCCTGACGAAGGTCAATGACCGGATTCATATTCTCGAAGGGCGGATGATCGTCTTCCTGAATATCGACGAGGTGATCCGCATCATCCGCGAATCGGACGAACCGAAGGCCGCGTTGATTGCCGCATTCGGACTGTCCGACCGCCAGGCCGAGGACATTCTCGAAATCCGGCTGCGTCAGTTGGCGCGTCTCGAGAAGATCAAGATCGAGAAGGAACTGTCCGAGCTGCGCGATGAAAAGGCGAAGCTCGAGGAACTGCTCGGCAGCGAAGCGGCGATGAAGCGGCTGATCATCAAGGAAATCGACGGCGACGCGAAGCAGTACGGCGACGAGCGCCGCACGTTGATCCAGCAGGAGAAGCGCGCGACGTTCGAAACGCGCGTCGTCGACGAGCCGGTGACGGTCGTCGTCTCGCAGCGCGGCTGGGTGCGCGCATTGAAGGGGCATGGGCTCGACGCGGCGAGTTTCACGTTCAAGGCCGGCGACGGTTTGTACGCAGCGTTCCAGTGCCGCACGCCCGATACGCTGATCGCGTGGGGCAGCAAAGGACGCGTCTATTCGGTCGCGGTCGCGTTGTTGCCAGGTGGGCGCGGCGATGGCGTGCCGGTGACGTCGTTGATCGAGCTTGAGTCGGGTACGCATCTGATGCACTACTACGCGGCGTCGGCGGAGCAGCAGTTGTTGCTTGCGTCGAGTAATGGCTTTGGTTTTATCGCGAAGGTCGGCGATATGGTGAGCCGCGTGAAGGCGGGCAAGTCGTTTATGACGATCGACGCGGGCGCGACGCCGCTTGTGCCAATGCCGATGTTGCCGGATGCGACGCGGGTGGCGTGTCTGTCGGGTGGTGGACGGTTGCTGGTGTTTGGGCTCGATGAGATGAAGACGTTGTCGGGTGGCGGGCGTGGCGTGACGTTGATGGCGCTCGATGAAAATGAGTCGCTGGTGCAGGCGCTTGCCATCGGGAAGGCTGGGCTTGTGGTGGCGGGCACCGGGCGCGGTGGGAAGCTTTATGAAGAAGTTTTTGCGGGCGCTGCGTTGACGCCGCATGTCGGGAAGCGGGCGAGGAAGGGGCGGTTGCCGGATACTAAGTTGAAACAGTTGAGTTTGCGGCCAGTGGCGACTCAATAGTTTTGGTTTTTGCCTGGGCGGTGGCTTGTTGTTGTCGTTGTTGTTTTGCCCTGGCAGGCGGCTGCGATTTAGCGCCTCGCGGCGCGCGCGTTGCCCCTGTGCGGGGCGGCACCTACTTTCTTTGCCGCGGCAAAGAAAGTAGGCAAAGAAAGCCGCTCGAAACGTTACCAGGTCCTTTCCGCGTGTTGCCTCGGTGGCACTCGCCTAAGTGGGCGCCACGCTCACTCTGCATAGTGGTCCGAGACGAGACCAGCCCTCGCGCCGCTTGCCTTCGTGACAAGGCAGTCATCCGTTCCGGCGGGCTTCGCCGCCGAGGGGCATAACCCCCTTCGGTTCAATGTGATCGCCTGGCGGGGCGGCCAGTGTTGGTGGCAGCCACTCATCGACGCTCAACGCGATCGCGTTTTGTCTGCGTCCCAACTTTCCAGATGGTTTCCTGAGCAGACCGGTCCGCGCGCACACCAGTGCGCCGCGGGATGTGCGGGCCCCTTGTCACTTCGCGTCGCTATGCGGGGGACGATCTCGTCTCGGACCACTAGACAGAGTGAGCGTGGTGCCCACTTAGGCGAGTGCCACCGAGTCAGCACACGGAAAAGAGAAGCTTCGTCTCAGCGGCTTTCTTTTGCCTACTTTTCTTTGCCGCGGCAAAGAAAAGTAGGTGCCGCCCCGCACAGGGGCAACGCCTGCGCCGCGAGGCGCAAATAAGCACCGCACGAGCGAAAAGATAGAAGAGCGCACGCAGGCAAAAAGAAATACCCTACACAAAATGAACCGATTAAACACAAACCGGTCGAAAGCGCTCAATAGCAGCAAGCAAGTAAAGCACGACAAAGCACTCGCGTGCCACCGCACCCACCCCAAAAACCAGGAAGGAAAAAACAAATGTCTATAGCGACCGAAGTCGCACTCTTTCTGCATCTGCTCGGCGTGGCCGTATGGATCGGCGGCATGGTTTTCGCGCATTTCTGCCTGCGTCCCGCACTCGCCGATCTCTCACCGCAATTGCGGCTGCCGCTCTGGGAGTCGGTGTTCGGACGATTCTTCAACTGGGTCGGTGTATCGGTGCTCGTCATCCTGCTGTCAGGCGGCTTCCTGCTGATGCAGTTCGGCGGCAGTCACGCACTCTGGCAACTGCACGCGATGGCCGGCCTCGGCATCGTGATGATGCTGATGTTCGGACACATCCGCTTCGCCGTATTTCCGCGCATCCGCCGCGCCGTGCAGGCGCAGAACTGGCCCGATGGCGCACGCGCAGTCGGCACCGTGCGACGCCTCGTCATCGTGAATCTCGTGCTCGGTGTCGTCACGATCGGCGTTGCGGTGCTGTCGCGCGGCTTCTGAGTTTTTCAGTCCGGCGAGGCGTGTCGGCTGGCCTGCCTGCCGCGCAAGAGCATCACCTCGCCACTCCACGCATGTTCCTGTTTCACTCGGGCGCGGTAGCCTGATTCCGCACTTTCCTGCTTCTCGCGGCGCGCCACGCGGTCGTCCTACCAACCCTACTGCCTCACACTCCCCAACCGCTCCGCCAGCGAATACCGCTGCATGCACCGCTCCATGCTGTCGAGAAACGCATGATCGGCGGCGCTCATCTTGCGGTCGCGATGCCACAGCAGATGCACGTCCACATCCGCGAGTCCGTCGTCGGGCGGCAGGCGCCATAGTCGCTGCTGCGCGACGTCGTCGCGCACGATGTGCTCAGGCAGGCACCCGACGCCATAGCCCGCGAAGATCAATCGACGCACCTCGTCGAGACTCGCCGACGACGCGACGATCCTCCCCGTAAAACCCTTCTGATCGCGAAACACGGTCAGCGGCGACAGGCTGTCGCCGATCTGGTCGCTCGTGAACGATACGAAGTTTTCCGCGAGCAGGTCCTGCATCGTCAGTTGCGACTGGCCGAACAATCGATGATGCCGTCCGCAGAAAATCGCATAACGCTGTCGCAGGAAGCAACGCATCTCCAGCTTGTCGACGGGCATGCGGCACAGGCTGAGTCCTGCAGTCGCGGTTTTCTGCAGCAGCGACGAGATGATGTCCGACGAACGCATCACCTCGATCTGCAGATCGATCCGCGGATACGCGCGATGAAACTCCGCGAGGAATTCGTCGTACACCGGCGAATCGATCCGGCTGATGCTCAGCAGCCGGATCGAACCGGTGATGTCGTCGACGCGATCGTCGAGTTCGGTCTCGAGCCGCGAGATGTTGCCGTAGATGTCGCTCGCGATCCGGTACACCTCTTCGCCCGCCTGGGTCGGCGTGAAGGTCGGGCCGCGTCGCTCGATCAGCTTGCGGCCGAGCGTGTCTTCCAGCCGCTTCAGCGCCTGGCTCACGGCCGGCTGCGTCACATAGAGCCGCGCGGCCGCTCGACTCACGCTGCGCTCCTGAATGATCACGAGGTAGGTGCGCAGCAGGTTCCAGTCGAGTCGGTCGTTCAGGAAGCGGGCGATGTCGGCGCGCATGGTGTCTCTCCGAATGCAGCGGTGCGGCTGCGGTGTGGCTTGAGGTATTAGCCATATTTATGCGGCGAATAATAACTGGAAATTTGACTAATGTTTTCTGGCTGGCGATAAACGGTTCATGCGGCAGCCGTCGATCCTCGACTGGACAAGGCCGCTGACGACAACACAACTATTTGCATGGCCGCAGCAGACGCCCAGCGTGAGACCAGAGCAGCGCAGCGCTAACTTCGGTCGACACCCGAAGCCAACCGCGATCGACAAGGAGCCCAACCCCATGAACCAACCCGCCATCCCCACCCGTCAGCCGGTGCGCGCCGCCATCGCGGCGTTCATCGGCACGATGATCGAGTGGTACGACTTCTACATCTACGCGACCGCCGCCGCGCTCGTGTTCGGCGAGCTGTACTTTCCGTCGCACGATCCGTTCGTCAGCACGATGGCTTCGTTCGCGACGTTCGCGGTCGGCTTCTTCGCGCGGCCACTCGGCGGGCTGATCTTCGGGCATCTCGGCGATCGCATCGGTCGCAAGAAAGCGCTGATGACCACGCTGATGATGATGGGCATCGCGACGGTCTGCGTCGGGCTGCTGCCGTCGTATTCGAACGTCGGCATGCTGGCGCCGGTGCTGCTCGTGCTGCTGCGCGTGGTGCAGGGCATCGCGGTCGGCGGCGAGTGGGGCGGTGCGGTGCTGATGGCCGGCGAACATGCGCCGCAGGGACGTCGCACGTTCTTCGCGTCGTTTGCGCAGTTGGGTAGTCCTGCGGGATTGATCCTGTCGCTCGTCGCGTTCCGCGCGGTGACGTCGCTCGACAAAGCCGACTTCCTCGCGTGGGGCTGGCGTCTGCCGTTTCTCGCGAGCGCGGTGCTGCTCGTCGTCGGCATCCTGATCCGGCTCGGCGTCAACGAGTCGCCGGAATTCCAGCGCGTGAAGGAGTCGAGCAAGACGCTCAAGCTGCCGGTCGCCGAAGTGTTCCGCAACGCGTGGGGACTGGTGCTGCTGTGCATCGGCGCGAACACGATCGGCATCGCGGGCGTCTACTTCACCAACACGTTCATGATCGCGTACACGACGCAGTACGTCGGCATCGCGCGGTCGCTGATTCTCGACTGTCTGTTCGCGGTCGCGATCATCCAGTTCTGCGTGCAGCCGCTCGCTGCATGGATCGCCGAGCGCATCGGCAGCGCGCGTTTCCTGAAGCTCGCGGCGCTCGCCGCGATGCTGTCGCCGTATCCGATGTTCGTGCTCGTGCAGCGCGGCAGCGTCGTGCCGATGGTGATCGGCATCGCGATCGCGGTGATCTGTATGTCGAGCTTCTATTCGGTGATCGCGGGCTTTGTCAGCGGTGTGTTCGACACGCGCGTGCGCTACTCGGCGATCTCGCTGTCCTACCAGGTGTGCGGTGCGATCGCCGGCGGTTTGACGCCGCTCGTCGGTACGTGGCTCGCGCATCGCTATATCGGTCAATGGTGGCCGCTCGCTGTGTTTTATACGTGCCTCGCGGGCATCTCGCTGTTGTGCATCGTCGCGCTCGACGCGCGCCGCGCGAGTCAGCCGGACACCGCGGATTCACGCGATGCGCTCGGCGCGAACTGAACGCGCATCGAGCGCACATTGAACACACCGATCAACGGAGAAGGAACATGAAGGACCTGTTGCACGTCGATGGCCCGAGGCTCTGGGCGAGTCTGATGGAGATGGCGACGATCGGCGCGACGCCGCGCGGCGGTGTGCGTCGTCTCGCGCTCACCGATGAAGACAGGCTCGGCCGCGAGCGTTTCGCGCAGTGGTGTCGCGACGCGGGCATGCAGGTGAGCGTCGACGAAGTCGGCAACCTGTTCGCGACGCGCGCGGGCACCGATCCGCATGCGGCGCCGGTGCTGATCGGCAGCCATCTCGACACGCAACCCGAAGGCGGGCGCTTCGACGGCGTCTACGGCGTGCTGGCCGCGCTTGAAGTCGTGCGTACCCTGAACGACGCGGGCCTCGCCACCGACAAGCCGATCGAGATCGTATCGTGGACCAACGAGGAGGGCGCGCGCTTCACACCCGCGATGCTCGGCTCGGCGGTATTCACCGGCGCGATGTCCGTGCAGACCGCGCTCGATACACGCGATGCACAAGGCGTCACGCTCGCCGATGCGTTGCGCTCGGTCGGCATCGAGCCAGGTGCTACACCTGCGCTTCGCAAAGCACAGCATCAACCCGTCGATGCCTACTTCGAAGCGCACATCGAACAAGGCCCCGTGCTCGAAGCGAACGGCACGACGATCGGCATCGTGACGGGCGGCCAGTCGATCCGCTGGCTCGACGTCGAGGTGACCGGCACGGCTGCGCATGCGGGCACGACGCCGATGCCGTATCGACGCGACGCGTTGTTCGCCTGCGCACAGATGGCATCGGAACTGGAGCAGATCGTCGCGGGCTATGCGCCGCGCGGTCTCGTGACGATCGGTCAGGTCGAGATTCCGAACGCGTCGCGCAACACGATCGCGGGGCGGCTCGCGTTCACGGTCGATCTGCGTCATCCCGACGACGCGCAGGTCGATGCGATGGAACGCGATCTGCGCGACGCGTTCGCGAAGATCGCGCAGACGCGCGGCGTGCAGGTCGATATCTCGACGCACTGGGTGAGTCCCGCGACGCCGTTCGACGAACAGTGCGTCGGCTTCGTCGCCGACGCGGCGGCCGCGCTCGGCTATTCGAACGAACGCATCGTCAGCGGTGCGGGGCACGATGCGATCCATCTCGCGCGCTATTGTCCGACGGCGATGGTGTTTATCCCATGCGTCGACGGTCTGTCGCACAATGAAGCCGAAGACGCGTTGCCCGACGACGTCACGCGCGGCGCCGACGTGCTGCTGAATGCGGTGCTCGCACGCGCGGGCGTTGTGCAGACCGTCGAGGCCTGACGTCCTTTCCGCTCGCCGCGCGAGTCACATCTGAACCGACCCGACCCGAAGAACTCGAATCGCCATGCAGACCTTCTTCCATCCCGACCAGTTGCTCCATCATCCACGGACCTATCTGTCGCGCGGACAGATGCGCACGCCGCAGGAAGTGCCCGAGCGCGCGGAGCGCCTCGTCACGGCCGCGCATGCGCTCGGCTTCGACGTGCGCGAACCCGCCGACGCGGGCACCGCACCGATCGCGGCCGTCCACGACATGAACTACCTGCGTTTTCTTGAGGAAGCGCATCACGACTGGAAAAAAATGCCCGCCGACTGGGGCGACGAAGTGATGTCGAACGTGTTCGTGCGCGATCGCAATCCGCTGCGCGGTGTGCTCGGCCAGGCCGCGCGCTATCTCGCCGACGGTAGCTGCCCGGTCGGCGAACAGACGTGGCGTTCCGCGTACTGGTCCGCGCAATCGGCGCTTGCTGCGGCAAACGCGGTGAAGGAAGGCGCGCACGAAGCGTGGGCGCTGTGCCGGCCGCCAGGCCATCATGCGCGCGCCGACGCGGCGGGCGGATTCTGCTATCTGAACAACGCGGCGATCGCCGCGCAGTCGCTGCGCGAGCGTCATGCGCGCGTCGCGATCCTCGACACCGACATGCATCACGGGCAGGGCGTCCAGGAAATTTTCTACGGTCGCGACGACGTGCTATACGTGTCGATTCATGGCGACCCGACGAACTTCTATCCGGTCGTCGCGGGCTTCGAGGACGAGCGCGGCGAAGGCAGAGGCGACGGCTTCAACGTGAATCTGCCGATGCCGCACGGCTCGTCGGAAGAAGCGTTCTTCGAACGGCTCGGCGATGCGCTACGCGTGCTCAAGCGTTTCCAGCCCGATGCGCTGGTGCTCGCGCTTGGCTTCGATATCTACAAGGACGATCCGCAGTCACAGGTTGCTGTGACGACCGAAGGCTTCGGCCGGCTGGGTGAGGCGATCGGTGCGCTCGGTCTGCCGTCGGTGATCGTGCAGGAGGGCGGGTATCACCTGCAGAGTCTCGAGGCGAATGCGCGCGCGTTCTTCGATGGGTTCGGGCAGAGCCGGGCGTAGTGCCGCTTACGCGAGCTTGACCGACAGCATCGTACTGGTCTTGATCGGCAGGCACGTCGACAGGAAGCCGTTCGCGGGATCGCGGACGAATTCGATGTAATCGGGCTCGCCGTTGTCGTTCATCATGAAGCCGCCGGGGCGCAGTTGCGGCGCGACGATTTCGGCGACCTCGCGCGCGAGCGACGGTCCCGACGCGAGCGGCCAGCCGTCGATCAGTACGAAATCGACCGGGCCGCCGAGATTCTTGAGCGTCGCGCGGCCGTCGCCTTCGCGAATCTCCGCGTAGTCCGCGAGGCCAGCTTCGGCGAGATGCCGTCTTGCCGTCGCGACCTTCTGCGGCACCAGCTCGGAGCCGATCACGGTGCCGCCGCCGTTGTCGCGAACCGCCGCCGCGAAATAGAGCGTCGAGAAACCCACCGACGTCGCGAACTCCACCACGCGAGTTGCGCGCAACGCGCGGCACAGCAGATAGATCAGATCGCCTTGCGCAGGCGTGATCGAAAAACCGTAGTCGACGTAATCGGCGGGATCGCAATCCGGATTCGCACGCGGACCGCCGTCGGCCGGATAGCGCTGCGACGCGCAGATGCGTTCGATCACCGCATTGACTCGCGCGTCCTGAAGCGGACTCGGGCCGGCAATGGCTCGCTCTTCGCGGAGAAATTTCTGGATTGCTTCGGTGTCCATGACGGGGCCTTCTGCTGGGAGGGGAAAGGGCGTGACGTGCGGGAGCCGCGACCGTTGCACGATCGCATGCGACTCCCGAAGCAGAAGACGTTTCAGGCGACGGAAATATTGTGGGTGTGAAGCAGAAAGCGGCGGGCTCTACAAATGCCCAAACACCAACCAGACCCCACACGCCACCGCCACCGTGCCATACACAAAATACACCGGCACTTTAGCGCGCAGAAAGCACACTGCAGAGAACACCGCAGTCAGCAGATAAACCGGTTCGAACGGCACGTGCCCCGCAATACGCAGTACCGCGACCGCCAGAAACGCGGTCGTCACCGCACGCAGCATCCGCATCCCGTGCTCGAAGCGTTCGTGCGCCTTCAGTTGATACAGATGACGCTGCGCAAGCACGACGAGGCAACCCGACGGTACGAACAGCGCGAGCGTCGCGACGAGCGCGCCGATCCATCCATCGATCAGATATCCGAAGAACGGCACGACATTCAGCAACGGTCCCGGCGACAGCGGCGACAGCGAGAACGCGAGCGTGAAGTCGTTATCCGACACGCCGATCGACGGCGTGACGAGCAGCGTCTTCAGCACCGGTAGCGCGGAGAAGCCGCCGCCGAACAGCGTCATGCCGGCGCCGGCGAGTCGCGGCCACAGCAGCGCGAGGTCGTAGCGATGCGGCAGCGGCAATGCGAACAGCGCGAGCAGCAGCGCAAGCCCGGCGAGAATCTGCCAGTCGCCGCGCTCGACCTTCACGACGATCGGCTGCCGGCGCACCGGGCTCGCGATCCAGCCCACCGCGAATGCACCGACGAGAATCACGATGTACACCGCCGGGCTGCGTGCCAGCATGAGCCCGACGCAGCCGAGTATCGCGCCGGCCCATTCGAGTTTGCCGCGCACCAGCGTGCGTGTCTGCTTGTACCAGGTGACGGCGATCAGCGTCGCGAGCACGACGCTGAAGTGATTGAGCAGCGTCTGCGATGCGGCCGCGCGCACGAGCGGCGTGCGGTAGAAGATCGCGAACAGTGTCATCAGCGTGAAGAACGGCAGCACGCTCGCGATGCCGGCGATCCACGCGCCCGCGCGGCCGCGCAACGCATGGCCGAGTTGCACGGCGACATTGCAGCCGACCGGCCCCGGCACCATCCACGCAAGCGCGATCAGGTCGGAGAACGCGACGCGCGATAAGCGCCCCTCGCGTTCGACGTAGTGATGTTCGAGCTGCGCCATCAGCGCGAGTCCGCCCCACGACAGCGCGGACAAACCGAAGACAACACGAAACAGCGTCCATAGCGGCTCGCGTTCGCCGCGCCGGGTCGCATCCTTGAGAGTGGTGGTCGTCTGCATCGTGCGCGCGCGGTAGTGGCTGTGCTCCGCGCGTCTCTCCGTGTTCAGGCCGGATGGCTGGTGTGGTTAGTGAGCGTGTGCCGCATGGCCCAGCGCGGCATGCTTACGCAGACAGTCCGCTCGCATTCGACGTGGCGCTCGCGCTGTCGGTGTCCGGCTCGTTCGCGTCGCGTTTCCCCGGCATCCCGCATACACCGAAGCGATCGAGCAGCGCCGGAATCGCTTCGACCGGCACCGGGCGCGAAAACAGGAACCCCTGCGCTTCGATATGGCCGAGCGCCGCGAGCCATGCGATCTGCTCTTCGGTCTCCGTCCCTTCGACGACCACCGTCAACCCGAGCGAGCGCGCGAGATTGACGATCGCGGTGACCATCACGCAGACGCTGCGGTCGCCGGGAATCGCCTGGACGAACGAACGATCCACCTTGAGCGTATCGACCGAAAAGCGGTTCAGGTACGACAGCGACGAATAGCCGGTGCCGAAGTCGTCGAGCGCGATCCGCACGCCGAGCCGTTTCAGCGCGAAGATTTTCTCCGACACAAGTTCGGGGTACTCCATCATCGCGGTCTCGGTGATCTCGAGTTCGAGACGGCGCGCGGAAATGCCGGTTTCCTCGATCGAATGCGAGATCGTTTCGAACAGGTCGCCGCGCCAGAACTGCACCGCCGAAATGTTCACCGCGAGCGACAGCGTGTCGTAGCCCTGTTGTTGCCACTGCGCGAGCTGGCGGCACGCGGTCTGGATCACGAAGTCGCCGATCGGCACGATCAGGCCGGTCGATTCGGCGACCGGAATGAATTCGCTGGCCGGAATCAGGCCGTGCTGCGGATGGTTCCAGCGCACCAGCGCTTCGAAGCCGGTGATGCAGCGGCGCGTCAGATCGATCTTCGGCTGGTACGCGAGGAACAGCTGGCCGTCCGCGAGCGCGACGCGCAATTGCTGTTCCCATTTCATCAGATGGTCCGCGCGATGCGACAGCTGCGGCGAATAGAACTGGTAGCAGTTCTTGCCGGCGTCCTTCGCGCTGTACATCGCGAGGTCGGCTTTCTTCAGCAGATCGATTTCGCTCTCGTTGACCACCGAGTACAGCGCGATGCCGATGCTCGCGTGCAGCACGAACGAACTGCCGCGCACTTCGAACGGCCGCGAGAAGACTTCGGACGCGGCTTCGGCGAGATCGACCGCGCGCTTCTCGACGTTGTCGCCCTTCACGACGACGACGAATTCATCGCCGCCGATCCGCGACAGCGCGCCCGCTTCGCCGACCGCATCGGCGAGACGCGCGGAGGTCATCTGCAGCACGATGTCGCCGGCGTTGTGGCCGAGCGTGTCGTTGACCGCCTTGAAGTTGTCGAGGTCGATGAACAGGATCGCGAGCCGGCCGAGATTCGCCGGCTGGCTCACGTCGATCCGCAGGCTCTGCAGCGTCGCGTAGCGGTTGCGCAGACCGGTCAGCAGATCGTATTCGACGAGATGCGTCATCTCGCGCTCGCGGCCGAGCAGTTTGCCGATCAGGCCGGTCGCGACCGCGAAGAAGCTGAGCATCGCGAGCGAGATGAAGCCCGCCATCATCAGGTAGACGTTGCGCGTGTGGTTGTAGTCGGCGAACTCTTCGGCCTGCGACAGACCGACCATCACGCCGAGCGGATAACCGTCGATGTGGCGGTACGACACGATGCGCGTCACGCCGTCGATCGAATCGACGTAGGTGCCCGACACGTGTTCTGAAGTGGGGTAGGTGCCGCTCGCGGTGAAGGTGCCGTTCGCGCGCTCGGCGCTGCCGGTGCGGCGCGCGAGCACGGTGCCGTTGTCGGAGATCACCGCGATCACGCCATCGCGGCCGATCGCCGCGTTGTTGTAGAAGTCGCTCGTGAAGTAGCTCGGATCTTCCGACACCACGACGACGCCCGCGAACGAACCGTCCGGATGATTCAGGCGACGCGTCATCTGCAGCGTCCAGTGACCCGACACGCGGCCGAGCACCGGCTTGCTGATGTACAGCTGGTCGTCGTTCTCGTGCTCGTGAACCTTGAAGTGCTCGCGGTCCGACAGATCGATGTGCTTCGGATTCAGTTCGGCGGTGTTCGCGATCAGCTGCCCGTGCTCATCGATCAGCGATACCTGCACGAGCGTCTCGCTCTGCACGACGCCTTTCTCGACCGTGCTCGCGAGATCGAAATGTCCCGGCGATTTCTCGAACTCGTACTTCACGAAGCGCGTGATCTGGTCGACCTGGTGGATCGCTTTCACGGTGTGCTGTTCGAGCGCCGAAGAGAGGATCGCGGCGGAGGCCATCGCTTCGCGATAGGTCGCGTCCTTCTCGACCGACAGGCGCGCGAAGATCACCGCCCACAGCAGGATCAGCACGAGCACGCCCAGCGCCGGAATGGCGAGCAGCGCACGGCGGCGCGAAACGGCAGGGTCGGCGCGATAGCGTGCGTCGCGAGCGGAAATGGACCGGAAAGGATTCATCGGACGGGTCGGGCCCTTGCGCCTGTGTCTGGCTGCGGCCCCGGATGCATCGACTGCGCTGATTTCGAATATGGCTGCATGATGAACTGGGTATGGGTCGCGCAGAGGAAACAGCGGTCGCGCCACAACATCCGTAATAGCCCGGATCTTTTCTCGATATTACTGAATGGCGATAGATTAAGGAAGGGCCGGAAGCTCGGGTATACGCTGTCGCGTGCAGGCACGCGAGCGCCCGCCGGAAGGGCCTCAGCGGGTGTTTGCCCATGTTCCGGGCAGTTCCCGCGATTGACCCCGGCGTTATCTGAAAAAGCGAAAAGATATCTCTAATTGGCGAGCGGCCAATTTATTCATGCTGCGCGCATGAAGAGTGGTTACCTGTTGTGTCGCAGCGCGCCGGACGGACCGGCGCGCGAACGTTTGAAGCGCCGCGTCAAGCGAGCGCGATCGTTCCGTCGACGATCGTCA
This sequence comes from Paraburkholderia flava, assembly GCF_004359985.1. NCBI lineage: Bacteria > Pseudomonadati > Pseudomonadota > Betaproteobacteria > Burkholderiales > Burkholderiaceae > Paraburkholderia > Paraburkholderia flava. Next base: position 161,484 of record NZ_SMRO01000004.1, on the reverse strand, counting down.
CCACCGGCCCGCCGACCCAGATCTTGCCCGTATCGTCGTCGTAGCGGACGGAGACGTTGCCCGCCCGGCCGATCGCCGTGCCCTGACGCGCGGTGTAGTGGAGGCCCGGGCGTCGTTGCTGTGCGGTGAGCAGTCCGGCGAGCGCTGCGTTCGCACTGCCGGTGACCGGGTCTTCGCCGACGCCGAAACTACCGCCCGCCATCAGGCAGCGCACTTCGAAGGTCGCGGGACCGTTCGCGTCGTGCGGACCGTAGACGGCGACACCATGCGTGCCGATCCCATGGACGACGTCCGCGAGCTTCGCGGGATCGGGTTCGATCGCGAGACAGGCCTGCGCGGAATTCACGCGCACGATGAGCCACGGTGCGCCGTTGTCGACCGCGCACGGCTGGGCGTCGAAGTCGATCGCCGAGGTGTTCAGTGCAGCGGCGAGTGCCGCGTAGTCGTGCTCCGGCAGCGGCGTCACGCGCGCGGGCGGCGCGGCGAAGGCCCACGTGTGATCCGGTTGCTCGACGAGTTCGACGAGCCCCACGCCGCACTGCTGCACGAGCCGGCCCGGCTGCTTCGGCCGGTAGCCGCTTTCGAGCAGCGCGTGTGCGGTGCCGAGCGTCGGGTGGCCCGCGAACGGCAGTTCGCCATGCGTCGTGAAAATGCGCACGAAGTAGTCGGCGGCGGGATCGGTCGGCGCGACGAGGAAGGTCGTCTCCGACAGATTGGTCCAGCGCGCGATCGCCTGCATCTGCGCGGTGTCGAGCCCGTCGGCATCGAAGATCACGGCGAGCGCATTGCCCTTGAACGGCACGGCGGTGAAGACGTCGACCTGTTTGAAGCGGACGGTGTGTGCGGTCATCGTGTGAATTCCCGGAAGAGCAGGAGCGTGCGCCGTGCGGCACGGTCATGAAAACGCCGCGAACGGGCGAGGCCGTCGGCGGCGTAACGTGATGCAGAGAAGCGGCCGGACCGCTTGCTGTACTTACTGCACTTCGGCGATCAGCTCGATCTCGACGCATGCGCCGAGCGGAATCTGCGCGACGCCGAACGCGGAGCGCGCATGCTTGCCGCGCTCGCCGAACACTTCAGCGAGTAGCTCGGATGCGCCGTTCGTCACGAGATGCTGCTCGGTGAAGTCGAGCGTCGAATTGACGAGGCTCATCACCTTGACGATGCGCGTCACGCGGTTCAGGTCGCCGACGTGCGCGTGCAGCGTCGCGATCAGATCGATTGCGATCGAACGGGCTGCGGCCTTGCCTTCTTCGGCCGCCAGCGAATCGCCGAGCTTGCCCACCCACACCTTGCCGTCCTTCTTCGCGATGTGACCCGACAGGTACACCGTGTTGCCGCTCTGCGCGCTCATCACGTACGCGGCAGCGGGTGCGCCCGCGACGGGCAGTTCGATACCGAGTTCCTTCAGCTTGTCGTACACGTTGGCCTGTGCCATGAGAAATCCTTGGGTGTCGATAAAAAATGGGGAGACGCGTTGTTCAAACCTTCGCGCGGATCAATGCCGCAAGCCGCGCAACGCCTTCGTCGATTTTAGCGGGCGGCACCGTGACGAACGACAGCCGCAGCGTGTCGTGCTGCGGATCGCTCGCAAAGAACGGCGCGCCCGGCACGAACGCGACGTTCTGCGCGACCGCTTCTTCGAGCAGCTTCATGCTGTCGATGTGCGCCGGCAGCGATACCCACACGAACATCCCGCCTTCCGGACGGTTCCAGCTGACGCCTTCGGGCATGTATTGCTTGAGTGCCGTGAGCATCGCTTCGCATTGATCGCGATACAGCGCGCGAATGGTCGGCACGTGCGTGTCGAGGAAACCGTCCTTCACGACTTCATGCACGATGCGCTGCGTGAAGCTCGGCGTGTGCAGATCGGTGGCCTGCTTCGCCTGCACGAGCTTGAAGTGCAGTTCCTCGGGCGCGATGATGTAGCCGACCCGCAGGCCCGGCGCGAGCACCTTCGAGAACGAACCGAGATGGACGATGTGATCGGGTGCCATCGACAGCAGTGTCGGCAGAGGCGTGCCCGCGTAGTCGAGTGCGCCGTACGGATCGTCTTCGATCACCGGGAACGGCGCGGTCTTCGCGAACGCGGCGAGCGCGCGGCGACGCTCGATCGGCAGGCGGCGGCCGGTCGGATTCTGGAAGTTCGGCTGTGCGTACAGCAGACGTGCACCGGCCGTGAGTTCGGGCGTGAGCGCTTCGGGAATCAGGCCGGCGTCGTCGGTCGGCACCTGCACGTAGCGCGGCTCGAACATCGAGAACGATTGCAGCGCGCCGAGGTAGGTCGGTGTTTCGACGAGCACGGGGCTGTCCGGGCACACGAGCACCTTGCCGAGCAGATCGAGCGCCTGCTGCGAACCGGTCGTGATCAGCACCTGGCTCGGGCGGATCTGCACGCCGTCGGTCGAGTAGCGCGCGGCGACCCATTCACGCAGCGGCAGATAGCCTTCGGTCGCGCTGTACTGGAGCGCGGCGGCCGGCGAATCGCGCAGGATGCGATCGGACGCTTCGCGCATCCGTTCGGCCGGGAACGTGACCGGCGACGGCAGGCCGCCGGCGAACGAGATGACTTCGGGGCGCTCCGTGACCTTCAGGATTTCGCGGATCGCCGAGCTGGTGAGCTTGCGCGCGCGCACTGACAGTTGCCACTTCGGGGCTTGAAGGTCGCTTTGGTCCATAGTCTCCTCGTCTCTATTGCTGGAACAGGTCGGTCAAAAGGTCGATTATCGCGCATCGCGCGGGGTTCACGTGGCGCTCGCCGTGGATCAATTCACACTCATGCTCATGATCCCGTTCACGCGGCGCGTGCGGGCAGCGGCGCAGTACGCACCGAGGCACGGCGGCCGAGCATCACGGTTGCGATCACGGCGGCGGCGAACAGCCACGTGATGGGCGCCACCGTCTCGTTGAAGAACAGCGCGGAAAACGCCATCGTGAAAAAAATCTGCAGCAGCTGCACCTGGCCGACGCGCGCGATGCCGCCCATCGCGAGCCCGGCGTACCACGCGAAAAAACCGATGAACTGCGAGAACAGCGTGACGTAGCCGAACGCGAGCCAGGTTCTCAGCGCGACCGGCTGCGGATGCAGCACGTGATGCTGCCACGCGAGCCAGCCCACCGGCAGCACGAGGAACGGCGCGGATACGACGAGCGCCCAGCAGATCACCTGCCAGCCGCCCATCTGCCGCGCGAGCCGCGCGCCTTCCGCGTAGCCGAGCGCGCCGATGCCGACGGCGACGAGCATCAGCAGATCGCCGGCCTGCAGCGAGCCGCCGCCCGCCTGCAACGCGAATACGATAACGATCGCGCTGCCCGCGAGCGCGCTTACCCAGAATGCCTTCGACGGCCGTTCGCGCGACAGCCACGTCGCGTACAGCGCGACGAACAGCGGTTGCAGCCCGTTGACCACCGCGCCATGCGACGCGGGCACCGTCTTCATCGACCACGCGGAGAACACCGGATACGCGACGATCACGCCGAGCGAGGTGACCGCGAGGCTCTTCATCTGCGGCCACGTGGGCCAGCGTTCGCGACGCCACATGAGCAGCACGGCGGCGGGCAGCGACGCGGCGAGCGCGCGCCCGAGGCCGTTGAGGAGCGGATGAAATTCCGTGACGACGATGCGCGTCATCGGCAGCGTGAGGCTGAAAATCATCACGCCGACAAGGCCGAGCAGCATGCCCCGGGATTCACGCGAATTCATGCTCATACTCATACGACACGTCTCGAAGTTTCGGGTGGGCGGAAAAGGTTATTAGCGGGTCAGCGCAGTGTGCGTGGACCGGCGGGCGTATCGAATTCGGCGACGAGCGCAGGCGCACCTTCGGTCGAGTCGAGTTGCAGCAGCGATGCGGCGCCGAGCCAGTGCAACTGTTCGCGTACCACATCCGCCTGCGGATGCACGGCCTTCAGCGTCTTCAGCGCGATACCGCTGTCGGGCAACACTGCCGACGGATGCAGCGGCGTGTCCCACTGGATCAACGTCGGCACGATGCCGTCGCCTGCGTGCTGCCACGACGGGAACGCGCCGTCGTCAGGGACCGTGAGCTGCCAGGTGAAGTCGCCGCGCGTCATCGGCACTGCCGGCGGAATGCGCTCGGGGTACTGAGCGCGCCACGTGTCGAGCCGCTTCGGCCGCTCGACGCGCACGACCCAGTGCGACAGATACGGTCCGGCGGCGACGCGTGCGTGTGTGTCGGGCGCATCGAGCGCGAACAGACGCGGGCGCGGCGGCGCATCGGATGACGGTTCGGCGGCGTCCGGGTCCACGGCGATCACTTCGAGATAAATGCTGTCCCACAGATTCAGCAGACGGTTGTGCGTGCGCATCAGCGGATGCGCACCGCCGCCTGCAGGCGCGACGCCGAGCGTATCGGCGACGTATTGCGTGCCTTCGTCGAGCGTGCGGGCGGAAATCACGAGATGGTCGATGCGGAGCGAGCGGACGGTCATGAGCGGATCGGAAAAAACGGTTCGGGGACGAGGCGGCGGACGGGTTTCGGCGTGTCCTGGTTCAAGCGGTTCAAGCGGTCGCGCCGGACTGGATAGCATACCCGTTCACCCTGCGGCGGACCACGCGTGGCGGGAATGGCGGCCATTTGCCTGCTGCCCGACGCGAACCCGCCGCGACAGCAATAGAACCGCATCATCCGGTTCAATGTAACGCGTCGGACCGGCACAGTAACGGTACAATCGGGCCAATAATGTTCGGTACAGTTGCCCTGCAGGAGAACGCGATGTCCGTCCCGCTCGACCAGATTCCCGCCCCGCACGACGCGTCGTCGACGACGCTCGTCGATCAGCTCGTGCAATGGGGCCGGCGCCGTATCGAGGAGCGCGTGTTCCGTCCCGGCATGCGGATGCCGTCGATCCGTAAGCTCGCGCTCGATAAAGGCGTGTCGCGCTTCACGGTCGTCGAGGCGTACGAGCGGCTGGTCGCGCAGGGGTATCTGGATTCACGACGCGGCTCGGGTTTCTACGTGCGCGAACGGCTCGCGGCACCGATGCCCGGCGAGCGCCGCAGTCCGGTCGCCGAAGCCGCGCCGGTGCCGAGCACGCTCGATGTGGTCTGGCTGCTGCGCAACATGCTGCAGACGTCGACGCGTCCCGAGAAAGGGCCCGGTCTCGGCTATCTGCCGAGCCGCTGGCTCGACGGCGAACTGATCACCGGCGCGCTGCGCACGCTCGGCCGGCAGAGTGGGGCTCAGATGCTCGGCTTCGGCACGCCGCTCGGTTTTCTGCCGCTGCGCCAGCAACTGCAGACGCGTCTGGAAGAACTCGAGATCGGCGCATCGCCGGATCAGATCGTGATGGTGTCCGGCATCACGCAGGCGATCGATCTGATCGCACGCATCTACGTGCAGCCCGGCGACGCGGTGATCGTCGGCGATCCGGCGTGGTTCCAGATGTTCGGCCGCTTCGCGTCGCAGGGCGCGCGGCTTGTCGGCATGCCGTACACGGCGGACGGTCCCGATCTCGACGCGCTCGAAACGCTCGTCGAGACATGGCGCCCGAAGATGCTCGTGATCAACTCGGTGCTGCAGAATCCCACGGGCACGTCGTTGACCGCCGCGCAGGCGTTCCGTATTTTGCGTCTCGCGGAAGCGTACGACTTCATCGTCGTCGAGGACGACGTGTACGGCGATCTGTGTCCGCCGGGCTATCCGGCGACGCGTCTCGCGAGCCTCGATCAGTTGAAGCGCGTGATCTATCTCGGCAGTTTTTCGAAGACGCTCGCGGCCAATCTGCGCGTCGGATTCGTCGCGTGCGCGCCGCAGGTCGCGAACGCCGTCACCGACCAGAAGATGCTGGTCGGCATGACGTCGCCGGAACTGAACGAACGCGTGCTGTACAAGATCCTGACCGAAGGGCATTACCGGCGTCACGTGGAGCGGCTGCGCGCAAGGCTCGACAGCGTGCGCGACAAGGCCGGACGGATGCTCGAGAAGACGGGGCTGCGCCTCTTCCAGTCGCCGGGCGCGGGGATGTTCCTGTGGGCCGACACCGGTGCCGATTCCGACGGCCTCGCCGCGGCCGGTCACGAAGCGGGTTTCCTGCTCACGCCGGGCAGCCTGTTTTCGCCGCATCAGTCGCCCACCACGTGGATGCGCTTCAACGTCGCGAACTGCGGCGACCCGGCGCTGTCTGCATTCCTATGCCGTTATCTCGACGGGCTCGCGCGCCGGGCCTCTTGAAATCTCGTCGTGTGCCCTTATCTGGGCGCACGGTCCTTTATCTACCGCGTATCTATCGCGCTAACCAGCCAAGCAGAGAGGAAGTCCGACCATGGCCCAGCAAACCATGAGCTTTCAGGCGGAAGTGAAACAGCTTCTGCACCTGATGATTCATTCGCTGTACAGCAACAAGGAAATTTTTCTGCGTGAGCTGATCTCGAACGCGTCCGACGCGGCCGACAAGCTCCGCTTCGAAGCGATCGAAAATAGTGCGCTGTACGAGAGCGATCCGAATCTGCGTATTCGCGTGTCGTACGACAAGGCCGCGCGCACCGTGACGATCGACGATAACGGCATCGGCATGAGCCGCGACGAAGCGATCTCGAATCTCGGCACGATCGCGCGCTCGGGCACGAAGGAATTCTTCGGCAAGCTGTCGGGCGACCAGCAGAAAGACGCTGCGTTGATCGGCCAGTTCGGTGTCGGTTTCTACTCGGGCTTTATCGTCGCCGAGCGCATCACGGTCGAGACGCGTCGCGCGGGTCTGCCGGCAAGCGAAGGCGTGCGTTGGGAAAGCGCGGGCGAGGGCGACTTCGAGGTTGACACGATCGAACGCGCGGCACGCGGCACGACGATCACGCTGCATCTGCGCGCGGACGAAGACGAACTGCTGTCGTCGTATCGACTGAAGTCGATCATCCAGAAGTATTCGGACCACGTCGCGCTGCCGATCCTGATGCAGAAGGAAGAGTGGGACGCAGAAAAGAGCGAGATGGTCCTGCAGGACGAGGACGAGACCGTCAATCAGGCGAGCGCGCTGTGGACCCGTTCGAAGAACGACATCACCGAAGAGCAGTACCAGCAGTTCTACCAGCACCTCGCGCACGATCACGAGAATCCGCTTGGCTGGACGCATAACCGCGTCGAAGGCCGCAGCGAATATACGCAGCTGCTGTACGTGCCGGCGCATGCGCCGTTCGACATGTGGAATCGCGATCATCGCGGCGGCTTGAAGCTGTACGTGAAGCGCGTGTTCATCATGGACGACGCCGAGCAACTGCTGCCGTCGTATCTGCGTTTCGTGAAGGGCGTCGTCGATTCGAGCGATCTGCCGTTGAACGTGTCGCGCGAAATCCTGCAGGAAAGCCGCGACGTGAAGGCGATCCGCGAAGGCGTGACGAAGCGCACGCTGTCGCTGCTAGAAGAATTCGCGAACGCCGAGGACGATGCCGGCAAGGACAAGTACAAGACGTTCTGGACCGAGTTCGGTCAGGTGTTGAAGGAAGGCGTCGGCGAAGATTTCGCGAATCGCGAGCGCATCGCGAAGCTGCTGCGTTTCGCATCGACGCATACCGACAGCGCCGAGCAGAACGTGTCGCTGGCCGACTACGTCGCGCGGATGAAGCCCGAGCAGACGAAGGTCTACTACGTCACCGCCGACACGCTGCAGGCCGCGAAGAACAGTCCGCACCTCGAAGTGTTCCGCAAGAAGGGCGTCGAAGTGCTGCTGCTGACCGACCGCGTCGACGAGTGGATGCTGTCGTATCTGAACGAGTTCGACGGCAAGCCGCTCGCGAGCGTCGCGCGCGGCGACCTCGACCTCGGCGCGCTGAACGACGAGGAAAAGGCCGAGCAGGAGAAGGTCGGCGAGACGTTCAAGCCGCTCGTCGAGAAGATGAAGGAAGCGCTGAAGGACAAGGCGAAGGACGTGCGTCTGACGTTCCGTCTGACCGATTCGCCGTCGTGCCTCGTCGCGGACGATGGCGACATGAGCGGCTACCTGCAGCGCATGCTGAAGGCAGCGGGGCAGAATGCGCCGTCATCGCAGCCGATCCTCGAAGTGAATCCGGAGCATGCGCTCGTCAAGGCGCTGCACACGGACAGCGCGGATTTCGGCGACTGGTGCCATCTACTGTTCGATCAGGCGATGCTTGCGGAAGGCGGCGCGCTCGACGATCCTGCCAGCTTCGTGCGGCGGACCAATGCGTTGCTGCTGGCGCGGGTGGGTTGATTGGCCTTGCGTGCGATGCGATGAAATGAAAAACGCTGCTTTCGGGCAGCGTTTTTTTTGCCTTCGAGTGCGGTGCTCCCTTCGCGACGGGCATCGTGACGCTCGCCCTATAATGCGCCCATGATCCTTCGTTTCGATGCAGCCGACGCGCACTGGCGCGTGACGCCGCTGCCCTGTTTCAGTTCCGATCAGAAAGACTGGCTGACGCGCGGCGGCTCGCTGACCGCGCATCTGCGCACGCTCGGCGCGGTCGCGGTGCGCGTGACGCGCGAGACCGTCGCGCAGCCGTGGGCCGACGAGTACGCGGCGCTCGGCGTCACCGCGCGTGCGCCGGCCTGGGTGCGCGAAGTGGTGCTCGAGGTGAATGGTGTGCCGTTCGTCGCCGCGCACAGCATCGCGCCGCTCGCGGCGAGCGTCGGCGTGTGGCAGGCGATGCGTCGTCTGCGGACTCGGCCGCTCGCCGAACTGCTGTATAGCGATAGTGGCGTTGCGCGTTCGTCGCTGGTGAGCCGGCGGTTGGTCGAGCGGCATCCGTTGTATCGACTCGCTGCGCGTGCGATCGACGGCACGCCGCCGCATGCGTTGCTCGCGCGACGTTCGGTGTTCGAGCGGGGTGGGGCGCCGTTGATGGTGACCGAATGTATGTTGCCTGCGCTGTGGGGGCATCTTGCCGAGGTTTCTGCGGCGCATCTGGAGCATGGGGCCTCTCATCCGCGCGATCATGGGCGGGCGCTTGGGCATACCGCTTCGCGTGCACATCCTTTATTTGCTGAACGCGGCGAGGCGAAGCGCTGATGCTCGAAGGCTTTCCTCCCGTCGTCGCGCACAACACACACACGCTAATGCTCGGTAGCTTTCCGGGCGAGGCGTCGCTCGCGGCGACGCAGTACTACGCGCATCCGCGTAACCAGTTCTGGCGATTACTCGGCGCGGTGCTCGACGAACCGCTCGCTACGTTGCCGTATGGTGCGCGACTCGATTGCCTGCTGTCGCATGGTATCGGCGTGTGGGACGTGCTGGCGGCGTGTCATCGCGAGGGCAGTCTCGACGCGGCGATTCGCGATGCAAAGCCGAATGACTTCGCTTCGCTGCGTGAGTACGCGCCGCAGTTGCGGAAGGTCTGTTTCAACGGGAAGACGGCGGGGCGCTTTGCGCCGGTGATCGGGGCGGCGGGGTACGAGACGCTGGTGCTGCCGTCGTCGAGTCCGGCGAATGCGATGTTGTCGTTTGAGCAGAAGCTGGGGTTTTGGCGGCAGATTTCATGATGTATTCGGAAGCGTCACGATTGCAATGGATTATTCGCCGACAGCCAGATTGATGTAACTCGGCCGTTCGGCTGAGTCGGGCTACCGCGTATTGCACACCGCTGCTCACAGGCCTGTCCGCAACATGCTGTTGCGAGTGGTGAATCCTTGCCACCAGTCGATCAGCTTTTCGCACCCTTGCATCAACGAAGCAGCTTCGGGCGCTTGCATGAAGCATGCGAACATCGGCGCGGCGTACAGATCGGCAAGTGTCACGTCATCGCCGATCAGGAACCCTCCGTCATCCGACAGCCGGGTCAACTCGGATAAACATAGCGCTGCGCGCGGTAACGCAGCGGCAATCTTGTGCTCGTTGGCTATTCTGCCTTCGCGTGCCGAAACTACGCGCTCAACGTATATGTCCCAAACGAGTGTCCGGTATGCATAGGCGTCCAGTATCCCAACGATCTGGTTTACCTTGGCGCGCGCTTTCGGATCTGCCGGCGCCAGTCTGCATCCGGGGAAAGCGTCGTCGATATAGCGAACAATTGCACCTGTTTCGTAAAGACGAAATTCGCCATGCTCGAAGGCCGGAATGCGGCCGAACGGGTGACGCTTCAAATGCTCCTGCGGAACCCCCGTCTCTGCAAATACATCTACTTCGAGCAGGCCGTATTTGATCTGCTTCTCTTCCAGTGCAAGGCGGGCGATCCGCACGTATACGCTCCATGCGGCTCCGTATAGTTTCACCACTTGAGTTGTCGGCACAGCATCGTCCTGGGTGCGGATGAGAGGCATCGATATCGCAGTTTATTTTAACGAAGCCCGCAGCCTTCCATCCGGTGCCTTTAATCGGCATTCACAGAAAGAAGACATTTGAAGAAGCATCAGTCATCCTGTTCAATCGGGTGAACGGACTGCGTCCGCCATGAGTAAGATACTCTGGATATCCGGCAAGCCACCACCTCATGGGGGACAAAATGAAGTGCAAACTGTGTGGACCGTTTTTGACGTTACACAAGCGCTTCACCGCCATGCTGTGCCCTGGCGACCGACCCGAGGCTAAGGCCAGATTTCGCTGGTGGCGCGATGCACAACTGAACGATCGATATCTGATCACGGACGACCCTCACCAGGAAGCAATTCGAGCAGCCGGGAGACTGGAAAAGAGTGACCCGACAGCCGCGTTAGATCAGCTTTTGGCGCTCGCCCGAGGCGGGTCGGTGTGGAGCATGCTCCATGTTGGCGCTCTCTATGCCCACGATGCCGATGGCGCAAAAAATCCCGTTGCAGCGGAACACTGGCTTCAACTTGCGGCAGAGCACGGCAGCAGGCGGGCTAGCCTCTATCTGGCTAATCTCTACATCGCGCAAGCGAATTTCGATGCGTGTGAAAAAATCCTGCAACCCTGCGTAGCCGAAGGCCTGGTGCCCGCCATGTTCATACTGGGCATGGCAAAACTTCAGCAGCAACCGAAGACCGCGAAGCGATGGGATGAAGCACGTGTTCTCCTCGAAGAGGCGGCGACTCGCGGTGATCTCGGGGCTCAATGGGCGCTTGGCAGGCGAATGGCTCGAGGCTGGTTTGGTTGGCACCGCATGAGACGAGGGTTTCAGCTCATGATCGATGCCTGCGGGAAAATCGAGGCATTGATGGACGAGGACCGCAAGAAGCACGATGAAGAGGCGGTCGGCGCAATTTGAGGCCACTGTAGCGACCGTGCATCTCCGGCAAAACCGCGATGCACCGATGATCGAAGCGGCGCAGCATGAAATGCTGACGCTGTCGTCGTCGAGTCCGGCGAATGCGATGCTGTCGTTTGAGCAGACGCTGCAGCTTTGGCGGCAGACGTCGGCCCGACGTCCAATCAGCCCGCCGCTTCCCCCGCCTTCAAAAAATCCACAAACGCCCGCAACGGCGCCGGCACATGGCGATGCCCAGGGTAATAAAGAAACGGTCCCGAAAAACTCGGCCACCACGGCTCGAGGATCGGCTCGAGCGCTCCGCTGTCGAAGTACGGGCGCAGCATGTCCTCGAACAGATAAATGATGCCGATGCCGGCTACGGCAGTGCTCAACGCGAGATCGATTCCCGCGCCTAGCCTGACGAGAAGCGGTCCGGAAGGATCGAGCTTCATCGTTTCGCCGTCCCGCTCGAAGTCCCACATGGGCGTCGTCCCGCTGGCGAACTGACCTCGCAGGCAGGCATGCGACAGCAGCTCGCGCGGATGCGTGGGTCTGCCGCGCCTGTCGAGATAGGCGGGCGCCGCAGCCGTCGCGAAGCGTTGCACGCGCGGCCCGATCGGGATCGCGATCATGTCCTGCTCGAGCCGCTCGTCATAGCGGATGCCCGCATCGCAACCGCTCGCCAGCACATCGACGAAGCGATCTTCCGCGATGACCTCGACGCGGATGTCGGGGTAGGCGGCGAGAAACGCCGCGAGGATGGACGGCAGCACGATCCGCGCGGCGCTCACCGGCACGTTGAGCTTCAGCGTGCCGGCCGGCTTGTCCCGAAACACGTTCAGGACGTCCAGCGCTGCTTCCATCTCGCTGAAGAGCGGCGTCAGCTTCTCGATCAGACGTTGCCCCGCCTCGGTCGGCGCGACGCTGCGCGTCGTCCGGTTCAGCAGCCGCAGACCGAGCTTCGCTTCCAGTCGCCGCACGGCGATGCTCAGACTCGATGCCGAGACGCCGTTCTCACGGGCCGCGTCGCGGAAGCCGCCCGCGCGGGCGACCGCCGCGAAGGCTGCAAGGTCGTTCAGTTCCATGGCGATTGTTCATAATTTTTAACAACCCATCCAATCTAGATCGGATTATCAAACAGCGCAACCGTCGCCATACTCGCCTTCAACTTAACCAGGAGAGCGTCATGTCGAACTTCATTCCCTCCCGTACCTTTTCGTTTGCCGGCCGCGAAGTGAACCGCCTGGGCTACGGCGCCATGCAGCTTGCCGGCCGCGGCGCGTTCGGGCCGCCGAAGGATCGCGCGGCCGCCGTTGCCGTGCTTCGCGAGGCCGTGGCGTCGGGTGTCAATCACATCGATACGAGCGATTACTACGGGCCGTACATCACCAACCAGATCATTCGCGAAGCGTTGCATCCGTACCCGGACCATCTGACGATCGTCACGAAGCTCGGCGCTATTCGCGGCGAAGACGGTTCATGGCTGCCGGCCTCCGAACCGGCGGATCTCGAGCGCGGGGTTCACGACAACCTTCGCAATCTCGGCCTCGATGCGATCGACGTCGTCAACATCCGCATGATGGGCAGCATTCACAGCCCGGCGGAAGGCTCGATCGCGAAGCAGGTCGAGACGCTTGCCGAACTGCAGCGCAAGGGGCTGGTGCGCCATATCGGTCTGTCCAACGCGACGTCGACGCAGGTCGCCGAGGCGCAGCGCATCGTGGAGATTGTCTGCGTGCAGAATCACTACAACCTGGTTCATCGCGAAGACGATGCGCTCGTCGATGAGCTTGCGCGCAAGGGCATCGCTTACGTGCCGTTCTTTCCGCTTGGCGGGTTCTCGCCGATTCAGTCGTCAGCGCTGTCGACGATTGCGCAGACGCTCGATGCAACGCCGATGCAGGTCGCGCTCGCATGGCTTCTGCACCGTGCGCCGAACATTCTGCTGATTCCGGGCACGGGATCGGTTGCGCATCTGCGGGAGAATCTGCAGGCGGCGAAGTTGAGCTTGTCGGCGGAGGTGCTGGCTGAGCTGGATGCGATTGGTGGCGCTGGCGCAGCGGTCTGATGACATGAGTTTCCGTTGCGTGTGAGTGAGTGATGATGCAGGCAGCGATAACCTGCTTGCTTCAACCTCACGCCTGCAGCGTTTTCTTCGCAATCGCGAACACACTTACCGATTCCATCAGCTTCCCCGCAGCCGTCGCGGTCCGCTCCACGAGCGGGGCATTCTGTTGTGTCGCGCGATCGCGTTCGGCTGCTCTGAACTCGCCACCGGGATCTCTCATATCGGATCGGTCACACGCTCGGCAGAGCGCACGTCTGGTTCATCGCTTCGCCACCTGGATCGGATCGACGCGCCGATCAGCGTCCTGATCTCTTTCACCGCTTCCGCGCTGCACTGCGCGAGCCGCCGTACGTCCAATACTTCGCATAACTCGGCTTACCCATAGCATTGCCAGGCAATTCGGCCGTCACGCGAAGCAGGAACTGCGGGTACGATCTGGCCTGATCATCAGCCAGCTTCATCGCGAAGCGGATTCAGGCGGATATGTTTTGCGGGCGTGACGAGAGCAGACTCAATCGAGACGCCCACCTACATGAGAGAAAGATGAAAACGCGACGTCGCTTTCTGAAGCAGGGGCTGTTCGCCTCGGGAGGAATCTTGATGGCAGGCGTAATGGGAAGCGGTTTCGACAGCGCGGCATGGGCAGACGACGAAATCTGGCATATGCCGGATGAAGGCGCGCATCACACTGCAACGTGGATGGCGTTCGGTCCGGGCGAAGACATCTGGGGCAGCAAATTGTTGCCGGTGGCGCGCGAGAATCTGGCCAGCATCGCAAAAGCGATCGCTGCGCACGAGCCGCTCAACATGCTGGTGCGCGAGGAGGACCGTGACATCGCCGCGCGGCTATGCGGCCCGACGGTGACGCTCGTCACCCAGCCGATCGACGATCTGTGGATGCGGGACACCGGACCGGTATTCGTCAAGGGACGCTCGGGCCGGCTCGGTGCAGTCGGTTTCAATTTCAACGGCTGGGGCGACAAGCAGGAGCATGAGCAGGACGCGCATGTCGCGCGCTTCGTCGCGCACAGAAGCGGCGCGCAATTCATCGAGACGTCTCTGGTGCTGGAGGGCGGCGGCATCGAAATCGACGGCGAGGGCACCGCGATCATCACCGAGAGCTGCGTGCTGAACGCCAATCGCAATCCGCACGTCGGCAAGGCGCAGTGCGAGGCGGAATTGCATCGGCTGCTCGGCGTGCAGAGGATCATCTGGTTGCCGGGCATCGCGGGCAAGGACATCACCGACGGGCACACCGATTTTTACGCGCGCTTCACGAGCCCGGGCACGGTCGTCGCCGGCCTGGATCAGGATGCCTCGTCTTACGACTATGCAGTCACGCGGCGGCATCTGGAGATCTTGCGCAAGGCCACCGATGCGAAGGGACGCAAGTTGAAGGTGGTGGTGCTGGAAGGACCGTCGACCGTGCGGCCGAAATACGAAAACGATGAATTCGCGGCCGGGTACATCAATTTCTATGTGTGCAACGGAGCAGTTATCGCACCGCAGTTCGGCGACGGCAAAGCGGACCGCAACACACGCGACACGCTGAAAGATCTGTTTCCCGGGCGAGAGGTGATTCAGTTGAACATCGACGGCATTGCTGCCGGAGGCGGTGGGATTCACTGCACGACGCAGCAGCAGCCGGCGTGATCGCAGGCAGGGACCGGCTGGACTCGCCGGTTCCTGTTTTCCGCATCGAGCGATGCCGCCGCGGTGTGGCGTCGCTCAACGGCCTGGCGTTACCGTCCTTCGACCAGCACCGCCCGATACTTCGACCCATTGAACCGATGCTTCACGACTTCCTGATACAGCGGGCTGTCGTACCACGCACGCGCTTCTTCGGTAGACGGAAACTCGACGATCACCACACCTTCCGGCGCATCGCCTTCGAGCACCTGCTGCGGGCCGTACGCCGCGAGAATCTTGACCGGATGACCTTTGAACGTCTCGCCGACCTTCTTCATGTACAGGTCGAGTTCGCCTTGGTCCTGCGTGCTTTCCCGTGTGAAAACGATGTAAGTCGCCATGTCGTGCGCTCCTGTTTGCGGGGTGGGGTGCGCATGATGATGCCACGAAACGGCGGAGGGAATCGGCGCGTGCTAGCGCAGGCCCAACCGATTCGTCCCGACATGCAACGCGCCCAGGCCGACCAGCATCGCGACAAGCGCTCGCACGAACCACACGTAAAAATCAGTCGAACGATCGAATGCGTCGAACGCCTGCAGCAGGCAGTAGCAACCGCCCGCGAGGCAGCCGACGCCCACGAAGAGGAGAACAACGAATATCGCGTTGCCGCGCTTGCTGCTCATGGGTCGCTCACGTTGCGAGGTGGCGCGCGGCCACCGGCTGCACCGAAGGGGCGGCGCCAGGTGCTCCACCCGGCGGCGCGGCGGAAACGAACTGCAGCATCAGGCAGAAGATGAAGCCGAGCAATTGCAGGGTCCGTCTCCCGGAAAAGAATGCATTTTTGCCGGGCACGACTATCCGCATCGAGTCGACGCCGCGAGTAAGCACCGGCGCGTTTGCGACCGTCGATCGTGCCGCAGGGCCTTGCAACGCAGCCGGGCTGCCCTGAACGAAACGCGCCAGCAAAACGGAGCCGAGCAGCGCAGCGCCGATGTGCGCACCGGCAATCCACTGTGCCTGTGCAAGCGCGCCCGCCACGTTCGACCCATGCGACCCGGCAAGATTGATGTACGCGGACACGGCCGCGCAGACGATGCCGACGAGCGCGGTCAGGGACCACGATTGATATCGCGATGTCGTCGGTGGAGTCATGAGCGTGAGCAGTAACGGGTGATTGAGCAGTCAGTGTCGTCAGAGCAGCGACCTGGACCGAAGCGCGTCCACCACACTTATCGGCACCCGACGATTCTTCTTTAACGCGGCCTGGCGTGGCAGCGATGCCAAATCTATCCAATCAAGGCATCAACTTGTTCCGCTATCCATCCGCGGCTCCCGCAAATGCTATCCTCTCGTTCGATTCAAACCTGCGCCATCCAGCGCGACATTCCCACATGACCAAACTCATCAAGCGTGCTTCTGCCGAAGCGCGCGCATTCCGCGGCGATCGGGACGACATGGCTCAACCGAAACAGAAAATCGCGCGCGCGAAGCGCTCCGCGTTGCGCGACGACGACCTCGCCCACGCACCGAAAATCGACGTACCGCGCAAGCCGCGCTTCGCGCCGGTCACGTTCTCGGAAGAGCAGGGCGTGCGCTATCTGCACTTCGGGACCGAGTGGGTGCAGGGCGCGATGCGCCTGAAAAAGCCGAACCACATCGAACTCGAATACGCGCAGCAGATGATGGCGTGGCTGCTGTTTCTCGACACACCCGCACGCATCGTGCAGCTCGGTCTCGGCGCTGCGGCGCTGACGAAGTTCGCGCACCGCTTCCTGCAGCGCGGCAAGGTCGAGGCGGTCGAGCTGAATCCGGCCGTCGTTATCGCCGCGCGCACGATGTTCGAGCTGCCGCCCGACGACGCGCGTCTCACGGTCCACGAAACCGACGCATGGGACTTCGTCAACGACCGTGCAAACCACGGGACGATCGGCGCATTGCAGATCGACGTCTACGATGCGACCGCGCGCGGCCCGGTCCTCGACAGCGTGGCGTTCTATCGCGCGGCGCGTGCGTGTCTCGCGGACGCGGGCGTCGTGACGATCAACCTGTTCGGCGATCATCCGAGCTTCGTGCGCAACATGAAGC
Organism: Paraburkholderia flava; assembly: GCF_004359985.1. Classification (NCBI taxonomy): domain Bacteria; kingdom Pseudomonadati; phylum Pseudomonadota; class Betaproteobacteria; order Burkholderiales; family Burkholderiaceae; genus Paraburkholderia; species Paraburkholderia flava. The sequence goes on along the minus strand of NZ_SMRO01000004.1, from coordinate 144,589 downwards.
GTCTGAACGAGGCCTTCGACGGCCGCGTCGTCGCGCTGCCCGAAGTGCACGACGGCAATCGCATCGCGGTGGCCTTCTCGGGTCCGTCGATCGACGTGCCGTTCGATCAGCTGAAGCAGCGCGCGAAGCTGATCGAAAAGACGCTCGGCCTGCCGGCCCGCACGTGGCTCGACGGCCTGCGCGAATCGACCGGCCAGCACGGCGCGACGTTCTCCATCTGACGCCGGCAATCGGCGGAAGGCCCGGCCGGCAACGCTGCCGGGCCTGAATCAACGCGAACGCAACCCCGATCGCGATCTCAACAACCCCTTCGAAACGCCCAGCCTGCTTGGGGTCGTCCCTGCTTGACCGGGTGTTCGCGACTCCTATACTCTTTCGAAGCTTTCGGGGCGCCCGTGGGTTATCCGCTTTCGGGTCCTTCGGGTCTTATACCCGTCGAACACGGGCCACAATTCAATAAAAGTAAAGAGGAGACGTCATGGCTCACGACGCCGACGCGAAACCTGGCCGTCACTGGCTCTGGTTGTTAGTGCTCCCCTGGATCGCGATGATCTGGGTGCCGTCCTACAACAAGGTCGAACCCCAACTGTTCGATTTCCCGTTCTTCTACTGGTACCAGCTGCTGTGGGTGCTGATCAGCGCCGTGATCACCGCGCTCGTGTACTTCAAGACCAAGGCACGTCCGACCGCCGGCTCGCAGGGAGGCGCACGATGAACGTCACAGCTACCTTTGTCTTCGTCCTGTTCTTTATCGGCGTCACGATTCTCGGCTTCGTCGCGGCGCACTGGCGGCGCGGCGATCTCGCCCATCTCGAAGAGTGGGGCCTCGGCGGCCGCCGCTTCGGCACGGTCGTCACATGGTTCCTGCTGGGCGGCGACCTGTACACGGCGTACACGTTCGTCGCGGTACCGGCGCTGGTGTTCGGCGCGGGCGCGACGGGCTTCTTCGCGCTGCCTTACACGATCCTGATCTATCCGTTCGCGTTCGTCGTGTTCCCGAAGCTGTGGAGCATCGCGAAGCGTCAGGGTTACGTGACGTCGGCGGACTTCGTCAACGCGCGCTATGGCAGCCGCATGCTCGCACTCGCGATCGCCGTCACCGGGATCGTTGCGACGATGCCGTACATCGCGCTGCAACTGGTCGGGATCGAAGTGGTGATCGGCGCGCTCGGTTTCGACACGACGGGCTTCGTCGGCGATCTGCCGCTGATCATCGCGTTCGCGATCCTCGCGGCGTACACGTACACGTCGGGCCTGCGCGCGCCGGCGATGATCGCGGTCGTCAAGGATCTGCTGATCTACATCACGATCGCGGTCGCGATCATCGTGATCCCTGCGCAGATGGGCGGCTTTGGTCACATCTTCGCGGCGGTGCCGCCGGCCAAGCTGCTGCTGAAAGCCCCTGACGCATCGAGCCTGAACGGCTACAGCGCGTACGCGACGCTCGCGGTCGGATCGGCGCTCGCGCTGTTCCTGTACCCGCACTCGATCACCGCAGTGCTGTCGTCGAAGTCGGGCAACACGATCCGCCGCAACATGGCGATGCTGCCGGCCTACTCGCTGGTGCTCGGTCTGCTCGCGCTGCTCGGCTTCATGGCGCTGGCGTCGGGTGTGAAGGACATGCCGGAGTTCGCGCCGTACTTCAAGGCGTTCGGTCCGAACTTCGCGGTGCCGGCGCTGTTCCTGCACTTCTTCCCGTCGTGGTTCGTCGGCGTCGCGTTCGCGGCGATCGGCATCGGCGCGCTGGTGCCGGCGGCGATCATGTCGATTGCGGCTGCGAACCTGTACACGCGCAACATCCACAAGGAGTTCGTCAACCGCAACATGACGCACGAGCAGGAAACCGGCGTCGCGAAGCTGGTGTCGCTGATCGTGAAGGTCGGCGCGGTCGCGTTCATTCTCGGCCTGCCGTTGACGTACGCGATCCAGTTGCAGTTGCTCGGCGGGATCTGGATCATCCAGACGCTGCCGGCGATCGTGCTCGGTCTCTACACGCGCAAGCTCGACTATCGCGGTCTGCTGGCCGGCTGGGCCGTCGGTATCGCGATCGGTACGTGGATGGCGATCTCGCTGAAGCTGGCGGGGTCGATCTACACGATCCATATCGGCGGTCTCGCGATTCCGGGCTACGCTGCCGTGTGGTCGTTGATCGTGAACCTCGTCGTGGCGGTTGTCGTCAGCGCGCTGGTGCGTGCGGTCGGCATGAAGCGCGGGGAAGATCGCACGCGGCCGGAGGACTATCTCGACGTCGTCGAGGGGTGAACGGTGTGGAGCCGGCGGTGTGCGGCTCCATGCGCTCCTGTGCAGTACCGGCTGCAAGGCCGCGCAGTGACTGACACGCACGAGCGGTACTGACCCGCGACCCGTACGAACTGGATGCCCGCAACGAAAGTTGCGGGCATTTCTTTTGAGGGGCGCGATAATCGACGCTATCGTCCACGCGCATCCGGCCGACTCATGGCGCTTCCTGATCCCGCTCCCAACCGCTCCGATCCTGCTGCGAACCCCGCACCGCGTTCACCGCGTTCGCTCCGTGCGCCGCGCTCGCGTCTCGCGCGAATCTTGCGCATCGCGACATCACCGTTCTATCGCTACCGGCACGCGAAACTGATTCACGGTCTGCGGGTCGGCATTGCGATGCTGGTGTCGATTCTCGCGACGACCGGCGTCGATATCCCGCATGGCATCTGGGCGTCGGTGACGGTGCTGGTCGTGATCGGCGGGCTTCAGCATCACGGCAACATCCGCAAGAAGGCAGCGGAGCGCGCGGCGGGCACGCTGCTCGGCGCGTCGCTCGGGCTCGGACTGATCCTGCAGCAGAACCTGCTCGGCTCGTTGCCGCTGACCTATCTGCTGATGGCGGCGATTGCGGGCGTGTGCGGCTGGTACGCGATCGGCAAGGCGGGCTACGTCGCGCTGCTCACGGCGATCACGACGGTCATCGTCGCGGGCCACGGTGACAATCTGATCGACGTCGGCCTGTGGCGCACGGCGAACGTGTTGATCGGTATCGTGATTGCGCTCGCGTTTTCGTTCGCGCTGCCGCTGCACGCGACCTATTCCTGGCGCTATCTGCTCGCCGACAATCTGCGCGAATGCGCGCGCATCTACACGCGGATGGTCGGCGGCGGGGCGGAAGCGGTGCTGTCCGCGGACGAACAGATCAAGACCTTCCTGCGACTCGGCACACGGCTCGTGCAACTGCGTGCACTGATGCCGTCGGTGGCGAAGGAGATCGACGTGCCGCAATCGACGCTCGATGAAATCCAGCGGCTGCATCGCTCGCTGCTGAGCGCGCTCGAGATGATGTCGACCGGCACGCTTGCGCACGTCGACGCGGCGGCGCGCGCGACGTTCGCGCAGCAGTGCGGAGCGCAGTGGCATCAGGTGCGCGGCGTGTTGCTGGGCACCGCGCGTGCGCTGCGCTTCGCGGGGACGACGCAGTTCAGGATGCCGGCGCGGCCATCGTCGGCAGACCCGACGTGTTCACGCGACGCGAGAGCAAGCGATGCGCTACCGGACCTGCCGCCCGATCTACAAGGCCCGTACTGGCTCGGGCTGCGGCTCGCGGAACAGGTGGAGCGGCTGCGCGAATTGCTCGCGCAGACCGAGACGAACTGGAACATCGAGCGGCATGCATGGCTGCACGTCGCGTGATGTTCGTCGGGGAAGGCGCTGCGGTTTACTTCTGCTCCGGCGCCGGCACGGAGATCATCCACGCGACGCCGAAACGATCCTGCAGCATCCCGAAGCCCTTGCTCCAGAAAGTTTCCTGCCACGGCATCATCACGGTGCCGTCCTGCGCGAGCGCATCGAAATAGTGCTTCGCGGACGCGTCGTCATCGGCAGTGAGCGACAGCGAGAAGCCCGAGATCGGGTTCGGTTTGGCGCCGGGGCTGCAGTCGCCGTCGGACGCCATCAGCGTCGTCGAACCGATCTGGAACGTCGAATGCATGATCTTGTCTTCGGTGCCGGGCGTGACCTGATAGTCGTGACTCGGCGGCGCTTCGCGAAAGTACATCTTGCATCCCAGCTTCGCACCGAGTCGCTCGCCGTAGAACGCGAGCGCTTCTTCGCAGCGGCCGCTGAAAATCAGATAGGGCTGAACCACCATGATCGTCTCCTGATCGTTGACGTGCGGCAGGCGCGGCGTTCGTACGTCGGGCATCCGCGCTCACGATTGTAGTCGTCCCGACGACGCGACCGGCCCCGGAACTTTGGTGAAACGGTGGGGATTCGAACGCAGCGGAGGCGGGCGGCTACGAGGTTGGCCACAAAAGCGACTGCGCCCGGCTTTTGGGGCCGGGCGCAGAGTGACGGTCAAGCACGGCGCGTTCGGCACGCGCCGTGTTTCGCAAGGCGTTTAACGCAGCGCTTCGATCAGCTTCTCGAGCTTGACCGCGTCGGCGGCGAAGGTGCGGATGCCTTCCGAGAGCTTTTCGGTCGCCATCGCGTCGTCGTTCAACTGGAAGCGGAACGACGATTCGTCGATCGCCACGCGTTCGAGGTTCGGCGTCTTCGCATCCGGCAGCAGCTTGCGCTCGACGGTTTCCGTGCTGTCCTGCAGTTTTTGCAGCAGGTCGGGGCTGATCGTCAGCAGGTCGCAGCCGGCCAGTTCGGTGATCTGCGACATCGTGCGGAAGCTCGCGCCCATCACCTCGGTCTTGTAGCCGAACGTCTTGTAGTAGCCGTAGATGCGGCGCACCGACTGCACGCCCGGATCGTTCTCGCCGCCGTTCTTCACTTCGTCCCACGCGCTACCGGCGGATTTCTTGTACCAGTCGTAGATGCGGCCGACGAACGGCGAAATGAGCTGCGCGCCCGCTTCGGCGCACGCGGCGGCCTGCACGAGCGAGAACAGCAGCGTCATGTTGCAATGGATGCCTTCCTTTTGCAGTACTTCGGCCGCGCGGATGCCTTCCCACGTGGACGCGAGCTTGATCAGCACGCGTTCGCGGCCGATGCCTGCGTCCTGATAGAGCTTGATGATCTCGTGCGCCTTGTCGACCGACGCTTTTGCATCGAACGACAGACGCGCGTCCACTTCGGTCGACACACGGCCGGGGATGATCTTCAGGATTTCGGTGCCGAATGCGATCAGCAGACGGTCGATGATCGCGCCGACCGGCTTCGACGCATTGTCGCGCACGGTTTTTTCCAGCAGCGGCTTGTAGTCGTCCTTCTGCACGGCCTTGAGAATCAGCGACGGATTGGTCGTCGCGTCGCGCGGCTTGTACTGGGCGAACTGCTGGAAGTCGCCGGTGTCTGCGACGACGACGGTGTACTGCTTGAGCTGGTCGAGTGCGGTAGTCATATCGAGCCTTCCAGGCGCCTGCGCGCCATGGTCAATAAAAGATGAGGTTGTCGAACCGATGACCGGCGTGTCCGCCGTTCATCCCGAAGCGTTCCCGCCACATCGCTTTGATGTTACCGCGAAGCGCGGCTCTCGACCTCTATTCTATGGCGGATCGGGCGATGCGTTTTTGACATGTGCGGGGGACGCGGGTTCGACGCAGTTTTTGTGCCGCGCGGCGCTCGTCACATTCAAGCCCCGACTTCACCCCCGTCGCGCATTCAACACGACCTGGGTGATAACACCCGCCACGAGCCCCCAGAACGCCGAGCCGATCGACAGCAATGTCAGCCCCGACGCGGTCACCATAAACGTGACGAGCGCGGCGTCGCGTTGTCGTGGGTCTTGCATCGCATTCGTCAGGCCGCCTGAAATCGAGCCGAACAGCGCGAGCGCAGCCACCGAGACCACCAATGCCTGCGGCAGTGCGGCGAACAGCGCGGCGATCGTCGCGCCGAACACGCCGGCAATCAGGTAGAAGATGCCGGCCCACACGGCGGCGGTGTAACGTTTCGACCGGTCTTCATGGGCGTCGGGGCCGGTGCAGATCGCGGCCGTGATCGCCGCGAGATTCACGCCGTGCGAACCGAACGGCGCGAGCACCAGCGAGGCGAGGCCGGTCGTCGAGATCAGCGGCGCCGACGGCGTCGTATAACCGTCCGCGCGCAGCACCGCGATGCCGGGCACGTTCTGCGACGCCATCGCGACGACGAAGAGCGGAATACCGATGCTGACGATCGCCGGCAGCGAGAACGACGGCCACGTCAGCACGGGCTGCGCTAGCGCGACGTGAAAGTGGCTGAAGTCGAGCAGTCCGAGGCCGCCCGCGACCGCCGTGCCGACGACGAGCGTCGTGACGATCGCATAGCGGGGCGCCGCGCGCCGCAGAATCAGGTACGTGAAGAACATCGCGAGCACGAGCGCGGTGCTCGACTGCGCGGCACGAAAGATCCCGATGCCGATCTCGAACAGGATGCCCGCGAGCAGTGCCGACGCGATGCCGGCGGGGATTTTCTTCATCAGCGTGTCGAACCATCCGGTCAGGCCGATGAGGGTGAGCAGCAACGCGCACACGATGAACGCGCCGATTGCCTGCGCATACGGCACGTGCGGCAGCGACGACACCAGCAGTGCGGCGCCGGGCGTCGACCACGCGATGACGATCGGCGCCCGAAAGCGCAGCGACAGGCCGATCGTGGTCAGTCCCATGCCGATCGACAGCGCCCAGATCCACGACGAAATCTGCGCATCCGACAGATGCGCGGCCGCGCCCGCCTGGAACATCAGCACGAGCGAACTCGTGTAGCCGGTCATCATCGCGACGAAGCCGGCGACGAGCGCGGCAAGCGACGTGTCGTTCCACGGTTTCGGCCAGCCCGCGGTGACCGTGGCGGAGGACGGATGGGACGTCGAAGGCGTCGAAGGGGGATTCATGCGGAAGAGACTCGTAGCGTAGTCATTATGATTTCGTTCGATGCCGTGTCTACGCACGGCAGCGCGCGCCGCAGCATGTTACTGCATGCGTGCCACCAGGTAATGCGATGGGGAAGGGATGCTTACTTGCTCAACACGCGCATCGACGCTTCGAGTCCCGCGAGCGTCAGCGGGTACATCCGGAAGCCCAGCACTTCGCGGATCACCGCAACCGACTGCCGGTATTCCCACAATCCTTCGGGCTCCGGATTCAGCCATGCGTGATGCGGGAACTGGTCCGCGAGCCGGCGCAACCAGACGGCGCCGGCCTCGGTGTTGTTGTATTCGACCGAGCCGCCGGGCTGCAGCACTTCGTACGGACTCATCGTCGCGTCGCCGACGAAGATCAGCTTGTAGTCGGGCGTGAACCGATGCAGTACGTCCCAGGTCGGCGTGCGTTCCGCGTGACGGCGGCGGTTGTTCTTCCACAGGAAGTCGTACACGCAGTTGTGGAAGTAGAAGAACTCGAGGTGCTTGAACTCGGCCTTCGCGGCGGAGAACAGTTCTTCGGTGCGCTTGATGTGATCGTCCATCGAGCCGCCGACGTCGAGCAGCATCAACACCTTCACGTTGTTGTGCCGCTCGGGGACCATCTTGATGTCGAGCCAGCCGGCGTTCGCGGCGGTGCTGCGGATCGTGTCGGGCAGATCGAGTTCTTCCTGCGCGCCTTCGCGCGCGAAGCGGCGCAGCCGGCGCAACGCGACCTTGATGTTGCGCGTGCCGATCTCGACCTGGTCGTCGTAATCGCGATACGCGCGCGATTCCCACACCTTGACCGCCGTGCGGTTGCCCGCCGCGTCGCCGCCGATGCGGATGCCTTCCGGGTTGAAGCCGCCGTTGCCGAACGGCGACGTGCCGCCTGTGCCGATCCACTTGTTGCCGCCTTCGTGGCGTTCCTTCTGCTCGTCGAGGAGTTCTTTCAGGCGATCCATCAGCTTGTCGAGGCCGCCCATCGCTTCGATCTGCGCTTTTTCTTCCGGAGAGAGATCGCGTTGCAGTTTCTTTTTCAGCCAGTCGAGCGGCACGTCGAGCGCGAGTTCCGACTTCAGCTCGACGCCTTTGAAGAACGCGCCGAACGCCTGATCGAACTTGTCGAAGTACTGCTCGTCCTTCACGAGCGTCATCCGCGACAGATAGTAGAACTCGTCGAGCGACGGCGCGATCACGCTGGCCTTCAACGCTTCGAGCAGCGTCAGGTATTCCTTGACCGACACTGGCAGCTTTGCATTACGCAGCGTGTAGAAGAAGTCGATCAGCATGGGGAATTCCTGACGGGTTCCGGTTCGTGTTCAGCGGCTGGCCTAGCGCTCGTTTCAGCGGTTATTGCGGTTCATGAAGATCAGCCGCTCGAACAGGCTCACGTCCTGTTCGTTTTTCAGCAGCGCGCCGTGCAGTGGCGGAATGATCTGCTTGTGATCCTGCGAGCGCAGCGCTTCGGGCGGGATGTCTTCGGCGAGCAGCAGTTTCAGCCAGTCGAGCAGTTCCGAAGTGGACGGCTTCTTCTTCAGACCCGACACGTTGCGCAACTCGAAGAAACTTTCCATCGCGGCGCGCAGCAGTTCCTGCTTGATGCCCGGATAGTGGACCTCGACGATCTGCTGCATCGTCGCCGGATCGGGGAACTTGATGTAGTGGAAGAAGCAGCGGCGCAGGAATGCGTCGGGCAGTTCCTTCTCGTTGTTCGACGTGATGATCACGAGCGGGCGCTGCTTCGCGCGGATCAGCTCGCGCGTCTCGTACACATAGAACTCCATCCGGTCGAGTTCGCGCAGCAGGTCGTTCGGAAACTCGATATCGGCCTTGTCGATTTCGTCGATCAGCAGCACCGTCTGCTCGTCCGATTCGAACGCCTGCCACAGCACACCCTTGACGATGTAGTTGCCGATGTCCTTCACGCGTTCGTCGCCGAGCTGCGAATCGCGCAGCCGCGATACGGCGTCGTACTCGTACAGACCCTGCTGCGCCTTCGTGGTGGACTTGATGTGCCATTGCAGCAGCGGCATACCGAGCGCGCCGGCGACTTCTTCGGCCAGCATCGTCTTGCCGGTGCCCGGTTCGCCCTTGATGAGGAGCGGCCGGCGCAGCGTCATGGCGGCGTTGACCGCGAGCTTGAGATCGTCGGTGGCGACGTATTGCGATGAACCTTCGAAACGCATGGCGACAGGCTCTGTAGGGAAAAATCCCAGTATAAGTCAGAAGCCCTTTCGAGCCTTGAAGGGCTCGCGTAGGGTGTCGACCGGTGCTGCCGTTGGTGTTTGGGCAGGGTGCCGCATGCATTGCGCGGTAACGCTGCGACACGGCTCCGGCTTCGGGAATACGCGTAAGCAGTGGCCATGCCCGCGCGGTGGACGCCCGCCGTAGCGTCGCGGTACAATTAGCCCGATTTTTTTGGCCTGCGTGGCGATCCAACAAGAATAACGGCGCGGGCCGTTGCCTTTTTGGGCGCCCGTTTCCCCTCATGCCAGGTTACATGCTATGAATAAATTCGTCGGCAAACATGTCGTGATCGCAGCGCTGTCGGCGCTCGCGGGCTTCGCGGCCAGTGCACAGGCAGCGGACGTCGTGGGCAACGCGAAAGCGGGCCAGGGCAAGGTCGCGATGTGTATCGGCTGCCACGGCATCCCGGACTATCGCACCGCGTACCCGGAGGTCTACCGGGTGCCGATGCTGGGCGGACAGAACCAGCAGTACATCGCGAACGCGCTGCACGAGTATCAGAAGGGCGACCGCCATTTTGAAACGATGCACGCCGTCGCGACCTCGTTGTCCGACCAGGACATCGCCGATATCGCGTCGTACTACGCGGCGCAAACATCCTCTTCGAAGAACAATCCCGACAAGTGACCGGCTGGCGCCGCATTTCGCCGTATCTGCCGTCCAGTCAACCGGTACTCACTCTCGCGGGACAGGAGAATTCATGAAGAAGCCCCAACAGGCACTCCACACGATGTTCAAAGCCGCATGCGCTGTCGCGCTGTTCGGTCTCGCTGCAGCCCCGGCGGCTTACGCGGCCGATGCGGCGAACGGCAAGGTGCTCGCCGACGCCCACAACTGTGCGGCCTGCCACGGTCCGAACCTGAACAAGCCGGTGAGCCCGGAGTATCCGAAGCTCGCTGGCCAGCACGGCGACTACATCTACTGGGCGCTGCGCCAGTATCAGATGGGCAACGGCAACCCGCATCTGGGTCGCAGCAACCCGATCATGCAGGCGCAGGTGCAGAGCCTGTCGCAGAGCGACATGAAGGATCTCGCCGCGTATATCGAATCGCTGAACGGCGATCTGGTGCAGAAGAAGTAACGCGAGCGGTGAGCGGTGTTGCGGCCTCGCGTGGCCGGCGCATCGTTCGACGCTGCTGTTTGTGCAAACACCCCGCTTATGCGGGGTGTTTGCTTTTGGGGGCGGTGAGAAGTGGGGTGAGGGGTGACGCGTCGGCGATGAAATGCGGCTGGGTTCGATGGCGGGTGAGGGCGCGGCGTTTTGTCGCAGATGCGGTTGCGGTTTGCGCGGCGTCGGTCGTTCAGGGCTGCATGCTGCGCGGACAGTGAAGCGCGCGTCCAGCGTTAAAAAAGCATCAGTCGCGCGACGCGCGTCGCTCGATGCGTGCGAGGTACGCGTCGGTGTCCGGCGGCGTGCCGGTGCGCTGCGCTTCCCAGATCGTTTCGCCGAGGCATTCCATGATCGCGTGCTGCGCGTCGTGCGTGGAGCCCATCCTTCCGGCGAGACGGTCGTGCGCGGCACGAATGCCGGGCGGCTGATCGATCGACAGTTGCTCGCTGATCGCGAGATGCATCGACAGGTGCAGGAACGGATTGGTCTTGCCCTGCTCGGGCGAATAGTCCTGCGTCGGTGCTGCGTCGGCATCGGCGAGATCGGCGTGATACTCGGGATGCTCGACGATCCAGTCGGCGGCGATCGCTTCGAGCGGCGTCAGGATTTCGCCCGCGCGCTGCTTGCGCCAGGTGTCGGTGAAGAAGCGTCGGACTTCGTCGCGGCTGGGATTGAACATCGTGGATGCGTGGAATGCTTGAGGTGTGGGGCGGTGGTTCGGCTGCTTTCGATAATCGCTGCAACCGCGATGCGCTATTTTACGCTGCCGTGCGAGGGCTCACCGGCGACGGGCCATTGCCTCAAAGATCCGGCGGCGGCGTCTTCGGCTTGAACTCGCACAGCGGCTCGATCACGCAATGCCAGCATTCGGGCCGGCGCGCCTTGCACACGTAACGGCCGTGCAGGATCAGCCAGTGATGCGCATCCTGCCGGTACTCGGCCGGCGTGAATTTCTCGAGCGCGGTTTCGACCGCGCGCACGTCCTTGCCCGGCGCGAGGCCGGTGCGATTCGCGACGCGGAAGATGTGCGTATCGACTGCAATGGTCGGATGGCCGAACGCGGTGTTCAGCACGACGTTCGCGGTCTTGCGTCCGACGCCCGGCAGGCTTTCGAGCGCCTCGCGATCGGCGGGCACTTCGGCATCGTATTGCTCGATCAGGATGCGGCACGTCGCGACGACGTTCTTCGCCTTGGTCCGATAAAGGCCGATCGTCTTGATGTAGTCGACGACACCTTCTTCGCCGAGTTCGAGAATCTGCTGCGGCGTGTTCGCGACCGGGAACATCTTGCGCATTGCCTTGTTCACCGAGACATCGGTGGCCTGCGCGGACAGCATCACGGCGATCAGCAGTTCGAACGGTGTCGTGTACTCGAGCTCGGTGGTCGGATGCGGGTTCAGGCTCTGCAGCGTCTCGTAGATCGCACGTCGTTTGGTCGCGTTCATGGGGCGGTCAGCGCTTTTTCGAGTGGGTGTCGTCGGATGCGTCGTCGGGGCTGTCGTCATCCTGCGGCGCTACTTCGCCGGATGCGATGCCGAGCCGTCGACGGCGCGCCTCGGCGGCATCGATCTGTGCCTGCACGTCGACGCTGACGTTCGCGGTGTTCTTCGGCGCGTCACCCTGCGCGGCGAGCGCTTCCTTTTTCTGGCGTGCGCGGTCGAGCGCGGCCTGGATGATCGCGCGTTTTTTGGCTTCTGCGTCGTTGGTGGCCGTCGCGGGTTGCGGTGCGTCTGCGCTCAGAGGCGCGCTGTCCGTCGCGGACGCAGATGCCGGCGCCGAAGGGCCCGCACCCGCTCGTCGTGCCGCTGCGCGCGCTTCGGCGGCTTCACGTTCGCGGGTCAGGCGCGCGAGGTGCTGATCGTGATGCGCGCGCGCTTCGTCGGCCTGCTGCTGGGTCCATGCGTCCCAGCCGGTGTGCTCGCCGGTGACTGGAATCATGTCGATGCAATCGACCGGGCAGGGCGGCACGCACAGGTCGCAGCCGGTACACAGCGATTCGATGACCGTGTGCATCTGCTTCGCGCCACCGACGATCGCGTCGACGGGACAGGCCTGCGCGCACAGCGTGCAGCCGATGCAGATGTTCTCGTCGATGACGGCGCGCGGCCGCGGACGTTCGATGCCGTTGACGGGATTGATCGGGATGACCGGCCTGCCGAGCAGCGACGCGAGGCGCGCGACGCCTTCTGCGCCGCCGGGCGGGCACTGGTTGTAGTTCGCGCTGCCTTGTGCGATTGCTTCGGCGTACGGACGGCAGCCTTCGTAACCGCACTTCGTGCATTGCGTCTGGGGCAGCAGATCTTCGATGCGGTCTGCGAGTGTTTTAGGATCTGTCACGTTGACGACGTCGTGGGCGGCCCGCGATGGCGCAGTGCGGCGTGCGAGAGGCCACGCGGTGCCGCGCGACGCGTTGCGCCGGGCGGCTGGGGGCCGTTGCTGCACGCCGTCGCGAGGCTTCGGCCAAATGCCGATTATCGCCGATTTCCCCGATTGCCATCGCCAAACCATGTGCCATAATCGAAGCGCTTTTTTGAAAGACCGCAGGAGGGTGTCCCCCAACCATGGCGCGCCCGTACAGTGCTGTCGGTGCAAGGCCCGAGGAGAGGCCGGCGGCGCGATCCGGAAACGCGGCTCACGAAGCACATGCCACCATGAATCAGCCGAAAATCAAAAGAGATCCTGAAGGCACACGGCGCCGCATCCTGCTCGCGGCGGCCGAAGAATTTGCAAACGGTGGGTTGTTCGGCGCGCGTGTCGATCAGATCGCGCGCCGCGCGGAGACGAACGAACGCATGCTCTACTACTACTTCGGTAGCAAGGAGCAGCTTTTCACGGCGGTACTCGAGCACGCCTTCACCGCGCTCACCGAAGCCGAACGCGCGCTCGACCTGAGCGGCGTTGCCCCGGTCGAAGCGGTGACGCGGCTCGCACATTTCGTGTGGGACTACTACCGGGATCATCCGGAGCTGCTGCGTCTCGTGAACAACGAGAACCTGCACGAAGCGCGCTACATGCGGAAATCTCCGCGCATTCGCGAGATGATCTCGCCGATCGTCGCGACGCTCGGCAGCATTCTCGAGCGCGGGCAGCGCGCGGGACTGTTCCGTTCGAACGTCGATGCGCTGCGCCTGTACATGACGCTGTCGGGGATGGGCTATTACATCGTGTCGAACCGCTTCACGCTCGAAGCGTCGCTCGGCCGCGATTTCAGCGCGGCCAACGAGCGCGCGGAGATCGTGCAGATGAATACCGATATCCTGCTCGCGTATCTGCTGCGGCGGTGATCCGCTGACCTGCAGAGGCCGCATTGAAATGAAAACGGCGCCCAAGTGGGCGCCGTTTTCATTTACGAAGAAAGAAGGGACTCAGGCCTCGGCCTTTTCCTTTTCCGCTTTCGTGGGCCGGCTGTTCTTGTTGTGCGCGAGGATGAAATCGCGCAGTTGCGGATAGATGATCGTGCGCCACCGGCGACCCGAGAAAATGCCGTAATGCCCGCATTTTTCGGCGGTGAAGTGCTGCTTGTGCTTCGCCGGGATACCGCTGCACAGATCCTGCGCTGCGCGCGTCTGGCCGCTGCCGGAGATGTCGTCGAGTTCGCCTTCGATCGTGAACAGCGCGGTCTTCTTGATGTCCTCAGGCTTCACGAGTTCGCCCGCGACTTCCCACGTGCCTTCCGCGAGCCGGAATTCCTGGAACACGACACGGATGGTGTCCAGGTAGTAATCGGCGGCCATGTCGAGCACTGCGTTGTACTCGTCGTAGAAGCGGCGGTGCGCTTCGGCGTCTTCCTCGTCGCCGCGCAGCAGGCTCTGGTAGAAGTCCCAGTGCGCAGCCGTGTGACGCTCCGGATTCATCGCGACGAAGCCGGTGTGCTGCAGGAAGCCCGGATAGACCTTGCGGCCCACGCCCGGGTAGTTCGGCGGCACCGTGAAGATCACGTTGTTCTCGAACCATTCGTACGAGTGCTGCGTGGCGAGCGAGTTGACGGAAGTCGGGCTCTTGCGGGCATCGATCGGGCCACCCATCATCGTCATCGTGCGCGGCGTGTCCTCGCCGCGGCTCGCCATCAGCGAGATCGCCGCGAGTACCGGCACCGTCGGCTGACAGACCGAGATCACGTGCAGATCTTTCGCGCCGATGTGGCGGATGAATTCCTGGATGTAGCCGACGTAATCGTCGAGGTCGAACGTGCCGTCTTCGAGCGGCACCATCCGGGCGTCGATCCAGTCGGTGAGATAGACCTTGTGATCCTGCAGCAGCGTGCGGACCGTGTCGCGCAGCAGCGTCGAGTGATGGCCGGACAGCGGCGCACACACCAGCACGACGGGTTCGTCTTTCAGCTGCATGACCGCGTCGCTGTCGTCCGCATAGCGCTTGAAGCGCAGCAGACGGCAGAAAGGCTTTTCGATGATCGTCTGTTCGACGATAGGGATGTTGTGCCCGTCCTTGACGATCTGGTGCAGATCGAACACAGGCTTCTCGTAGTCCTTGCCGAGCCGGTATAGCAGCTCATAGCCGGCGGACAGGCGGGTGGCCCCGGGCACGTAGGCGAGCGGGCTGGCCGGATTCGCAAACGACTTCGACGCGGCCTGTGCCCAGGCGGTAAGCGGGCTTAACAGCGCTCGCTGGAATTCGTGCAGCTGATAGAGCATGAGGGCTCCGGCTTTGAAACGGTTCGCGTGACGCGCGTAGCGTTGGGGCGGGCCGTATTGGTTGACGACAATTGGTTATCGGCCGTTATGCTCCAAAGATGATATCGGAGCGCGTCCGTTTGTGCAACGCAACAATTGTCAGATCGGTGCGGCGCCCGGCGCGCCGCTTCCGGAGCGCCCGCCCGTGCGGATGTCAGCCCGGTGCACGCGGCGTATCTGCGGCCGGTGTCTGCGTTTCGCGGTCGCCCCAACCACCCGTGCCGTCCTGGCCTGCTGCGTTGCCCTCGCCGTCGTGGGCTGGCTGACCGGCGGCTTTCGCCATCTCCTGCTCGTGCTTCATCAGGTTCAGGCCGGTATGCACCAGCGCGACGTGCGAGAACGCCTGCGGGAAGTTACCGACCAGCCGCCCCGCCGCCGGGTCGTATTCCTCCGAGAGCAGGCCGACGTCGTTCGCGAGCGAGAGCAGCCGCTCGTACATCGCGTGCGCTTCGGCGACGCGGCCTTGCAGCGCGAGGTTGTCGACCATCCAGAAGCTGCACGCGAGGAACGTCCCTTCGCCGGGCGGCAGACCGTCGTCGACGTCGGTCGTCCGGTAGCGCATCACGAAGCCGTCGTGCATCAGCGTTTTTTCGATGGCGTCGACGGTGCCGGCGATGCGCGGATCGGACGGCGGCAGGAAGCCGACCAGCGGCATCAGCAGCGTGCTGGCGTCGAGATCGTCGCCGCCGTAGATCTGCGTGAACGCATTAAGCTTCGGGTTCCAGCTTTTCAGGCAGACGTCGGCATGAATCAGGTCGCGTAGTGCGCGCCAGCGATCGAGCGGTGCAGGTAGATCGAAAGACTCGGCCGATTTGACCGCGCGATCGAACGCGACCCACGCCATCACTTTCGAAAACGTGAAGTGCTGACGTCCGCCGCGCGTTTCCCAGATGCCTTCGTCCGGTTCTTCCCAGATCGTCTCGAGGTGCTTGAGCATCGTGCACTGCACGGTCCACGCGGTTTCGTCCGCCTGCAGTCCACCGACCCGCGCGAGGTGCAGCGCATTCATCACTTCGCCGTAGACGTCGAGCTGCAGTTGCCCGACCGCGTTGTTGCCGACCCGTACCGGCTTCGCGCCTTCGTAGCCGGGCAGCCAGTCGAGTTCGAACTCGGGCAGCCGGCGTTCGCCCGCGATGCCGTACATGATCTGCAACTGCTCCGGCGACCCCGCCATCACGCGACCGAGCCACGTGCGCCACGCGCGCGCCTCGTCGTAGTAGCCGCAGCGCATCAGCGCGAGCAGCGTGATCGTCGCGTCGCGCAGCCAGCAGTAGCGGTAGTCCCAGTTGCGCGTGCCGCCGAGATGTTCGGGCAGCGACGTGGTCGGCGCGGCAACGACGCCGCCGGTCGGTTCATACGCGAGCGCCCGCAGCGTGATCAGCGAACGGCGGATCGGCGCGGCCCAGCGTCCTTCGATCGTGTTGCGTGCCGACCATTCGAGCCAGTGATTCTCGGTGCGCGCGAGCGACGTGTGCGGATCGCGCGCGGGCGGGATCCGCAGATGCGACGCCGAGTACGCGAGCGAGAACGGCACGCGCTCGCCTTCCGACACGGTGAACTCGGCGAGCGTGCGCATGTTCTCGCCGCGCACGTCGACCGGCGTACGCAGCACCGCCGTGTCGGGGCCGACGATCGCCTGCACGCCGCTTTCGTTCGGCAGCCGGCTGACCCACGGCACCGAGAAGCCGTAGTCGAAACGCAGCACGAGTTCCATCTTCATCCGCACCGTGCCGCGCCGGCCAACGACGATCCGCACGAGTTCCGACCAGCCGTTGCCGGGCGGCATGAAATCGATCACGGTGACGGCGCCTTCCGGCGTTTCGAAATCGGTCTCGAGGATCAGCGTTTCGCCGCGATAGCGACGCGTGATCGACGGCGCCTGGTCACTGATCGGCGCGAGCAGCCAGCGGCCGTTGTCCTCGGTGCCGAGCAGCGCCGCGAAGCAGGCGCCGGAATCGAAACGCGGCCAGCACAGCCAGTCGATCGAGCCGTCGCGGGAGATCAGCGCGGCCGTATGGCCGTCGCCGACGAGTGCGTAATCTTCGATGCGTGAGGGCATGGTTCAGCGGCGTGGCCGCGGGTAAAAAGGGCGCGCGGTGCGCAAACCGGACGATGCCGGGCGGTGTTCGAACGGCATCGATGTCATTCGAACGTCATGGTTACCGGGACCCTCGGGTCGCGGTCTGGTTCAGTGCGTACTTTAGTGCGACCGTGGGTCGCAGAACGCGTAAGCGGCCTTGGCATTTCGCGCACGCGCTGCCTACAATCATTTCTCCCGGGACATATCTACGTGTCTTCGGTACCGCTGTTCCATCGTCGTATCGTCTGTTGCATCCGTTGCCGTTTCGAGGATCGAGCCATGCTGAACCCGACGAAATCCGATTGCGTCACGATTCTTTCCGCCGCCAGCCAACTCGCCGACGACGCGCTGCTGCCGCTCGATCCACGCCGGCTCGGTCTGTCGCGCAACGGGATGGAAACGGCGGCCGTGTTTCTGATCGAGCGCGCGTGCTTCAAACGTCATGCGGACGGCGACGGTCATTATGCCGTCGGCTGTCTGTCGCTGCAGGGACGCCTGCGGCTCGACCAGCTGTCGAACGGCTGAACGGGTCGGTTCTTCCATTCTTTTTTCATCCTCGTCGCACGGGCCGTACGTATCCGTGCAGGCGCAGCCTTTGCTGTTTCCACGTTGAAGCGCGTTGCGGCGCATCCGTCGTGTGCGGGCATGCGGACGTACGCGTGCCTGCACACATGTATCACGCACGCACACATCACGGCTGCATGCGGTCACAGATGCAGATGCGACGCTCCAACGCCGAAGATGCCGATCACCCCGATCAGGATCAGGTATAGCGCGACGATGATGTTGAGCAGACGCGGCATGACGAGGATCAGGATGCCGGCGATCAGCGAGACGACCGGACCGAGAGAGAGCGTGACGTTCATGGCGACTCCGTGAGTTGAACTGCGGTGAGACGATGCGTGTCGTACGGGAGATCCGACGCTTGCGTCGCGATCCTGCGTAACGCTTTTATACTGCTTTCGACAACAAACAGTCCGACTGCTGCTTCGAGGTGTCCGCAGCCGGACGATACTAACTGCGTGGCAGACCAGTGACGCAATCAACAATCCGAACAACTCGTAAAAATCCGCCGTTCAGGAGGTCGTCATGCATTGCACTAACCGGGCAGTAGCAAACATCGCGCCGCAGTCTTGCAACAAGGCTGGATCCGCCCGCTCGATAATAAAAGGTTTCGTCCTCATGGCCACGATCGTCGCATCCCAAGCCGCTCCTCAGGCGTTCGCGCAAACGCAGACACCGGCCGCCGTTCCCGCCGATGGTGTCTACGACATGCTCGTCGGCACGTACACCGGCGGCAAGAGCGAAGGCATCTACGTCTACCGCTTCGACACGAAGACCGGCGAAGCGACGCCGCTGTCGTCGGTACGCACCGTGAACCCGTCGTACCTCGTCGTAAGCAGCGATCGCCGGCATGTGTACTCGGTCAACGAGCTGCCCGGCGACAACGGTCCCGCATCGCAGCGCGGAGGCATCAGCGCATTCGGTTTCGATCCGCAGAGCGGGCAGCTCACTTTTCTGAACAAGGTCTCATCGGAAGGAAACGATCCGTGCTATCTGAGCCTGTCGCCGGACGGCAAATATCTGCTGACCGCGAACTACTCGGTCGCGGCCGATCCGGGCGGCAGCTTCTCGGTGTTTCCGTTGCAGCCCGATGGCCAGGTCGGCGCGTCCGTGCTGAACGTGCATCACGAAGGCGGCGGTCCGGTGAAGGGACGCCAGGACAATTCGCACGTGCACTCCACCGTGTTCTCGCCGGACGGTCATTATCTGTTCACGCAGGACCTCGGCGCCGACAAGCTCTATTCGTATCGCTACACGCCCGACGGTAGCCGCGGCCTGTTCGGTCCGACCGAAGTGCGCTACACCGACGTGAAGGCGGGCACCGGTCCGCGTCACCTGATATTCGATGCCGATGGCCGACATGCGTATCTGACGAGCGAACTCGCGGCGACGGTCAGCGTGTTCGATTACGCCGATGGCCGGTTGAAGCTCGTGCAGGTGTTGCCGCTGGCGGCGCCTGGGTTCAAGGGGGCGCTTGGTGGATCGGCGATTCATATGTCGCCGGATGGACGCTTCCTGTACGCGAGCAATCGCGGCGACGCGAACGAGATCGTCATCTACGCGGTCGATGCGTCGAACGGTCATCTGAAACTGGTCGGACGCCAGTCGAGTCTCGGCAAGTCGCCGCGCGAATTCACGATCGATCCGACCGGGAAATGGCTGATCGTCGGCAACCAGAACAGCGACACCGCCTATGTGTTCCGGCGCGATGCGCAGACTGGCTTGCTCGAACCGAATCCGAAGCGGCTCGATATCGGTTCGCCGGTCGACTTCAAGCTGGTGTCGCCGTCGTGACCGGGCGTTGCTGCCGAGGGTAGCGCAACGAGAGTGGACGGCGAGCCCGCCGTCCGCTTCGCTTATTCAGCCGGTCCAGGCGCCAGTACTTCGCGGCTGCCGTTGATGCCCATCGACGACACCAGTCCCGCCGCTTCCATCTGCTCGACGAGTCGTGCCGCGCGGTTGTAGCCGATGCGCAGTTGCCGCTGCACCGACGAGATCGACGCACGCCGCGTGCGCACGACGAACGCGACCGCTTCGTCGTACAGCGGATCGGCTTCCGCATCGGGCGCGTCGCCGAACAGGTCCTGCGTCGCGCCTTCGGTCGCCGGGCCGTCGAGGATGCCTTCTTCGTACTGCGGTTCGCCGAACTGCTTCAGATACTCGACGATCCGATGCACTTCCTCATCGGCGACGAACGCGCCGTGCACACGCTGCGGGTAACCCGTGCCGGGCGGCAGGAACAGCATGTCGCCCTGGCCGAGCAGGGACTCCGCGCCCATCTGGTCGAGGATCGTGCGCGAGTCGATTTTCGACGACACCTGGAACGCGACGCGCGTCGGAATGTTCGCCTTGATGAGGCCGGTGATCACATCGACCGACGGACGCTGCGTCGCGAGAATCAGATGGATGCCGGCCGCGCGCGCCTTCTGCGCGAGCCGCGCGATCAGCTCTTCGATTTTCTTGCCCGCGACCATCATCAGGTCCGCGAGTTCGTCGATCACGACGACGATCATCGGCAGTTTCGCGAGCGGTTCGGGCGCATCGGGTGTCAGCGAGAACGGATTGCCGAGCTTCTTGCCTGCGGCATTCGCGTCGCGGATCTTCTGGTTGAAGCCCGCGAGATTGCGCACGCCGACCGCCGACATCAACCGGTAGCGCTTTTCCATTTCGCCGACGCACCAGTTCAACGCGTTCGCGGCGAGCTTCATGTCGGTGACGACCGGTGCGAGCAGATGCGGAATGCCCTCGTACACGGACAGTTCCAGCATCTTCGGATCGATCATGATGAGGCGCACGTCCTCGGGCGCCGCCTTGTACAGCAGCGACACGATCATCGCGTTGATCGCGACCGACTTGCCCGAACCCGTCGTGCCCGCGACGAGCATGTGCGGCGCTTTCGCGAGATCGGTGACGACCGGATGACCGGTGATGTCCTTGCCCATCGCGATCGTCAGATGCGAAGGCGACTGCTGGTACACGCGGGCTTCGAGAATTTCCGACAGGCGGATCGTCTGGCGTTTCGCGTTCGGCAGTTCCAGGCCCATGCAGGTCTTGCCGGGAATCGTCTCGACGACGCGGATCGACGTGAGGCCGAGGCCGCGCGACAGATCCTTCATCAGCCCGACGATCTGGCTGCCGCGCACGCCGAGCGCGGGCTCGACTTCGAAGCGCGTGATCACCGGTCCCGCCGATGCGCCGACCACCGTCACCGGCACCTTGAATTCCTGCAGACGCTGTTCGATCAGCGCGCTGGTTTCGGCGAGCCGTTCGTCGGAGACCGGCTCGACGTCGGTCGATGCGCGTTCGAGCAGATCGAGCGACGGCAGTTCGACCGATGATGCGGCCGGCGCGTGGAACTCGAAGCTCGTCGGCGAGTGGCCGAGGGGAGGGCGGGCGGTGAGGTCGGCGGCGGGCTCGGCGCCGGTGTTCGACGATGCGTGGCCTGGTGCTGCGGGCGTTACCTCGACGTCGACAGGCGGCAGGCCGGGGAAGCGGACTACGTTCGACGGCGCTGACGTGTGCGTGGGGACGGCGGTGTCGTCAGGTTCGACGTACGTCGTCGCGGGCTGTTCGCGCGTGTGGGTTGGCGGGGTCGCGCCGTTGCTCTGCCCGGCATCGACAACTGGCGACGTCTGCGAGCCGGTCGTCGGGTAGTGGGTGCGAGGCTCGTCGGCCGTGTGATGCGATGTGTGCGACTCGGCGTCGGTCGATGCAGCAGCGGGCGCCGGGGTGGGTATCTCCCATGGTGGCGTAGAGACTGGCTGCTGTGCAGGAACCGACTGAGCGACCGCAGCTGCCGACGTCGCATCCATCACAGCCGCGAGCATCGAGACCGGCTCGGCTCGTTGCAACGACGGCGGCAAAGGTGTGGGAGTGGCGTCATGCGCAACGACGCCGGTGTCGGGCAGCGGCGTATGCGATGGTGCGACGGGTGTGTCGGTCGGTACGGATGCTTCGACCGGCGCATCGATTTGCGACTGCGGCGTGATCGTTCCAGAAGCATGTGCCGCATCGGTCATCGATGCGACAGACGACGCGACGCCCGCCATCGCGGCAACCGATGCAACAGGGTCCGGCGCTGCGAAGGGAACGTCGGGCGATACAGCGCCCGCAGCGGTTGTAGCGAACGCATTCTGGTCGCCGACAGTCGGCACGGCAGTGGCAGGAATCGTCGCGGCGGGCGCATCGATACTCGCCGCGTCTGCGTGGGTCGCCGCATCATCCTTCACATGCGAATTCAGATCGAAAGAGGCCGTATCGCTCGCGACAGCCTGAGCGGGCGTAGAACCAACTGCCGCAGCAACGACCGGCACAACAGCACTCGCCACCGTGTCGTTCACCGGACCATCGCCGCTGCGCACGGGCACTGCATCGATACCACTCCCTTCTTGCTCACCCGCCGCACCCTGATCCGCATGACGACGCGCGAGACTCGCGCCCGCAAGCGTGGTCCAGCGTGCGGTGTTCTCTTCGATGCTGCGCAGCGTTTCCTGAACGCTCGGCGGCGGCGTGACGCGCGTGGCGGGCGATGCCGGCGCGACCGTTCGCGTGAATGCGGGCGCGCGCGTCGTGCGAGGTGGCGCACCGGTCGCGTCGCTTCCCATTGCAGGACGTTGCGATGTCTGTAGCGGGACACGCGAAGGCGGCAGCGCATCGCGCGCGGCACTGCCGCTCGGCGCACGCGTGACGTGCTGCCCTTGCGATGGCATCGGCTGCGAAGACGCAGTTGAAGGAGGCAGCGAAGACGATGGCCGGGCAGGCGTCGCCGGCCGCGCGGTCGATGGCGTAGCTTGCGCCATGCGCGCAACGCCGCCGCCGGCAACGCTCGCTACCCCACTGGCCGTCGCACCACGCGCGACGTTGCCCGGATCGCGCAGCCAGCCCGCAGGCGCGACCGGCTCAGTGGGTGTCCATGCACGATCCGCCGACGCCGATGTAGAAGAAGATAAAGATGAGGGTGTAGACCGTACCGTTCCCGGTACCGTAGCGCCGCGCAATACACGCGTGCCTGCGCCGGAACCTGCTGTCGAAGAGGACGGTGAACGCGTCGTATCGCGTGCAGTCACAGGCGGCCGCCACGCAGTCGGTCGCGCATAGCGGCCCTGCGATTTCGGCGCCATCGTGTTGACGGTATTCGTCGCGGGTGCGACGGGAAGACCTTCGTCGGTGCCGCGCCGGTTGCGCGACTCGCCGCTGTCGCGTCGCTTCTTGCCGGCGTTCGAACCGGAGTCCGGGCGGCCCGAGCCAAAACCAAACCCCAGCCCGAACGCCGCATCGGCCCAGGCAGCAACCGAACCCCACCGGAAACCAATCAACCACGGCAAGCTGACGAGCCACAGCGCGAGCATCACAAGCGGCGTGCCGATCTGCCCGAGCAGATGACCTAAGCCGGCAGCCAGCGCGTGTCCGAGTCCGTCGGTGCCGGCGATGCCGAACTTGTCGACGAGTGCCGCCTCGAGCGTGCAGCTCGCGACGAGCACGCACACGAAGCCGAGCCACAGCCGGATCGTGCCGGGGCCGCGCAGCCCGACGCCGCCAGGCAGCATGGCCCTGACGAGACGCCCGAACAAGGGAATGAACCAGACGGCCGATACGCCGAACCAGCCGAAAACTACCGTGTGCATGCTAGACATCAACGAATGGCGGACGCGCGGATGCGCAATCCGTCGAGTTTAAACCGGCGAAGCGACGTGCTTCGATGACACATACCGTGACTGCGCGTCGACGGCGCGCCGCAAGCAATAAACACGGCGAACGCGCGGTGAACAATTCAATCAACACGATGAACAAAAAACGACGAGCGACGCAGGCGACGATGCCGCACGCCGCTCATTGTCTTCACTGTCCACTGCGCGAAAACAGCAGCGTATCGCCGTTCTCGAGCGTCAGTTGAAGTTGCTGCGGCGCGCGCATCTGTACGCCGGTGCGCGCGATGTGTTCGAGTGCGTCGAGATACGCGGGTTCCAGTTCGCCGCCCGGCGTGTGGCATGCCATCCGCGTGCCGGCGAGCAGTCCGAACGACAGCTTGCCATCCTTCAATGCATACGTGCCCATGTAGCGGTTGCAGCCCGAGAAACCATTCGCGCGCCGCTGTCCGGTCGCGGTCGACAGTACCAGCGTCACCGGTTTGCCGTCCGCGTGCGGGATGTCGCGCGGCGAACCGTTCGCCTGGGTCCACGTGGTCAGGTCCCAGCTCGTGTCGTCGAGTAACTGGGTCGCCGCCGGATTGAACGGGTCGGGCAGGGGCGCGGACGCGTCGGTGTGAACCGGCAGCGAACATCCGGCGAGCAGCGCGGCAACGGTCAGCACGGCGAGCGGCGCGATGCGGCGCACGATTCGTGCGGAAGACGTTGAGGGCATGGCGTCGTTCCTCTTCAAACTGGCGAAGGCGTAAGGGTAACGCACTCCGCGTCCCGCACGCGAGCGTCGCCGGGATGCATCGGCTATCGAGTGCCGTATCGACAGGCGCGACTGGCCTTTCGGACGACCGCCGAACGGCGCCGCAGCCGCCTGTACGCGCGTGTTAACATCGCTGACTGAATCGCACTTTTCTCTCATTCCCCACTGGATTTTTCTGGAGACCTCATGCAGATCGGCCAACGGATCGGCACCCCGCTTTCGGCGTCGGCGACGCGCGTCATGCTGCTCGGCGCGGGCGAGCTCGGCAAGGAAGTGATCGTCGCGCTGCAACGGCTCGGCGTCGAGGTGATCGCGGTCGATCGTTATGCCGATGCGCCGGGCCACCAGGTCGCGCATCGCGCGCACGTGATCGACATGACCGACGCCGCCGCGCTGCGCGCGCTCGTCGAGTCGGAGAAGCCGCATCTGATCGTGCCCGAGATCGAGGCGATCGCCACCGACGCACTCGCCGCGATCGAAGCCGACGGCCTCGCCGAAGTGATCCCGACCGCGCGCGCGACGCAACTCACGATGAACCGCGAAGGCATCCGTCGTCTCGCCGCCGAAGAACTCGGCCTGCCGACGTCGCCGTACGCGTTCGCCGATTCGCTCGACGAACTGCGCGCGGGTATCGCGAAGGTCGGCTATCCGTGCGTCGTGAAGCCGGTGATGTCGTCGTCGGGCAAGGGGCAGTCGGTGCTGAAGAGCGATGCCGACGTCGAGCACGCCTGGCAGTACGCGATGGCGGGCGGACGCGTGAATCACGGCCGCGTGATCGTCGAGGGCTTTATCGATTTCGAATACGAAATCACGCAGCTGACCGTCCGTGCCATCGACCCCGCCACCGGCGAGATTGCCACGTATTTCTGCGATCCGATCGGCCACGTGCAGGTTGCTGGCGACTACGTCGAATCGTGGCAGCCGCAGCCGATGAGCCAGCTTGCGCTCGAACGCGCGCGCGAAGTCGCGCACAAATCGACCGAGGCGCTCGGCGGGCGCGGTCTCTTCGGCGTGGAACTTTTCGTGCGCGGCGATGACGTATGGTTTTCGGAGGTCAGTCCGCGTCCGCACGATACGGGCCTCGTTACGCTGTGCACGCAGAGGCTCTCGGAGTTCGAACTGCATGCACGTGCGATTCTCGGTCTGCCGGTCGATACGTCGCTGCGCTCGCCGGGTGCGTCCGCGGTGATCTACGGCGGGCTCGACGAAGCGGGCATCGCGTTTGAAGGCGTCGCGCAGGCGCTGGCCGTGCCGGGCTCCGACTTGCGGCTGTTCGGCAAGCCGGAGAGCTTCGTCAAGCGGCGGATGGGCGTCGCGCTCGCGAGCGGTGCGAATGTCGATGAGGCGCGGGCGCGCGCAAAGCAGGCAGCGGCGGCAGTGCGTCCGGTGTCGGCGGGGTGAGTGGTGTTATCTGTCGATTAAGCAGGCAAGAAGGTGGACCGATTCGCACGTCGTTTTGTCGTGCGGATCAAGAGAGGTAATCATGAAGCAGCAACCACAGACATCGTTGCATTCGGGTTCGGATGATCGCCGTGGCCGCGTCGGCCTCATCGGTCGCGCAGGCGTATTCGCGACGTTGGCCGCGTTATGCGTCGGGCTGAGCGGCTGCGGGCTGGCCGCCGCGCCGTGCCGCGTCGCATCGGCGGGATTGAAGATCGTGCCGCTCGTCGGTCACGTCGCCGCCGCGCCGACCGATGCGTGCGCGGACGTGATCGATCCGTAAGCAGAACGATCGCGTCATTCCTGTCAGGCCCACCACGGAGCAGAAAACGCAATGAAGAAACGGCAGGTCACCGCATCAGGCGCAACGGAAGTCATCGCGCGGACGTTTATCGCTGCGTCGCTGTTCACGGTCGCGGCGATCGGCACCATCGGCGCAATCAGTAGCGCATCCGCCGCGCCGCTGCATCTCACCGACATCCAGACGAAAAACCGCCAGACGCAGCAGTACACCTGCGCGACCGGCAAGATCCTGCACGTCACGTATTGGAACACTGCGAACGGACAGAGCTTCGCGTTGCTGCCCGTCGACGGGAAGACGCTGCTGTTCGTCAATACGCTGTCGGCGTCGGGGGTGAAATATCAGGCGGGCAGCTACACATGGTGGACCAAGGGACCGCGCGCCGACCTGTACGACGCGACCGCCGGCGACAACGCACCGCCGGTGTTGTCCGACTGCATCACGCTGGTTCGCTAGCGACCTTCGACAATCGCGCGGGCCTGCGCTCCAGGCCGCAACGGCTATCTCGCGATTCGTCTTCTTCACCCTCCCTCTGTCGTTCATGTGACGACGCAGCGCATGCCGCTGCACACGTCACATGAAGTCGCCCGCCTGCGCACATCTTTCCGCACCAGGGAGTAAGCTGTGTTCCGGCGCCGCGAGGCGCATGCGAGCAGGCGTTCGCATGCGCCTCGCGCGACATCGCCCCCTGCGAATGTTCTTTCCCGGAACCCCTCGCGCAGGCACGCTGCCTGCGTCTGTCCGTCAAAGCGAGACTCTCCATGAAAGCATCGGATCTATTCGTCAAGTCGCTGGAAGCCGAAGGTGTCGAGTACGTGTTCGGCATCCCCGGCGAAGAAAACCTGGATCTGCTCGAGTCGCTGCGGCGCTCGAAAATCAAGCTCATTCTCACGCGTCACGAACAGGCTGCCGGTTTCATGGCGGCGACTTACGGCCGGCTCACCGGACGCACCGGCGTCTGTCTGTCGACGCTCGGCCCAGGCGCGACGAATTTCGTGACCGCGGCGGCTTACGCGCAACTGGGCGGCATGCCGATGCTGATGGTCACCGGCCAGAAGCCGATCAAGACCAGCAAGCAGGGGCACTTCCAGATCGTCGACGTGGTGCGGATGATGGAGCCGCTGACCAAGTACACGCGGCAGATCGTGTCGATCGGCAATATTCCGGCGACGGTGCGCGAAGCGTTCCGCCAGGCCGAGGAAGAACGCCCCGGTGCCGCGCATCTGGAGCTGCCCGAGGACGTCGCCGATGAAGAAGGCGACGGCAAACCGATTCCGAAAAGCTACAGTCGCCGCCCGGTCGCCGAAGAGAAGGCGATCGCGCACGCAGTCGAGGCGATCGCCGGCGCGAAGCATCCGCTGCTGATGATCGGCGCGGGCGGCAACCGCAAGACCACGACGAAGATGCTGCGCGAATTCGTCGACCAGATCGGCATTCCGTTCTTCACGACGCAGATGGGCAAGGGCGTGATCGACGAATCGCATCCGATGTGGCTCGGCAACGCCACCTTGTCCGACGGCGACTTCGTGCACCGCGCGATCGATCACGCGGACTGCATCATCAACGTCGGTCACGACGTGATCGAGAAGCCGCCGTTCTTCATGCGCGGCGCCGACTCCGGCGAGAAGACCGTGATCCACGTGAACTTCCTCGGTGCGGAAGTCGATCCGGTGTACTTCCCGCAGATCGAGGTGGTCGGCGACATCGCGAACGCGGTGTGGCAGTTGAAGGAAAGCTTGAAGGGCCGCGAGACGCAGTGGGACTTCGCGCGCTTCATCGAGATCAAGCAGCACTTCGACGAGCATCTCGCGAAGGGCCAGCACGACAACCGCTTCCCGATGTACCCGGTGCGCATCGTCAACGACGTGTACAACGCGACGCCGGTCGACGGCATCCTGTGTCTCGACAACGGCATGTACAAGATCTGGTTCGCGCGCTACTACCGCGCGCACGAACCGAATTCGATCCTGCTGGACAACGCACTTGCGTCGATGGGCGCGGGGCTGCCGTCCGCGATCGCGACGAAGATTGTTCATCCCGACCGCAAGGTGATCGCGGTGTGCGGCGACGGCGGCTTCATGATGAACTCGCAGGAACTCGAAACGGCGGTGCGGTTGAAGCTCGATCTGGTCGTGCTGATCCTGCGCGACGACGCGTTCGGGATGATCCGCTGGAAGCAGGAGAACATGAATTTCCCCGACTACGGGATGACGCTGCGCAACCCCGATTTCGTCGACTACGCGAAGAGCTACGGCGCGCATGGTCATCGCGTGACGGCCGCCGACGAGTTCGCGCCGCTGCTGCGCGACTGCTTCGCGACGCCGGGCGTGCACGTGATCGATCTGCCGATCGACTACTCGGACAACGAGCGCGTGCTGAACCGCGAAATCAAGCGGCTGAGCGCGCAGCTCTGAACGCGGTACGAGACTGATTCCATCGCATCAAGGAGAACGTGTCATGTTGCAGAAGACTTACCCGTACTACCTCGCGAACGAGCCGGTGGCGGCGAACACCGATCTCGAAGTCACCGATAAATTCAGCGGCGAAGTCGCGACGCGCGTCGCGCTTGCCGACGCGGCCGCCATCGATAAAGCAATCGCCGCTGCCGTCGATGCAATGCCCGCGATGCGCGCGTACCCACCGTTCAAGCGCCAGGCGGTGCTGGACCACTGCGTGAAACGTTTTCGCGAACGCTACGACGAACTGGCGATGGCGTTGTGCATCGAGGCCGGCAAGCCGATCAACGATTCGCGCGGCGAAGTCACGCGGCTGATCGATACATTCAGGATCGCTGCGGAAGAGTCGGTGCGTATCGACGGCGAGATCATCAATCTTGAAATCTCGCCGCGCGCGAAGGGCTATCACGGCTACGTGAAGCGCGTGCCGATTGGGCCGTGCTCGTTCATCTCGCCGTTCAACTTCCCGCTGAATCTCGCCGCGCACAAGGTCGCGCCGGCGCTGGCCGCAGGCGTGCCGTTCGTGCTGAAGCCGGCGAGTCGCACGCCGATCGGCGCGCTGATCATCGCCGAAGTGCTCGCGGAAACCGATCTGCCGAAGGGCGCGTTCTCGGTGCTGCCCGCGCATCGCGACGGCGCGGATCTGTTCACGACCGACGAACGCTTCAAGCTGCTGTCGTTCACCGGCTCGCCGGCGGTCGGCTGGGATCTGAAGAAGAAGGCCGGCAAGAAGAAGGTGATTCTCGAACTGGGTGGCAACGCGGCGGCGATCGTCGACGGCGACCAGGGCGGCAAGCTTGATTACGTCGTCGACCGGTTGGCGTTCGGTGCGTTCTATCAGTCGGGGCAGAGTTGCATCGGCGTGCAGCGGATTCTCGTGCATGGGTCGCTGTACGATGCGCTGCGCGAAAAGCTGATCGCGAAAACGAAGTCGCTGAAAATGGGCGACCCGAAGGACGAGAAGACTTTCGTGGGCCCGATGATCTCCGAGTCCGAATCGAACCGCCTGGCCGGCTGGATGGAGAGCGCAGTGAAGGCGGGCGCGAAGATCGTCGCGGGCGGGAAGGTGGACGGCGCGATGTTCGAGGCGACGCTGCTCGAGCAGGTCGGACGCGACACCGATCTGTATCGGAAGGAAGCGTTCGGTCCGGTCGCAATTCTCGAACGCTTCGACGATTTCGCCGATGCGCTCGCGACCGTCAACGACAGCGACTTCGGCCTGCAGGCCGGCGTATTCACCGATTCGCTCGCGCACGCGCACGCCGCGTGGGACACGCTGGACGTGGGCGGCGTCGTGATCAACGACGTGCCGTCGTTCCGCGTCGACAACATGCCGTATGGTGGTGTGAAGGACTCGGGGCTGGGCCGCGAAGGGGTGCGCTACGCGATTGAGGACATGACCGAGCTGCGCCTGATGGTGATGCGCGAGACCTGGTAGCTCCGGGGCGGCAGCAGTATCGCAGGGAGGCTCCGGCCGCCTTGCCGGGCCCGTGCGGCGGGGTGCTTGCCCGTCGCACGGGCGTTTGCATTGGGGTGCTACAATACCGGCCTTTCCGGCGGGTATTGGTTTGTATCGCCGCCGGCCGGAGCCGGCCGTCACCGTAGCCTGCAGTTTCCACGGTCCCCGCGCGCGTATTGAGACATGCAGAGAACATGCAAGGCATGTCTGTCGCAGCGCACGACCCCATGCAGGGCCGCGTACGGTAATCGTGGCTCCGCCTTCATCACAATGCCTCTGCGGCTTTCCGGCCGCTGCCGCGCGCATCGCGCGAGCGCATTTTTAGCGAAAGCCACCATGTCCGACACAGACGTCACGCCCAGCAACGCGACTTTCGACCAGTTTGGTCTATCCGCCGACATCCTGAAGGCGATCGCCGAGCAAGGCTACACGACGCCCACGCCTATCCAGGCCCAGGCGATTCCCGTCGTGCTGTCCGGGCGCGACGTGATGGGCGCCGCCCAGACCGGCACCGGCAAGACGGCGAGCTTCTCGCTGCCGATCATCCAGCGGCTGCTGCCGCTCGCGAGCACGAGCGCATCGCCGGCACGCCATCCGGTGCGCGCGCTGATCCTCACGCCGACCCGCGAACTCGCCGACCAGGTCGCCGCCAACGTCGAGGCTTACGCGAAGCACACGCCGCTGCGCAGCGCGGTCGTGTTCGGCGGGGTCGACATGAATCCGCAATCCGAGGCGCTGCGGCGCGGTGTCGAAGTACTGATCGCGACGCCGGGCCGGCTGCTCGATCACGTGCAGCAGAAAACCGCGAACCTGGGCCAGGTGCAGATGCTGGTGCTCGACGAGGCCGACCGGATGCTCGACATGGGCTTCCTCCCCGATCTGCAGCGCATCCTGAACCTGCTGCCGAAAGAGCGTCAGACGCTGCTGTTCTCGGCGACGTTCTCCGGCGAAATCAAGAAGCTGGCCGCGACCTACCTGCGCAATCCGCAAACCATCGAAGTCGCGCGCAGCAACTCCACCGCGACCAACGTCACGCAGACCGTCTACGAAGTGGCGGAAGGCGACAAGACCGGCGCGGTCGTGCAACTGATCCGCGAGCGCAGCCTGAAACAGGTTCTGGTGTTCTGCAACAGCAAGATCGGCGCGAGCCGCCTCGCGCGCTCGCTCGAAAAGAGCGGCGTGGTGGCGACCGCGATTCACGGCGACCGTACCCAGAACGAGCGGATGCAGGCGCTCGACGCATTCAAGCGCGGCGAGATCGAAGCACTGGTTGCAACCGACGTCGCCGCGCGCGGGCTCGACATCGTCGAACTGCCGACTGTGATCAACTTCGATCTGCCGTTCAGCGCGGAAGACTACGTGCACCGGATCGGTCGTACCGGGCGCGCGGGCGCATTGGGTGACGCACTGTCGCTGTGCAGCCCGAACGAACGCAAGCAGCTCGCGGACATCGAGAAGCTGATCAAGCGGCCGCTCGACGTGGGACATCTGACGGTCGAAGCGCCGGTGCGGCATCACGAGGAGCGCGGCTCGTCGAATGGTCGCCGCGACGGGCGCGAGGGTCGTGAAGGCCGCGACGACCGGTCGGTGCGCCGGCGTTCGGGCGGTCCGTCGTTCGATCGTCCGCATACGCATCGCCAGCAACCGGTCGACGAGTTTTTCCTGAAGCCGTATGAGCCGTCGCCGACGGCTCGCAAGGCCGATGACGATGCGGCCGATTCGTCCGCGCAGTCGCAGTCGCAGAAGACCACGAAGCAGCCGCTTGCCGCGCTGCTTGGTGGGTTTGGGATGCCGCGGAAGTCTTCTTCTTCGTCGTAACCCGTTCTGCAAAGAGCCTGAAACAACCTACGCCGTTTCGGGCTCCACGAAGCGCCGTCCCCATGCAGCCGTTGCTGCGCGATAGAACGCGGTCAACGGTGCATCTCCTGTTGTTTTCGTTTCAGTTTCCGTCCCCAGATCCAGATCCAGTCCGAGAAAGCGCGCCGCTTCATGCAGCGCGTCGAGCGGATGCGTCGCGTCTAGCGGTTTCGCGCCGGTCTGTTTGCTGAGTTTCTCGCCGTCGTCGTTGGTGACGACCGGCACATGCAGATACGCAGGCGTCAGTACGCCGAGGCAGTGCTGCAGATAGATCTGCCGTGCGGTCGAATCGAGCAGGTCGGCGCCGCGCACGATGTGCGTGATGTGCGCTTCTGCGTCATCGACAACCACCGCCAGTTGATACGCCCACTGATGATCCGCGCGCAGCAGCACGAAGTCGCCGACCTCGGTGGCGAGATTCTGCGATTGCGGTCCCTGCCAGCGATCGACGAACGACACGGTCGCTTCATTTCCGTTGGAAGCTTCGTCCGGCACCCGCAGACGCCATGCACGAGCAGGCTTGCCGTGCAGACCGTCGCGACAGGTGCCCGGATACGCGAGCGTTGTGTGACGCGCGTGCGCATGCAGCAGCGAATCGGCGATTTCTTTGCGCGTGCAGCCGCACGGATAGACGAAGCCCGCGTCCTTCAACTGGTCGAATGCCTGTGCGTATTGCGCGCTGCGTGCGCTTTGCCAGACGGGCGGCTCGTCGGCTTCCATACCGAAGCGGGCGAGCGTCGCGAGGATGTCTTCCGCTGCGCCCGGCACCGTGCGCGGTGCATCGACATCCTCGATCCGCACGAGCCACGTTCCGCCATGCGCGCGTGCATCGAGCCAGCTCGCGAGCGCGCTGACGAGCGAGCCGAAATGCAGCGGTCCGGTGGGGGATGGCGCGAAGCGTCCGCGATACGGGGATGTCATGGGTTCAACTGACGCGACGCATGGCCGCCGCACGCGGAAACGCGATAACGGCGACGACAGCTAAGACCATCATGCGGCGCGCGCGGTGTCCCGGTCCGGATGGCACGCGGGACACGTCTTGCCTGGCACATACAGCGGCGACTGCTGCCCGGCCGGGCTGACCACCGCGCGGCAACCGAAGCATTGAACGGTTGCGGTCGGTTCGAGTTGAGGGTTCAGCGCGGTGCGATAGTCGAACACGAAACACTCGCCGTGGTAGTGCGCGCCGCCCACTTCCTCGAAGTATTTCAGAATGCCGCCTTCGAGCTGGTAGACATTCTCGATACCGACTTCCTTCATGTGGATGGCCGCTTTTTCGCAGCGAATCCCGCCGGTGCAGAACGACACGACCGTCTTGCCTTCGAGATCCTCGCGATGCGCATCGATCACCGCCGGAAACTCGCTGAATTTTGTGATGCGGTAATCGAGCGCGTTGTCGAACGTGCCGACGTCGACTTCGAATGCATTGCGCGTATCGAGCATCACGACCGGCCGGCCCGCGTCGTCATGGCCGCGATCGAGCCATGCCTTGAGCGTCGGCGCATCGACGGCCGGGGCGCGGCCCAGCTCGGGCCGGATCGCCGGCTTTTTCATCGTGATGATTTCGCGTTTGAGCTTGACGAGCATCCGGCGAAACGGCTGCTTGTCCGACAGGCTTTCCTTGAACTGCAGCGTCGCGAATTTGCCTTCGAACAGCGGATCGTGGCGCAGGTAGTCGATGAACGCGTGCGCGTTGTCGGGCTCGCCGGCGACGAACAGGTTGATACCTTCGGGCGCGAGCAGGATCGTGCCGCGCAGGCCGAGCGACGCGCAGCGTTCGGCGACGAGCGGACGCCATTCGGCGGTCGCATCTAGGGTGACGAAGTAATACGCGGCGAGATTGACGATACTCATGATGGTCCGGCGATAGAACGGCCGGCGGCCCGGGCGGGGGCGGTGCCGGCGAAAAGATTCGAAACCGTATTATCGCTCAAGCGGCGGGTGGTCCGGACCTGGCCGAACGGCCGATGGTGGCGCACAACCGTGCAGCACAGGCGCATGGCGGCGTTGCGCAAACACGGCCACTTCGAAGCACCCTGGCCGGACGGCCAAAGCCGTGTTTGCGGAGCGAATCTTCGGCGGGGCGGTTGTACAATGACGCCCATGTCAGAACCTCGCTTCGTCCATCTCCGCGTTCACTCCGAATTCTCGATTGCCGACGGCATCGTGCGCCTCGACGACATCGTCGCGGCCGCGGCCAAAGACGGTCAGGGCGCGCTCGCGCTCACCGATCTCGGCAACGCATTCGGCCTCGTCCGTTTCTACACCGAAGCTCGCAGCAAAGGGGTCAAACCCATCGCGGGCTGCGATGTGTGGATCACCAATCCTGCCGACCGCGACAAGCCGTCGCGTCTGCTGCTGCTCGTCAAGGACAAGCGCGGCTATCTGAACCTGTGCGAACTGCTGTCGAAAGCGTGGCTCACGAACCAGTATCGCGGCCGCGCCGAAGTCGAAGCGGAATGGCTCGAGGGTGGGCTGGCCGAAGGGCTGCTCGCACTGTCGGGTGCGCAGCATGGCGACATCGGTCTTGCGTTCACTGCCGGCAACGATGAAGCGGCGAAGCGCAATGCGCTACGCTGGGCGAAAGTGTTCCCGAACGGCTTCTACATCGAGCTGCAGCGCAGCGGTCAGCCGGGTGGCGAAGCGTACGTGCAACAAGCGGTTGCGCTTGCCGCGTCGCTGAAGCTGCCGGTCGTCGCGACGCATCCGCTGCAATACATGACGCCGGACGATTTCACCGCGCACGAAGCGCGCGTGTGCATTTCCGAAGGAGACATGCTCGCGAATCCGCGACGCCAGAGACGCTTTACGACCGAGCAGTATTTCCGCAGCCAGGACGAGATGACGGCGCTGTTCGCCGATCTGCCGTCGGCGGTTGCAAACACGGTCGAAATCGCGAAACGCTGCAATCTCACGCTCGAACTCGGCAAGCCGAAGCTGCCGCTGTTCCCGACGCCGGACGGCATGTCGCTCGACGACTACCTCGTGCAACTGTCGAAAGACGGCCTCGAGACGCGTCTCGCACAACTGTTCCCCGACGAAGCCGAGCGCGCGCGGCAACGCGACACGTACTACCAGCGGCTCGAGTTCGAGTGCGGCACGATCATCAAGATGGGCTTCCCCGGCTACTTCCTGATCGTCGCGGACTTCATCAACTGGGCGAAGAACAACGGCGTGCCGGTCGGACCGGGCCGGGGGTCGGGCGCGGGTTCGCTGGTCGCGTATGCGCTCGGCGTCACCGACCTCGATCCGCTGCGCTACAACCTGCTGTTCGAACGGTTCCTGAATCCGGAGCGGGTGTCGATGCCCGACTTCGATATCGACTTCTGCCAGGCCGGCCGCGATCGCGTGATCCACTACGTGAAGGGCAAGTATGGCGCGGACGCGGTATCGCAGATCGCGACGTTCGGCACGATGGCCGCGAAGGCCGCGGTGCGCGACATCGGCCGCGTGCTCGATCTCGGCTACAACTTCACCGACGGCATCGCGAAGCTGATCCCGTTCAAGCCCGGCAAGCACGTGACCATCGCCGACGCGATGAAGGAAGAACCGCTGTTGCAGGAGCGCTTCGACAACGAAGACGAAGTGCATCAGCTGCTCGAACTCGCGCAGCGCGTCGAAGGCCTCACGCGTAACGTCGGCATGCACGCGGGCGGTGTGCTGATCGCGCCCGGCAAGCTGACCGATTTCTGTCCGCTGTACACGCAGGGCGACGAAGGCGGCGTCGTGAGTCAGTACGACAAGGACGACGTCGAAGCGGTCGGGCTCGTGAAGTTCGACTTCTTGGGCCTCACCACGCTGACCATTCTCGACTGGGCCGAGCGCTATATCCGCAGGCTCGATCCGTCGAAGGCCGACTGGTCGCTTGCGCAGGTGCCGCTCGACGATCCCGCGTCGTTCTCGATCCTCAAGAAGGCCAACACGGTCGCCGTGTTCCAGCTGGAAAGCCGCGGCATGCAAGGCATGCTGAAGGACGCGCAGCCGGACCGCTTCGAGGACATCATCGCGCTCGTCGCGTTGTATCGTCCGGGCCCGATGGATCTGATCCCGAGCTTCTGCGCGCGGAAGCACGGCCGCGAAGTGGTCGAGTATCCGGATCCGCGCGTCGAACCTGTTCTGAAAGAGACCTACGGCATCATGGTCTACCAGGAGCAGGTGATGCAGATGGCGCAGATTCTCGGCGGCTACTCGCTCGGCGGCGCCGATCTGTTGCGTCGCGCGATGGGCAAGAAGAAGCCCGAGGAAATGGCCAAGCACCGCGAAATTTTCGCGGAAGGCGCGGCGAAGAACGGTCTTACGCGCCAGAAAGCGGACGAAACCTTCGACTTGATGGAGAAGTTCGCGGGCTACGGCTTCAACAAGTCGCACGCTGCCGCGTACGCGCTGCTCGCGTATCACACCGCGTGGCTGAAGGCGCACCATCCGGCGGAATTCATGGCGGCCAATATGTCGCTCGCCATGGACGATACCGACAAGGTCAAGATCCTGTTCGAGGACTGCCGTGTCAACGGAATGGCGGTGTTGCCGCCGGACATCAATCAGTCGGCGTACCGCTTCGAGCCGGTCGCGGAAGCGGACGGTAAGCGGTCTAAGACGATCCGCTACGGCCTCGGTGCAGTGAAGGGCAGCGGCCAGAGCGCGATCGAGGAAATCCTGCGCGCGCGTGAAGACGGCCCTTTCATCGACCTGTTCGATTTCTGCAACCGGATCGACCGGCGCATCGTGAATCGCCGCACGGTCGAGGCGCTGATCCGCGCCGGCGCGTTCGACACGCTGCACGAGAACCGCGCGCAACTCATCGCGTCGGTGTCGCTCGCGATGGAAGCTGCCGATCAGGCAAGCGCGAACGCGCTGCAGGCAGGGCTGTTCGACATGGGCGACGCGCCGTCGCAAGGTCACGAACTGGTCGACGAACCCGCGTGGGCCGAGAAGCGCAAGCTGCAGGAAGAGAAGGCCGCGCTCGGCTTCTATCTGTCGGGTCACCTGTTCGACGCGTACAAGGACGAGGTGCGCCGCTTCGTGCGTCAGAAGGTCGGCGATCTGAAGGAAGGGCGCGACAAGCTGGTGGCCGGCGTGATCGCGTCGCTGCGCACGCAGATGACCCAGCGCGGCAAGATGCTGATCGCGCTGCTCGACGACGGCACTGGTCAATGCGAAGTCACCGTGTTCAACGAACAGTTCGAAGCGAACCGCGCGCTGTTCAAGGAAGACGAACTGCTGGTCGTGCAGGGGCAGGCACGCAACGATGCGTTCACCGGCGGCATTCGCTTCACGGTCGACACCGTGATGGACCTCGAACGCGCGCGCAGCCGTTACGCGCAGGCGGTGAAGGTGCAGATGAACGGCAATGCGGATGCGGGCGCGTTGCGTCGCGTGCTGGAAGCGCATTGCGCGGGGCCCGACGTGGCACCGGTTGCGGTTGCTGCGCCCAGTGCGTCGCGTGGGGGTAACGGTGGCGGAAACGGCGGCAACGGACGCGGCGGTTACGGCGGTGGCGACCGGCAGCGTGCGCCGGTGCATATTCCATCCGGCCTCACGGTGCAGGTCGTCTATCGCAGCGAGCACGCGGAGGGCGAAGTGCGCCTCGGCGACGCATGGCGCGTCAAGCCCACCGACGAACTACTGGCCGCGCTGCGCGGCGAGTTCGCGGGTAGCTCGATCGAGATCGTGTATTGAGTTGTGGGAGCGGCCGGGGTCAGCCGCGCCGTGTATCGTGCAGATGCCCGAGCTTCACGAAACGGTAGTAGACGGTCTGCGCGTTGAACAGCGCGATCATGAAGCCGGTGCGGCCGTCGAGAAATCCACCGCGCAGCAGGTAGGTGCGCACGAACGCCCACGCTGCGCGCGGTAACGCCTTCGCGAGACCGCCGCGCTTGCCGGCCGCGTAGCGTTGCTGCGCGCCGGCAGTCGAATATGCGTCGAGCTTGCGCAGCACGGTCTCGAAGTCTTCGTACGAGTGATGTAGCAGCTTGCCCGCGAGACGCGCCGACGGGCCGTCGTACACGAGCCGTTCGTGGACGAGGTCGTCGGAAAAGCGTGCGGACCCGCGGCGGAACAGCCGTGCAATCCAGTCCGGATACCAGCCGCTGTGACGCACCCATTGGCCGCAAAAGCTCGATAGACGATCGACCGTATAGATGTCCGCGGCGGGCGCGACAATAGCTGCGCGGATCGATGCGGCGAGTTCAGGCGAAACGATTTCGTCGGCGTCGATCGACAGTACCCAGTCGGTGTCGAGCGCGTCGAGTGCGCGGTTTTTTTGCGGGCCGAAGCCCGGCCAGTCCGTGTGTTCGATCACGACGGCGTGATGGCGCCGCGCGATGTCGACGGTGGCGTCGGTGCTGCCGCTGTCCACGACGACGATCCGGTCCGCGAACGCGACGGCCGCGAGACATTCGGCGAGGCGCTTTGCCGCGTTTTTCGTGATAATCGCGACGCCGAGGGTGGGCTCTTTCATGCGGTTGGCGGAGAAGGGGCAAAAAGCCGGGTGGTACAAGCGAGTTGCCGAAGTATACACAGCACGCGCGCCGCACCGCGCCACGCGAAGCCCCGCGAGCGGGTTCTGCAGACCGCCCGTGCGACCGTTTACAATGCTGTTTCGATTTTTGCCGTGCCTCCGTCCGTCGGGCGGACCTTCACCTGCATTTCCAGAGGATTCCTTGAGCGCGAAGCCCACGTTAAGCAAGACCATCGGCGGAACCGGAGACGCATCGTCGCCCGCCGTCGTGCTTCGGCGTCTGTGGCCGTACATGAAGCCGCTGCTGTGGATCATCATTGCCGGCGTGCTGTCGATGGGTGTCGTCGCCGCGACCGAGGCCGGCATTCCGGCGCTCCTCAAGCCGCTGCTCGACCATGGCTTCGGCACGAAGGGCAGCCCGGCCGCGAGATGGATCGTGCCCGCCGCCGTGATCGGCCTCGCGTTCGTGCGCGCGGGATCGCAATACGCGTCCGGCTATCTGCTGCAGTACGTATCGAACCGTATCCTGCTCGACCTGCGCATCAAGATGTTCGAGCGGATGATTCACACCGGCGTCGGCTTTTTCCAGCGTGAGACCGCGAGCACGGTCATCAACGCGATCGTGTTCGAGGTCAACAACATCCTCAACGTGCTGATCAGTGTGATGGTGACGCTGGTGCGCGATTCGCTGACCGTGCTGTTCCTGCTCGGCTATCTGTTCTATCTGAACTGGCGGCTCACGCTGATCGTCGCGGTGCTGCTGCCGAGCATCGGCTGGATGGTCGGCAAGATCAACCGGAAGCTGCGCCGGCTGAACCGCGAATATCAACTGCTGACCAACCAGCTGTCGTACATCGTCGAAGAGACGGTCGCCGGCTACAAGGTCGTCAAGGTGCACAACGGCGAGCCGTACGAAATCGGCCGCTTCAACGAGATGAGCCGGCGGCTGCGCGGCTACTCGATGCGGATGACGGTGTCGGGTGGGCTCGCGCAGCCGCTCACGCAGTTTCTTGCGTCGATCGCGCTGGCCGTCGTGATCGGCATCGCGGTCGTGCAGTCGTCGCACGATCAGACCACCGTCGGCGGTTTCGTCGCGTTCATCACCGCGATGCTGCTGATCGTCTCGCCGCTCAAGCATCTGATGGACGTGAACCAGCCGCTGCAACGCGGGATGACCGCGGCCGAGTTGATCTTCGGGCTGATCGACGAGCCGCTCGAACCGGAGGGCGGTGGCGTTGCGCTCGAGCGTGCGTCGGGCCACATCGAATTCCGCGACGTGTCGTTCATGTACGGCGAGAGCAGCCGGCAGACGCTCGACAGCGTGTCGTTCAAGATTGCGCCGGGCGAGATGGTCGCGCTCGCGGGGCCCTCGGGCGGCGGCAAGACCACGCTCGTCAATCTGCTGCCGCGCTTCTTCGATCCGAGCGGCGGCGAGATTCTCGTCGACGATGTCGCGCTGCCCGAGTACAAGCTGCACGACCTGCGCGACCAGATCGCAATGGTCAGCCAGGACGTCGTGCTGTTCAACGACACGATCTCGAACAACGTCGCCTACGGCCAGGCCGCGGACCGCGAGCGCGTCGAAGCGGCACTGCGCGCAGCGAACCTGTGGGACACGGTGCAGGCGATGCCCGAAGGCATGGATACACTCGTCGGCGACAACGGGATGCGGCTGTCGGGCGGTCAACGGCAGCGCCTCGCGATCGCGCGAGCGGTCTACAAGGACGCGCCGATCCTGATCCTCGACGAAGCCACATCCGCGCTCGATTCCGAATCGGAGCGCCACGTGCAGGCCGCGCTCGAAACGCTGATGAAGGGCCGCACGACGCTCGTCATCGCGCACCGGCTGTCGACGATCGAACGGGCCGACCGCATCCTCGTCCTCGACGCGGGGCGGATCGTCGAGCGCGGCAGCCATCGCGAACTGCTCGCGCAGGACGGGCTGTACGCGCATCTTCATCGCATCCAGTTCCAGCAGAATGCAGCGTAACGTCCGCCGCGCGACGGCCCGGCCCATCCGGCACGCCTGCTCATGAAAATCGGCATCTCCAGCAACGCGCTGAAGCATAGCGGCGGACTCGAACGCTACGCGATGGACCTCGTGCGCGGCTTCGTCGCGGCGGGTCTGCGGCCGGCGTTCTTCGCCCGGCAATTCGATCAGGACGTGCCCGAGACCGGCATGGTCGACGCGCACCGGATCAACGTGCTGTTCGTGCCCGGCAAGCTGCGCGACGGCTGGTTCGCGCGCCGTCTGCGTGCCGCGCGCCGGGCTGCGCGAGTCGACGTGCTGATCGGCTGCAATCGAGTCGACATGTCGGAGATCGCAATCTGCGGCGGTACGCATCGCGGTTTTCTGCGCGCGACCGGCCGGCCGCCGACCTGGTCGGACCGTCACCAGATCGAGCTCGAAAGTCGGCAGTATCAAAACGCGCAGGTCGTCGTCGCGCATTCGGATCTGATGCACGACGAACTGCGCACGCTGTACGGCGTCGACGAAGCGAAGATCCGCGTGCTGTACCCGCCGGTCGACGGCGCGCGCTTCAAGCCCGTCGCGGCGCAGAAGCGGGCCGCGCTACGGCATCGCTACGGTTTCGCCGACGACGAGATCGTGCTGCTGTTTCCGTCGAGCAGTCACGAGCGCAAAGGGCTGCCGCTGATCGAAGCCGCGTTGCGCGACCTCGGGCTGCCGGTCGTGCTCGCGGTCGCGGGGCGCGCGCCGCCGCACACGTCGAAGCAGATCCGCTACATCGGCTACGCGAAGGACATCGAAGACTGCTACCGTGCCGCCGATTTCACGATCCTCGCATCGAGCTACGAGCCGTTCGGCCTCGTCGGCATCGAATCGGTGATGTGCGGGACGCCGGTGATCTTCCCGTCGAGCATCGGCTGCGGCAACGCAATTGCCCCGCACGCGAAGTTCATGTTCACCCCCGACGACGTCGCCAGCCTGCGCGACACGATCGTCCGCGCGGTCGAATGGCGGCGCGGTCAGAGCCAGGGGCAGGGCAACGACGTGCCGCAGACCGTCGCGCTCGGCGCGGTCTGTTACGACGCGACGGTACGCGCGCACGTCGACGAACTGCTCGCGCTCGCCAACCGGATCGTTGCGGAACGCTAAATGTTCCAGCGCGTCCAGGCGCATCCCATCGCGCACCGCAACTGACGCACACCCCCCGCTCGTACCTTACAGACGCTTGCCCGGCAAACGTTTCACAAAGTGTCACATGTTATGATTCGCGCCTGTTAGTTCGGTCTACGACGCTGCGAATATCAACGATTTTCGTTCGCTTTCGCCATTGCCCGATGAGCCGAACGATCGCGCAGCCAGGCGCTGCGCTGCTCCACAGGCGGACATCAGACGAACCCCAGGCCGCCGGCATGTACCGGCGCCGTATTGCATAGGGGAGAACCTGTCTTGACCGGATTCCCGGATACAGGAAGATCGCAGGCAGGATCTCCACGCCGATGAGCCTATGAGTCGACTATCAGGGCGTATCCGCATTTTCGCGCGCGCGTTGCCGCGCCTTGCGCTCAAGCCGCTGCGCCGCAAGCCGTCGCTGCCGCAACGCATCTTCATCGCACATCATCTGTTGCTCGGCGACACGCTGCTGCTCACGCCGCTACTTGCGAAGTTGCGCGCGCTGTATCCGCAAGCGCGGATCGTGCTCGCGTGTCCGCGCGCGATCGTGCCGCTGTACGCCGGCCGACCGTTCGACGTCGACGTGCTGCCGTTCGATCCGCACGGCCTCGACACTGTGCGCGCGATCCTGCAGTCCGGACCGTACGACCTTGGCATCGTCGCCGGCGACAACCGTCATGCGTGGCTCGCGCTCGGCGCGGGTTGTCGCTGGATCGTCGGGCATGCGGGCGATCATCCGGCGTGGAAGAACTGGCCCATCGACGAAATCGTGCCGTACCCGTCGTCGCCTGCCGCGTGGGCGGATCTCGCGACCGAACTCGTCGCCGGGCCGCCTCCGCAACACTACCGGGTCACCGACTGGCCCGCGCCGCCTTACGTCGAGCAACCCGATACGCCGATCCCTTTGCAGCGCTACGTGGTGCTGCATCCGGGCGCGAGCACGGCGGTCAAGCGCTGGCCCGACGCGCGCTGGCGCGCGCTCGCCGAACGCGTGATCGCGCTTGGCTTTCTGCCTGTATGGAGCGGCGGTCCCGGTGAAGTCGAGCTGATCCGCACGCTCGATCCGGCGGGCCAGTATCCGAATTTTGCGGGTCGGCTCGGACTCGGCGAGCTGTGGCATCTGTTCGTCGGCGCGAAGGCGGTTGTCTGTCCGGATACGGGCGTCGCGCATCTCGGGCGCCTCGTCGGTGTGCCGACGATTGCGCTCTTCGGCCCCGGCAACGCGATGATCCACGGCGCCGGCGAGTACTGGCGCGACATGCCGTTCGAACCGGTGACGGTCACCGACATGCCGTGCCGCGACCAGCCGTTCATCTTCCGACGACAGGTCGACTGGGTCCGGCGCTGCGATCGCAATGAGAGCACCTGTGTCGCGTGGCATGGCGATCACGCCGACTG
This sequence comes from Paraburkholderia flava, assembly GCF_004359985.1. Taxonomy (NCBI): domain Bacteria; kingdom Pseudomonadati; phylum Pseudomonadota; class Betaproteobacteria; order Burkholderiales; family Burkholderiaceae; genus Paraburkholderia; species Paraburkholderia flava. The sequence goes on along the minus strand of NZ_SMRO01000004.1, from coordinate 102,194 downwards.
CATGGGCCGGCTGTCCGTCGAACGGGTCTTCGACGCGCTGCATAACGTTCTGGTAGAAGTGCAATGAGGGGTAACGGAACCGCGCACATCGAGCGCGTACTCTGGGTAGCGTGTCCGGTCATCCTGTTCGTCGTGATGTTCGGACACATGACCGCGCTCGAGTACAACGGGCTCGTGCTGCTCGGCATCGGCACGCTTGCCGCCGCCTGGTCGACCGACCGTCCATCCGTCGTGCAATGGCCGCTGGTCGCGCCGATCGTCGCGTGGGCCGCGTGGAGCAGCGCGTCGATCGGGTGGTCCGCGTATCCCGCCGTCAGCGTGCATGCGTGGCTCGACGAAGTGCTGTACCCGCTGGTGTCGTTCTGGGGCTTCTGGCTGCTCGGCACGCGCACGCAGCACCCCGCGCGCTTCGCGCTGATCAGCGTCGTCGCGTGCGCGCTGGTCGCGCTCATCAGCGCGCTGTTCTGGGGACAACTGCAGCCGCCTACCGCCGACGTTTTCCCGCTGCACTTCTATAACCGTGTCGGCCACACGAGCACGCTCGCCGTGCTCGCGATGCCGCTGTTCACCGGGCTGCTGCTGCGTTCGCGCTGGCGCGCGGCGGGTTTCGCGGGGATCGCGCTGTGTCTGTTCATCGGCCTCGGCACACTCAACCGTTTCTTCTGGCCCGCGGCCGCGGTCACGCTGCTGGTCGCGCTGTTTCCGTTCTACCGGCAGCGTCTGCTGCTGGCGGGTCTCGTCATCGTCGTGATCGGGGCGGCAACGCTCGGCACACTCGAATACAGTTCGCGGATGCGGATCGGCTCGGGCGCGCCGTTGCCCGCGCATCCTGACATCACGATCGCCGGGCATCAGCTGTATCTGCCGAAGTCGCTGACCGGTATCGGCGACACCGTCTCCGGCGATACGCGGCCGAAGGTCTGGGCGTTCTACGGTCATGCCGGCGCACCGCATACGTGGACCGGCATCGGCTTCGGCAAACCGCTGCCGGGTCTCGCGTACCAGGCCGACATGCCGAAGACGCTGCTGCAGATCGAGCCGCAGGCGCTTACGCACGCGCACAACCTGTTTCTCAATACGTGGCTGCAGACCGGCGTGATCGGCGTCGTGCTCGAAAGCGTGCTACTGCTTGCTGTCGTGCTGCGCTTCTGGCGGCTGCGCCGCACGGTTCCGTGGATCAGCGCGGCGGGTATCGCGCTCGTCGTCGGGATGATCGCGAAGAACACCACCGACGACTTCATGTGGCAGGCCACGATGCTCGCGTTCTGGTCGTTTTCCGGTCTGCTGCTTGGCGCGGGCGAACGGCGTGCCGGCGTCGTGCCGGCGGCGCGTCGCCGCGGCGGCACGCCGTATTGAGCGCGCCGGATCACGTGACACCGACGATGTCATCACCCGCCGATACCGCGCCGCTACGCATCCTCTTTCACATCAACGATTTCGGCCGGGGCGGCACCGAAACGGCGCTGCTCGCGTGGCTTAATACGCTCGACCGGACGCAGTTCGCGCCGGGCGTATCGGTCGCATATCCGACCGACGATCTCGAATTCTGGCGCGCCCATTCGATTCCTTCCGACGTCGACGTGCATGTGCTCGCATCCGAACGCTGGATGCACGCGCTGCATCAGATCAAGCGTGTGCGCAAGCTGCGCGGTGCAGTGGGCGTGTTGCATCGGGTGCTGACGTACGCGGCGATCCGTCCGTTGATGGCGTTGCGTCTGAAGCGGCTCGCGCGGCAGTACGACGTCATTTGCGATTTCGATTTTTCGTTGCGACACGTCGCGGGCAGCGGCGACGCCGCGTGGTTCGGCGTCAGCCACTTCAGTCTCGCGACGCGGCTGCGCGGCAAGAGCGCGCGACACGTCGCGCGGCGCGTGCGTCAGTACACGCATTACGCGGCGGTCGCCGTGCTCACCGCCGATATGCTGCGCGAGGCGACGCAGCAGTTTGCTGGACAGCCCACGCGCATCGTCGAACTGCCGAATGTGATCGACGTCGACGTGATTCGTCGCCGTGCGCAGGAACCCATCGAGCGTCCGGCCGCATCGTTCATTGTGTCGGTTGCGCGGCTTGACGAAGGGCAGAAGGATCACGCGACGTTGCTGCGCGCGTACGCGAAAGCGCGCGCGAGCGGCAACGTGCCGCCGATGCTCGTACTGATTGGCGAGGGCAGGGATCGCGACGCGCTCGAACAGCTTGCGCAGACACTTGGCATCGCGCCGTTCACGCGCTTCCTCGGTTTCTGCGCGAATCCTTTTCCGTATATCGCGCAAGCCGACATGCTGGTGTTGAGCAGTCGCTACGAAGGTTTCGGGATGGTGCTCGCGGAAGCGATGGCACTCGGCACGCCGGTGATTTCGGCGGACTGCCCGACCGGGCCACGCGATCTGCTCGAGCATGGCGAGGCGGGACTGCTGGTTGCGCCGGGCGATGTGGACGCGATGGCTGAAGCGATTGAACGGCTCGCGACCGATGCAGCGTTGCGCGCCGCGCTCACGCAGCGTGCGTTGACGAAGGTCGAGACATTCGGGCCGACGGCCGCGAACCGCAGACTGTTCGATCTCGCACACGCGATTGTCACGCGGCCAGAGCGCGGCTAGTCGTTCTTCGCTTTATCTGCGCACCACGTCTGCGTAACCATCGCAGCCTGCATCGATCGCGGACCGATGCAGGCCCAGGCCGTGTCATCAGAACCGATGCCGGATCCCCACCGTCGCGACGGTCTGCACACGGCCCGTCGACGGCGTCGAGCCGATGATCGCCGCCACCGCTTCATGCCCCGTCGAATCAACCCCCGCCGCGTGCTGGAACACCCCGACCGCGTACAGATCGGTGCGCTTCGACAGCGCGTACGTCGCGCCGAGATCGACGGTGTGATAGACCGCGCTGCCGTTACCGACGCCCGTGCCGTTGGTGTAGTCGTACGAAACGGCGAGCATCAGCGCGGGCGTGAGCTGATAGCGTACGTTGAGTTCCGCGCTGTTGAACGTGGCGTGTCCGCTGTAGCTGGTTTCGGCCGGCGTCAATCCGCTCACGCCGACCGCACCGAGATTCCTGAACTGCGTATTGGTGTAGATCGCGGCGACCGTGGCGCGGCCGAATACGTATTGCGCGCCCGCGGCGATGATGTGCTCGGAGCCGGCGGACGCATAGCCGCTGATGATGGGATTGGCGATGTTGCTGGCGGTCGTGCTGTCGTTTGCCTTGTCGCCCCAGAACGAGAAGTTCGGCCGGTTCACATACAGATAGCCGGCGGCGAGCGTGAGCGGGCCGCTCGTATAGCCGGCGCCGAGCGACCAGATCTGGTTGCGCGCGACGCTGCCCGCCTGGCCGCCGAAGCTGTAGAACGCGGCGAAGCTCAGGCCGTTCCAGACCGTGCTCTGATACTTGATCGCGTTGTTGACGCGGTTCGAGTTGTTCAGGTTGTCGAGATCGGCAGGGTGCGTGCCGTAGCCCGCGCCCGATGCGGCCCAGGTCGCGCCCGCTGCGAGCGGGTTCACGTAATCGGCTTCCGACGAATATTGCCGGCCGAGCGTGACCGTGCCGTAAGACTGGCTCGCCACGCCGACAAATGCTTGCCGCCCGAACTCCGTGCCGTTCTGTCCCATGGTGCCGTTGGCGGGATTGAAGCCGGCTTCGAGCGTGAAGATCGCGCTCAGACCGCCGCCGAGGTCTTCCGTGCCACGTACGCCCCAGCGCGACGCGGACTCGTTGCCGCCGGTCAGTGCGATCTGGCTGCTGCCTTTCGAATTCGACGTATACGTGAAGCCGGCATCGACCACACCGTAGAGCGTGACGCTGCTTTGCGCATGCGCGAGGCCGCAGGCCGCGAGCGATGCCGACAGGACGATCAGTTTTTTCATGGATTCCCCTTTGTATTTAGTAAAACTAAATAAATGTAAGAAAAAAAGCTTCGCGAGAAGCTTGTCGATACTCAGGAATAAACGTTGCCGCGAACGTCGGTGTTCGGGCGCGGATCGCGGATGAAGATGCCGGAGAGAATCGCACCCGCCAGTGCGACGCCGCCGGCGAGCATGAAGGCCGTCGAGAATGCGCCGCTGCGCTGCACGAGAAAGCCGGTGACGGCCGGTCCGATCACGCCCGACAGGCTGCCCACGCAATGCATGCAACCGCTGACGCTGCCGACCTTGTCCGGATGCACGACGTCCTGGACGATGGCCCAATAGAGCGCGCCCGTGACGTAGAGCAGAAAGAGCGCGACGGACATCAGCGCCACGGCATCGGCGGCGGTGCGCACCGAGCCGGCGATGCCGACGCATATGCCCGTCGCCATCAGGCAGGTGACGAGCACGATCTTGCGCGAGAGCATCAGCTTGCCGGTCCAGCGGAAGATCATGTCGGAGATCACGCCGCCGACGGCAAGACCCACCGTGCCGACGAGCCACGGCACGACGGTCGCGAGGCTCATCTGTTTGATGTTCAGATGATGGGCCTGCACGAGATAGCTCGGAAACCAGCTAAGAAAGAAGAACAGCACGTAGTTGTAGCTGAAGAACGCGACGGCGGCGGCGATGATCAGCGGCTGGCGCAGCCATGCGAGCAGCGGCAGGCTCGCGGCATCGCGTGCGCCTCTCGTCACTGCGGTCGCGGCGGTGGTGCCGTGCGCGCGAGCGGTCGGTTCGGTAACGGCGTCGAGCGACGTGACAAGGCGGCTGCGTGCCGGCCTGTCGGCGACGACGAACATCCACACGAACGCCCAGACCAGGCCGATCGCGCAGATGATCCAGAACGCCGGACGCCAGCCGAAGCTGATCGCGAGCAGCCCGATGACCGGCCCCGCGATCGCCCCGCCGAGCGGTGAACCCGCACTGAGCAGACCCATCGCGGAAGCAGCGATGTCGTGCGGCATCCAGTTGTTGACCATCTTGTTCGCGCCCGCGCACAGCGGTCCTTCCGCCATCCCGAACAGCACGCGGAGTACGAGCAGGCTCGCGAAGCCGACCGCGACCGCGGTCAGTCCGCAGAAAATCGACCACAGGCCCACCGCGAGGATATAGACGAGTTTCGGTCCGAGCCTGTCGCTTGCAAGCCCGCCGATGAAATTGAACAGCGCGTAGCCGACGAAGAAGCTGCTGAACACGATGCCCATTTGCGCCGCGTCGATACCGAGATCCTTCTGGATCAGCGGCGCGGTCAGCGACAGCGCGACGCGGTCGAGATAGTTGATCCCGTAGACGAGAAATAACAGGAACACGGTGACCCATCCCATCGTGCGTTGTTTCATGCGCTGTCTCCTGAAGTTGTCATGGTGGTGCCGTCGGTTTGCGTCGACCGCGCGCCGTTTATGTTGTGTGGACCGCTGCGGCGAGCAGCGCGTCGGTGCCACGCGCACGCACTGCACTGAGATAACCTGCCAGCCGCTCGACGAACGCGTGTGGCCAGGCCTCCTTGCCGAATACGCTGGTATGGGCGAGCGCTGCGTGGACTGCGTCGAGCGGTGTGGCCGCGCCGCGCAGACGCATCGCCAGCGCTTCTGCGCCAGGGTCACTGATCTGTAGCGGCTCGCCGCGATCGCTGCGGCCGGTCGCCAGGTAGTGAAGCCATGCGGCGAGCGCGCGTTCGAGCGACGGACGCTCGATGTCGCGGGCGAGGCTTTCGCGCAGCGCGGGAAGCCATCGCACCGGCACCTTCTGTGTACCGTCCATCGCGATCTGGCGCGTGCGGTGCGCGAGCGTCGGGTTACGGAAGCGATCGAGCAGATCGCGGCAGTACGCATCGACGTCGAAGCCGCGCGGCACCTCGACGGTCGCCAGCAGATCGTCGGTCATTACGCGTTGCACGAAGGCGGCCATTGCGGGGTCCGCCATCGCGTCGGAAACGGTCTCTCGCCCGCGCAATTGTCCGAGATACGCAATCGCCGAATGCGTGCCGTTGAGAAGACGCAGTTTCATCGCCTCGTACGGATGCACGTCCGACGTGATCAGTGCGCCCGCGTCTTCCCACGCGGGTCGCGGTCCGCTGAAACGATCCTCGATCACCCACTGGCTGAACGACTCGCAGACGATCGCCGCTTCGTCGCGCACGCCCAGGCTCGCCGCCGCTTCAGCGAGAGAAGCGGGCGTCGCGGCAGGGACGATGCGGTCGACCATGGTGTTCGGAAACGCGATCGTGTCGCCGATGCGCCGTGCGAGCGCCGCGTCGAACAACCCGGCATACTCGATCAGCAATCGGCGCAACGTGTCGCCGTTGGCCGCCATGTTGTCGCAGCAGACCACGGTCAGCGGCGCGTCGGCGCGGCGCCGGCGAATGCCGGCCGCGAGCACGCCAAGCGTGGTCTGCGGTGTATCGGGCGCCTGCATGTCGTGGCGGATGCCTGCGTCGGCGAGATCGAGGCTCGCACCCGCCGGCGCGATGCAGTAGCCCTTTTCGGTCACGGTCAGGCTGACGATCGAGACGTTCGGGTCGGCGATCGCGTCGAGCACTTCGGACAGCGCAGTGGGTGCGTAGAGCGCGCGGCACAATGCGCCGACGACGCGACTGCGCGAGATGTCGCCGCTGCGCTCGGTGACGGAGTAAAGGCAGTCCTGCGCGGCAAGGACGTCGGCCATGCGCCGCTCGCGCAGATGCACGCCGACGATGCCCCAGCGCATGTCGCCGCGGGCGAGCAGCGCTTCCGTATAAAGCGCCTGGTGCGCGCGATGAAACGCGCCGAGTCCCAGGTGGACAATGCCTGGTCGTACCTGTCGACGGTCGTAAGTCGGGAGTGCGGTCGGCGCGGACAGCGCCTGCAGCGCCCCGGTATTAAGGGAAATTGCCATTTTGTGCCTGACGTACCATGGTACAAATCGAATGCTCGACAGATTATCCGCTGGGAATTGATTGTTTTATCGGTGTAAACGCTAGATCCCCTCTCCAAACACAAAAATGCTACCATGGTACAAACAGCAGCCAAGCCATCGAAGCCGCAGGACATGACCCAGACCCAGACTGATACCGAGCCGCAGGAAGACGTTCTTCTTGCCGCGTTGCGTGGATTCAAGGCGCACGCGGAGGATTCCTATCGCCCGCAGGTGCATCGTTTCCTGCGCGACGCGATCGTCCGGGGCGTGTTGCCGCCGCATGCGAGCCTGTCCGAAGCGGCGATTTCCGACGCGATGGAAGTGAGCCGCACGCCGGTGCGCGAGGCGCTCGCGCAGCTTGCCGACGAGCGTCTTGTGAAGATCTATCGCAAGGTCGGCACGATCGTCGCGCCGATCTCGGTATCGCAGCTGGAGGAGGGGCGTTTCGCGCGCAGCACGCTCGAATGCGCGAATCACGTCCAGCTCGCGCAGGCCATCACGCCGGCGCAGCTCGACGAATTCGCGGGCATCGTCGAGAACCAGCGCAAGTCGGTGGCGGCGGGCGACGTCGACCGTTTTTTCGAACTCGACGAGCTGATGCACCGGCGGCTGTTCGAGTTCGCGGGCCGCGCGCACGTGTGGGACATGCTGCAGCCGATGAAGCGCCAGTTCGACCGCGTGCGCTGGCTGCTGCTCGACCGCGTCGCGGATCACGCGAAGCGCGCGCTCGGCGAGCACGAGCTGATCCTCGCGCAGATGACCGCGCGCAACCTCGGGCAGCTCGCGGTGATCGTGACGAGCCACATCGATCGGGTCGGTTCGCATCTGCCCGAAGTACGCGGACGCGTGCCCGACTATTTCGTCGACTGAAGCGTCGACTGGACGAGACTGGAGAAGGCAATTGAAGATTGAACGGTTGCAGACCATCGTGACCTGCCCCGGAAGAAACTTCGTGACGGTCAAGATCGTGACCGACGAAGGCGTGTACGGCCTCGGCGACGCGACGCTCAACGGGCGCGAGCTCGCGGTGCGTGCGTATCTGGAGGATCACGTGTTTCCGTGTCTCCTCGGGCGCGATCCGCGCAACATCGAGGACGTCTGGCAATACCTGTATCGCGGTGCGTACTGGCGGCGCGGCCCGGTCACGATGACCGCGATCGCCGCGATCGATATGGCGCTATGGGACATCAAGGGCAAGCTGGCGGGGATGCCGGTGTATCAGTTGCTCGGCGGTCGCAGCCGCGACGGCCTGATGGTCTACGGCCACGCGAACGGACGCGATCACGAAGAGGCCATCGATGCCGTGCACAGGCATATCGACGAAGGCTATCGGGCGATCCGCGTGCAGTCGGGCGTGCCGGGCCTCGACAAGGTCTACGGTGTAGGGAAGGTCGCGGGCGAATACGAGCCGGCACAAAAGGGGCTGCCGCCCGAGGAGCCGTGGGACACGGCGCTCTACCTGCGGCATACGCCGGAACTGTTCCGCAAGGTGCGCGATGCCGTCGGTTTCGAGCCGCATCTGCTGCACGATGCGCATCACCGCCTGACGCCGATCGAAGCCGCGCGCCTGGGTCGCGATCTCGAGCCTCATCGTCTCTTCTGGCTCGAAGATGCCACGCCCGCCGAAAACCAGGAAAGCTTCCGCCTGATTCGCAGCCACACCACGACGCCGCTCGCGGTCGGCGAGATTTTCAATTCGATCTGGGACTGCAAGGACCTGATCCGCGAGCAGCTGATCGACTACATCCGCGCGACGATCGTCCACGCCGGCGGCATCACGCATCTGCGTCGCATTGCCGACTACGCATCGATGTATCAGGTGCGCACCGGCTTTCACGGCGCGACCGATCTGTCGCCGGTGTGCATGGCGGCAGCCGTGAACTTCGGGCTGTGGGCGCCGAACTTCGGCATCCAGGAACTGATGCCGCACAACGCGCTGACCGACGAAGTGTTCCCGCACAGTTATCGCTTCGAAAAGGGCTTTCTCGTGATGGACGACGTGCCGGGTCTCGGCGTGGACATCGACGAGACGCTCGCCGCGAAATATCCGTACGAACGGGCCTATCTGCCGGTCGCGCGTCTGCGCGACGGGTCGATGTGGAACTGGTAGCCGTTCATCACTCCATTGAAGGAAGCCTGACCATGTTGAGCGTCGTCGTCGATCGTCCGAACAGCCTGAGCGTGCGCGACATGCCGCTGCCCGAGCCCATCGCGGGAGAAGTGCGGGTGCGGGTGCGCTATGCGGGTATCTGCGGTTCGGACCTGCATATTTTTCGCGGCCACAATCCGTTCGTGTCCTATCCGCGCATCATTGGCCACGAGTTCGTCGGCCGGATCGAATCGGTCGGTGCAGGTGTCGACGCGGCGCGCGTCGGCGAAGTGGTGAGCGTGGACCCGGTAATCAGCTGCGGACAGTGTCACGCCTGCCGGATCGGCCGGCAGAACGTGTGCAGCAACCTGGTGGTGCTGGGTGTGCATCGCGACGGCGGTTTCAGCGAGTACGTCTGCGTGCCGGCGCAGAACGCGTTCCGCATTCCCGACGGCATCGCAGATACGTGCGCGGCGATCGTCGAGCCGTTCGCGGTCGCGGCGAACGTGACCGCGCGCACCGGCGTGCTGCCGGAAGACGTCGCGCTGATCTACGGCGCGGGTACGGTCGGCCTCACGATCCTGCAGGTGCTCAAGCGCGTGTACGGCGTGCGCGCCTTCATCACCGACCAGCTCGACGAACGCCTCGAACTCGCGCGCCGCTGCGGCGCCGCCGCGGACGAGACGATCAACACGCGCAACGAGTCGCTGCCCGACGCGTTGCGTGCGCGCGGCGTCGAAGGCGGCCCGACGCTGATTTACGACGCGGTCGGCCATCCGTCGATTCTCGAGGAAGCGGTGCGGCTCGCCGCGCCGGCGGGGCGCATCGGCCTGCTCGGTTTTGCGTCGACGCCGTCGGCGATTCCGCAGCAGGAACTGACGAAGAAGGAGTTGTCGCTGCACGCATCGCGCTTGAACCGGGCGATGTTCCCGACCGTCATCGACTGGCTCGAACGCGGCCTCGTGTCGCCGGACGCGATCGTCACGCACAAGGTGGATTTCCGCGACGTGGCCAATGCATTCGATCTGGCCGAACACAGCCCGAAGGACACCTGCAAGGTGTTGCTCGACTTCGGGGCGTGAGGCGAGGAATGGTGTGCCGCTCGCAGCGCTTGTGGCTGCGAGCCGGCGACCGCTGAAAAGCTACATCAGCACGATGTCGTACTGCTCCTGACTCAGATTCGACTCCACCTGCAACGAAACCGGCTTGCCGATGAAATCCATCAGCATCGCCAGATGCTGCGATTCCTCTTCGAGGAACAGATCGATCACCTGCTGCGACGCCACCACGCGAAACTCACGCGGATTGAACTGCCGCGATTCGCGCAGGATCTCGCGCAGCACGTCGTAGCAGACGGTGCGCGACGTCTTCACCTGACCTTTCCCCTGACACACCGGACACGGCTCGCACAGCACATGCGCGAGCGATTCGCGCGTGCGTTTGCGGGTCATCTCGACGAGCCCCAGCTGCGAGAAGCCATTGACGGTCACGCGCGTACGATCGCGCGACAGCGCCTTCTTCAGTTCGCCGAGCACCTGGTCGCGATGCTCGACGTTTTCCATATCGATGAAGTCGATGATGATCACGCCGCCCAGATTGCGTAGCCGCAACTGACGCGCGATCGTGTGCGCCGCTTCGAGATTGGTCTTGAAGATCGTGTCGTCGAAATTGCGCGCACCGACGTAGCCGCCGGTGTTCACGTCGATCGTCGTCATCGCCTCGGTCTGGTCGATCACGAGATAGCCGCCTGACTTCAGATCGACGCGTCGCGACAGCGCGCGCTGGATCTCGGTCTCGATGTTGTACAGATCGAACAGCGGCCGCTCGCCGGTGTAGTGATGCAGCTTCGACGACACCGCCGGCGTGAACTCGGCGGCGAAATCCGTCAGCATCTGGAAGGTCTCGCGCGAATCGATCTGGATGCGCGTGGTTTCGTCGTTGACGAAGTCGCGCAGCACACGTTGCGCGAGATTCAGATCCTGGTATAGCAGCGTGGTCGCCGGCATGCGTTGCGACTGCGACTGGATCGTCGCCCACGTCTTGCGCAGGTACGACACGTCGCCGGCGAGCTCTTCGCTCGTCGCATCTTCCGCGATCGTGCGGACGATGTAGCCGCCTTTTTCGTCGACCGGCAGTATCGCAGTGAGCCGCGCGCGGATCGCTTCGCGCTCGGCCTCGCTCTCGATCTTCTGCGAGATGCCGATGTGCGGTTCCTGCGGCAGATAGACCAGGGTGCGTCCGGCGATGCTGACCTGCGTGGACAGCCGCGCGCCCTTCGTGCCGATCGGATCTTTCACGACCTGCACCATCAGCGTCTGGCCTTCGAAGACGATCTTCTCGATCGGCTGATGCGACGCGGGGTGCTGCGCATCGCCGTCGGTGCGCGGATGCCAGATATCGGCGACGTGCAGGAACGCGGCGCGCTCGAGTCCGATGTCGATGAACGCGGACTGCATGCCCGGCAGCACGCGCACGACCTTGCCGAGATAGACATTGCCGACACGTCCGCGCGACAGCGTGCGCTCGACGTGAAGCTCCTGGACCGAGCCCTGCTGGACGATCGCGACGCGCGTTTCCTGAGGGGTGACGTTGATCAGGATCTCTTCGGTCATGGTGTTGTTCTTGGACTTAGAAATCGATGCGCACAGTGCGCAGCAACGATGCTGTCTCGAAAAGCGGCAAACCCATGATACCTGAATAGGACCCGTCGATATGTTCGACGAATTCCGCCGCGCGTCCCTGAATGCCGTAGGCGCCGGCCTTGCCGGTGGGCTCGCCGGTTGCGACGTAGCGGCGCAGCATGTCGGCCGGCGCGGCCGCGAAGCGCACGCGCGAACGCGACAGCACGGCGGGCAGCGCGGTGCCTTGCGCATCGACTGCGGCGATTGCGGTCAGCACGTCATGCTCGCGGCCCGCGAGGCGTGTGAGCATCGCGAACGCGTCGTCGGCGTCGGTAGGTTTGCCGAGGATTGCGCCGTCGATCGTGACGGTGGTGTCGGCGGTGAGGATCGGTGCAGCGGGCCGGCCGCTCGCGACGAGCCGTGCGTGTGCCGCTTCGGCTTTTGCCGCGCACACGCGCAGCACATAGTCGTGCGGCGTTTCGCCGGGCCGTTCCGCTTCGAGCGCTTCGGCATCTTCGTCGGGGCGCGGCAGCAGCAACTCGAAGCGCACGCCGAGCTGTTGCAGCAACTCCTGGCGGCGCGGACTTTGCGACGCGAGATAGACGAACGGATGCAGGTCGGTGGTGGACATAAGGAAGACTTCCGGGGGAGGTGCGGCGCGAACCCGACGCGCCACAACGTACACAGGCGAATGAAACGAGGACCGCTGATGCGCTACGCGCGATGATACGGATGATTCTGCGTGATGGTCCACGCGCGGTACAGCTGTTCGGCGAGCAGCACGCGCACCATTGCGTGCGGCAGTGTGAGGCTGGAGAGCCGCAGCAGAGTGTCCGCGCGCGACTTCAGTTCTGGATCGAGCCCATCCGCGCCACCGATCAGAAACACGACGTCGCGTCCGTCCTGCTGCCAGTCGGGCAACGCGGCGGCAAGCTGCATCGTGGTCCAGTCCTTGCCGCGTTCATCGAGCGCGACGATGCGCGCCTGCTTCGGCAGCGCGGCTTCGATGCGCTGTTTTTCGGCGGCCATCACGCTCTCGGCGGAACGGCCCGACGAGCGTTGCTCGGGCTTCAGTTCGCGCAGTTCGATGCGCAGTTCGGGCGGCATCCGTTTCGCGTACTCGTCGAAACCCGAGGCGATCCAGTCCGGCATCTTGTGCCCGACGGCGACGATATGCAGTTTCATGACGAGCGGCGACCGATGCGACGAAGACGACCGGTGTGCAACGCGTTAGCTGCGCCGTGCCGGTGTCTTGCGAGCGGGGCGCTTGACAGCGGGGGCGGGTGCTTCGTCTTCCTCGTCGTCGTCGAGTGGTTCGCTGGCGCGTGCGCCGCCGAACGGGTTCGGGCTCGCGAGCTTGATCCGCACCGGCTTGTCACCCCAGATCTCTTCGAGGTTGTAGTACTGGCGCAGCGCCGGTTGCATGATGTGCACGACCGCGTCGCCGCAGTCGACCAGCACCCATTCGCCGATGTCCTCGCCCTCGGTGCTGATGACGTCGCCGCCGGCTTCCTTGACCTTCTCGCGCACGCTCGAGGCGAGTGCCTTGGTCTGCCGGTTCGACGTGCCGCTCGCGACGATCACGCGATCGAACAGCGAGGTCAGGTGGCTCGTGTTGAAGACCCGGATGTCCTGGGCTTTGACGTCCTCGAGCGCGTCGACGATCGTGCGTTGCAGTTTGCGAATGTCCATGTTTTTACTGGTGATACAGATGATGTTGAAGGATGTAGTCCCACACGGCGGCGGGAACGTGGCTCGCGGGCGGACTGGTTTCGTCGGCGGCACGACGCGCGTGATGCGCGACGCGTTCCCGCAGATGCGTGCGTATTTCGGTCGCCGACACGTCGAACGCAAGCGTCGTGTCGATCAGCAGATGACCGCTCTGCGTGGCCTGCAGTACTTCGGGTGCCGCGGCGCGCGCGGCGACTTCGGCCGCGACCGCAGGCGGTAGCGTCGTCAGATCGAAACCCGGACGCGTCGACGCGCACACGTGCGCGAAGTCGAACAGGCAGCGCCAGTCGCGCCACGTGTCGAGCTTGACCAGCTGGTCCGCGCCGATCAGCAGTGCAAGCGACGTGTCCGGCCCCTCGCGTTCGCGCCAGCGCGCGAGTGTTTCGACAGTATACGTGGGACCGTCGTGTTCGATTTCATCGGTCGCGACGCGCACGGTCACGCCGGGGATCGCGAGCGTATCGGCGGCGGCGCGCGTCATCGCGAGCCGATGCCGTGCCTCCGTGACGTCGCTCTTTTGCCACGGCTGGCCGGCGGGTAGCAGCACCAGTTCGGTCAGCCGCAGCACGTCGGCGAAACGCCGCGCGAGCGCGAGATGGCCGTCGTGGACCGGATCGAACGTGCCGCCGAGCAGACCGACGCGGCGGGGCAGGACGGCAAGCCCAGTGGACAACTGAGCCGCGGAATGAGCGGGCGGATTCAGAGCGTGATCCCTTGTCGTGACAATGCGTGTACCCGAAGCCCTGACGTGAGGCCGGTCGCGGCGGCCGCCATCACACCCACTCGCGCGGCACGAGGAAGTCGCTTGCGAGGCGCGCTTCGGGTGTTCCGGGCTCAGGATGCCAGTTGTAGCGCCAGTTGGCGACGGGCGGCATCGACATCAGGATCGATTCGGTACGCCCACCGCTTTGCAGCCCGAACAGTGTGCCACGGTCGAAGACCAGATTGAACTCGACGTAACGGCCGCGCCGGTACGCCTGGAAATCGCGCTCAGCCTGGCTGTACGGCATATCGCGACGGCGCTCGACGATCGGCATGTACGCATTTAAAAACGCGTCGCCGACGCTGCGCACCATCTCGAACGAACGCTCGAAGCCCGGCGCAGAAAAATCGTCGAAGAAAATCCCGCCGACACCGCGTGTCTCATTGCGATGCTTGAGGAAGAAGTATTCGTCGCACCAGCGCTTGAAGCTCGGGTACAGGTCCGCGCCGAACGGCTGCAGCGCGTCGCGGCACGTGCGATGAAAATGCTGCGCGTCTTCCTCGTAGCCGTAGTACGGCGTCAGGTCCATGCCGCCGCCGAACCAGAAGATCGGCGCTTCGCCAGGCTTGGTTGCCATCAGCAGACGCACGTTCATGTGCACGGTCGGGCAGTGCGGATTGTGCGGATGCAGCACGAGCGACACACCCATCGCTTCGAACGCGCGGCCTGCGAGCTGCGGACGCGCCGCGCTCGCCGATGCGGGCAGCGCATCGCCGGCAACGTCCGACAGGCCGATGCCCGCGCGTTCGAAGAACGAACCGCCTTCGAGGATGCGCGTGCAGCCGCCGCCGCGCAGCTTCTCGCCGGGCGCGCGCTGCCATGCGTCGGTGGCGAAGGCCTGGCCGTCGAACGCGCCGAGCGTGTCGGCGATGTGGGTCTGCAACTGCTGGAGCCAGCTGCGGACGGCCTGAACGTTGTAGGTCGGATCGGTCATGAATGCGAGACGGCTGAGGCTGGGCGGCGTGCCTGTGGGGGCCGCGGGTTCACGAAAGCGTGCGCGGGGTGGCCTCCCGCGCGCGCGTCACGTACATCACAACCCGCAGTGTAGCGCCCGCGATATCGCAGGGCGCCGTGACGCGCTGTCGCTGTCCGCATCAGCCGTGCTTGCGGTTGACCGCGCGATGGCCGATGTCGCGGCGATACTGCATGCCGTCGAACGAGATCTGGTTGATCGTTTCGTACGCGACCGACTGCGCGCTGCGCACCGAATCGGCCAGACCGACCACGCACAGCACCCGGCCACCCGACGTAACGAGCTTGCCGTCCGCGAGCGTCGTGCCCGCATGGAAGGTCACGGATTCGTCGGTGGCGGCGGGGATGTCGCTGATGCGGTCGCCCTTGCGCGGCGTCTCCGGATAGTTGTGTGCGGCGAGCACGACGCCGAGCGCGGTGCGGCGATCCCAGTCGAGTTCGACGGTATCGAGCGTGCCGGCGATCGCCTGCTCGACGACCTTCGAGAAGTCGCCCTTCAGACGCGCCATGATCGGTTGCGTTTCGGGGTCGCCCATCCGGCAGTTGAATTCGAGCGTCTTCGGGTTGCCTTGCGCGTCGATCATCAGGCCGGCGTACAGGAAGCCGGTGAAGCGCACGCCTTCGTTTTCCATTCCACGCACGGTCGGCAGGATGATTTCGCGCATCACGCGCGCGTGCAGTTGCGGCGTGACGATCGGCGCGGGCGAGTACGCGCCCATGCCGCCGGTATTCGGCCCCCGGTCGCCATCGAGCAGACGCTTGTGGTCCTGGCTCGACGCGAGCGCCAGCACGTGCATGCCGTCGACCATCACGATGAAGCTCGCTTCCTCGCCCGCGAGAAACTCTTCGATCACGACGCGCGCGCCCGCATCGCCGAGCTTGTTGCCGGACAGCATCGAGTCGACGGCTTCATGCGCTTCGTCGATCGTCAGCGCAACCACCACGCCCTTGCCCGCAGCGAGGCCGTCGGCCTTCACGACGATCGGCGCGCCCTTCGTATCGAGATACGCGTGCGCAGCGGCGGGGTCGGTGAAGGTTTCGTATTCGGCGGTCGGGATCGCGTGGCGCTTCATGAAGGCCTTCGCGAAATCCTTCGAGCTTTCGAGCTGCGCGGCTTCCTTCGTCGGCCCGAAAATTTTCAGACCGCGCGAACGGAACAGGTTGACGATGCCGTCCGCGAGCGGGCCTTCGGGCCCGACCAGCGTGAACGCGATCTGTTCCTTCTCGACGAAATCCGCGAGCGCGGCCGGCTCGGTGATGTCGACGTTGCGCAGCCGGTCGTCGTGCGCCGTGCCGCCGTTGCCGGGCGCGACGTAGACGAGCTGCACGCGCGGCGATTGAGCGAGCTTCCATGCGAGCGCATGTTCGCGACCGCCGGACCCGACGACGAGTAACTTCATGTGATTCCCCGAAGGCTAAAAACAGTGAACGGCCGGCGCAAGGGCGCCGGCCGCGAATATCCGCAAGGTTCGCGTAGTGCGAACGGTGAGCCTTTTGACGGGCTCCTCATCGAGTCCTGAGTCCATCGACCCGGCCCGCGCGAAAAGGCACAGCGCGGCACGATGGCCGCGCCGCGCTCATTCGTCCGCGATCGCCGCGTTTGTATAGACTTCCTGAACGTCGTCGAGATTTTCGAGTGCGTCGAGCAGCTTCTGCATCTTCACTGCATCGTCGCCGGTGAACTCGACTTCCGTCTGCGGCTTCATCGTCACTTCGGCCATTTCGGCCTTGAAGCCGGCGGCTTCGAGCGCGCTCTTCACCTTCGGGAAATCGTTGGCGGGGCAGGTGACCTCGATGCTGCCGTCGTCGTTCGTCACGACGTCTTCGGCACCGGCTTCGAGCGCCGCGTCCATCAGCTTGTCTTCCGGCGTGCCCGGCGCGAACAGGAACTGGCCGACGTGATCGAACATGAACGACACCGAACCGTCCGTGCCCATGTTGCCGCCGTTCTTCGAGAACGCGTGACGCACTTCCGCGACGGTGCGGATGCGGTTGTCGGTCATCGTGTCGACGATGATCGCTGCACCGCCGATGCCGTAGCCTTCGTAGCGGATTTCCTCGTAGTTCGCGCCGTCGACGCCGCCCGTGCCGCGCTGGATCGCGCGGTTGATGTTGTCCTTCGGCATGTTGGCGTCGTACGCCTTTTCGATAGCGAGCCGCAGACGCGGGTTCGTATCGACTTCGCCTCCGCCCATGCGGGCCGCAACCTGAATTTCCTTGATGAGCCGTGTCCAGATCTTGCCGCGCTTCGCGTCGGTCGCGGCCTTCTTATGCTTGATGTTGGCCCACTTCGAATGACCTGCCATACCTTTCTCCAGCGCATGCGCCTCGGGGCGCACACATAGTGCAATTGTCGTTGCGATGTCGGGCGCTTGCGGTGACGCGCCTCGATGGCCGTCCGTTGCGAGCGTGTGGCGCATGCCTGGGCAGCGCGGACGCGGACCTTGCAAGACAGAGCCTGGCATGTGCGAGGTGCGCGCGGCGCTGGTGCGGTGCCTATGCCCACAGCCTGCGCCGTCATTGCCGCGCTGTTGCCGGGCACCGACCACGCCTCTGCTACGGACTTGCCACCCGCTTGCTACCCGCTTGCCACCCACCTGCCGCGCATCTACCGCTTCTTCACTGCGCAATTGCCGTGCTTGCCACGCCGTTCCGGTACGTACCGCTGCCCGGCCAGCCGCTCGACGAACGGGATGCGAATTTTATCATGCTGCCGCTTTCCGCCTGGCTCGACGTGGCTTTGTCGTGCGCCGGAATGCACCGCGCAGCGGGCGATTGAGCGCAGCGAGCAGATCCGCGCGAGGCCCGCGCGCCCGCGTTCAGTTCTTCGTACCGAACAACCGGTCGCCGGCATCGCCGAGACCCGGCACGATGTACGCGTGCCCGTCCAGGTGCGAATCGAGCGACGCGACGTACAGCTTCACATCCGGATGCGCGTCCTGGAACACCTGGACGCCTTCGGGCGCGGCGACGAGCGCGAGGAACATGATGCTCGAACCGGGCACACCGCGCCGCTTCAGCACATCGACTGCGTGGGCGGCCGAATAGCCGGTCGCGACCATCGGATCGCACAGGATGAAGATGCGGTCTTCCAGATCCGGCAGCCGCACGAGATATTCGACCGGCCGGTGATCCGCCGCGCGATACACGCCGATGTGGCCGACGCGCGCCGACGGAATCAGTTCGAGCAGCCCGTCCGACATCCCGACGCCCGCGCGCAGCACCGGCACGATCGCGAGCTTCTTGCCGGCGATCACCGGCGCGTCCATCTCGACGAGCGGGGTGGACACGCGACGCGTCGTCATCGGCAGATTGCGGGTGATCTCGTAGCCCATCAGCAGCGTGATCTCGCGCAGCAGTTCGCGGAACGTGCGCGTCGACGTGTCCCGGTCGCGCATGTGCGACAGCTTGTGCTGGATCAGCGGGTGATCGAGGATGAAAAGATTGGGGAAACGGCTGTCCTGTGTCATGGCGTGAGCGCAAGCGGTACGAAGGGTGGCGGGCTTAAGAACGCGGGTACGGCGGGCGGGGCGGCACCCGGCAGACAGGGCGCCGTGGCACCGCGAGGCGAACCACGACTGCAAGTTTACCGAAAGTCCCGGCGGAAGCTACCAGAGATTGCCTCGGCTGTTCGGCCATCCGTTCGGCCGGGTGGTCGTGACGATCGGTCCAGTCCATCATGGGTGCGATGCCGTTCGATCCGCGATGCCGCGCGCGCCGTGGCGGCGATTCTTCTAGAATCGAGGGAAATTTCACCTGGGGACTGAGGACACACACATGGACATGGGAATCGCAGGACGGACCGCGCTCGTCTGCGCGGCGAGCAAGGGTCTCGGGCGCGGCTGCGCGGAGGCGCTCGCCGCCGAGGGCGTGAATCTCGCGATCGTCGCGCGCACCGCGGAAACGCTCGAGGCCACCGCCGCCGGCATCCGCGCGCAAACGGGCGTCGACGTGAAGACGGTCGCGTGCGACATCACCACGCCGGAAGGTCGCGCGGCCGCGCTGGCCGCGTGTCCGCAGCCGGACATCCTCGTCAACAATGCGGGCGGTCCGCCGCCCGGCGACTTCCGCACGTTCACGCACGACGACTGGCTGCGCGCGCTCGAAGCGAACATGCTGACGCCGATCGCGCTGATCCAGGCGACGATCGACGGGATGATCGCGCGCGGTTTCGGGCGCATCGTCAACATCACGAGTTCGTCGGTGAAGGCGCCGATCGATGTGCTGGGTTTGTCGAACGGCGCGCGCTCCGGGTTGACCGGCTTCGTCGCGGGCGTCGCGCGCAAGGTCGCGGGGCAGGGCGTGACGATCAACAACCTGTTGCCCGGCGTGTTCGATACCGATCGCATCGTCGGCACGATCGCCGCGCAGGCGAAGGCGCAGAACGTATCGATCGACGAAGCGCGCAAGCAGCGGATGGCATCGATTCCCGCAGGCCGCTTCGGCAACCGCGACGAGTTCGGCCGCGCGTGCGCGTTTCTGTGCAGCGTGCATGGTGGATATATCACCGGGCAGAACTGGTTGATCGATGGTGGGGCTTTTCCGGGGACGTTTTGAGCCGGGCGTATTGCAACCGACCAACCATATAAATCAGAGACAACCATGACCACACGCGTCGCACTGATCGCGCACGACCACAAGAAAGACGACATCGTGAAGCTCGCCGGCGAATACGCCGACACGCTCAAACACTGCGAACTCGTCGCGACCGGCACCACCGGTTCGCGGATCGCTGCCGCACACGGCCTCGAAGTGCAGCGGATGCTGTCGGGTCCGCACGGCGGCGATTTGCAGATCGGCGCGCAGCTCGCCGAGGGCAACGTCGACATGGTGATCTTCCTGCGCGACCCGATGACGCCGCAGCCGCACGAACCGGACATCAACGCGCTGGTGCGCGCATGCGACGTCCACAACGTGCCGTGCGCGACCAACATTTCCACCGCACGGATGCTGCTCGATGCATTGACGCTGCGCGTCAGACAGCAACAAGCCTGAGCGCCGCACGGAATTCAGCAAAAGCACAGAACGCACAGCAAGGAGTCAAGATGGCAAAGGCAATCCGATTCGACCGGACTGGCGGTCCGGAGGTGATGAAGTGGATCGATGTCGAAGTCGGCGATCCGGCCGACGGCGAGATCCGCGTGAAGCAGCATGCAGTCGGCCTGAATTTCATCGACGTGTATTTCCGCACGGGGCTGTACCCGTTGCCGCTGCCCGGCGGTCTCGGGATGGAAGCGGCGGGCGAAGTGACGGCAGTCGGTGGAGGCGTGAGCGGCCTGAAGGTCGGCGACCGCATCGCGTACGTTGCGCGGCCGCCTGGCGCGTATGCGCAGGAGCGCGTGCTGCCCGCGAAGGACGTCGTGAAACTGCCCGATGGCGTGAGCTACGAGCAGGCCGCCTCGGCGATGCTGCAGGGGCTGACCGTGCAATACCTGCTGCGTCGTACGTATCAGGTCAAAGCCGGCGACACGATCCTGATCCAGGCTGCCGCCGGCGGCGTCGGGTTGCTCGCATGCCAGTGGGCGAAGGCGCTCGGTGCGACGGTGATCGGCACGGTGGGCTCCGACGAAAAGGCGGAGATCGCGAAGGCGCACGGCTGCGATTACCCGATCGTCTATACGCGCGACAACTTCACGAAGCGCGTGCGCGAGATCACCAACGGCGCGGGCGTGCCGGTGGTGTACGACTCGATCGGCAAGGACACGTTTACCGCATCGCTCGACTGTCTCGCGCCGCTTGGGCTGTTCGTCAGCTTCGGCAATGCGTCGGGACCGCTGCCGCTGATCGATTCATCCGAGTTCGCGGGTCGCGGCTCGCTGTTCTTCACGCGACCGACGCTGTTCTCGTACATCGCTAAACGCAGCGACTACGACGCGATGTCGGCGGAGCTGTTCGAGATGATCTCGTCGGGCAAGGTGAAGACGAGCATCAACCAGCGTTACGCGCTCGCCGACGTCGGGCAGGCGCATATCGATCTGGAAGCGCGGCGCACGACCGGGTCGACGGTTCTGCTGCCGTAGTTTTATAGCGAGCGGCGCGCGTGCATCGTGAAGCGTGCGCCGCTAAACGACCGGCGAATCGAACTTCAAATCTCGCCGGATTGAACGAGCGACCGCATGCCGCTGTCTTCGGCAACATGTGATCGCCCGCACTGGAGGTTTTGATGATCACGCTCGACCAGGCTCGCGAGATCGCCACGCGCTTGCGTGCGAGGCTCGCTCAACACGGCACCGATTTATCCGATGCCGCAGTACTGGAACTGGTGAGCGCCGGCTTCGGCTCCGACGATGAAGGCACCGCCGTCGCGAACGAACCGATCCGCTTCCTGGAAGCCGTCCCGATCCTGCGCATTTTCGACGAGACCAAAGCCCGCGAGTTCTACTGCGACTTTCTCGGCTTCGAAGTCGTGTTCGAGCATCGGTTTGAACCTGGCCTGCCGCTTTACATGGGCGTGAAGCGCGCAGGATTGCAGTTGCATCTGTCCGAGCATCACGGCGATGCATGCCCCGGCTCGACGGTGTACGTGCCGATGACCGGCATCCACGCGTTCAATCGCGAACTGCGGGACAAGCAGTACAACTATGGCCGTCCCGGCGTAGAAACGGAACCGTGGGGCGACGTGATGGAAGTTCACGATCCGTTCGGCAACCGCATCCGTTTTTGCGAAGAGAAGGCTTGAGCCAGTCGTTACCGCAGTAGCGCCGCGCTACTGCGGATTCGCTGCAAAGAACGCTCCACCGCGCCCAAACACCACCCCAGCAAACCGCTCACCTATCCGTCGATGCGTCGCGCCGTCCGGATGCAGCCGATCAGGCAGCGGCAGCTCGGCGAAATCGCGTTCGCCATACAGCGTGAGTCCATCGAGATAGCGCAACTGCGGATCGTCTAAAGCACGCTGTTGCACGATGCGTTGCAACTGCTCGCGGATCACTGTCAACGTCAGCTTGCCGGCACTGCGCTCGGCCGGATTGCCGGTCGCGAGAAAAGCCACTTTCCCTTTAGCGAGTGCCTCCATATCGAATGCGCCGGGGCCCGGCGTATCTTCATGAATCGGACAATAGATCGGCGATACGACGAGCAGCGGCGTGTGCGGATGACCGTCGCGAATCGTATCGAGAAAGCCGTGCACCGCTGGCCCAAATGCACGTAGTCGCATCAGATCCGCGTTGACCAGATTGATGCCGATCTTGACGCTGATGAAATCGGCCGGCGTGTCGCGCATCGCGCGCGCGATGAACGGATCCAGTAACGCGCTGCCGCTGAAGCCGAGATTGATCAACTCCACATCGCCGAACGATGCGGCCAGCGCGGGCCAGATCGCGGTCGGGCTGGCCGCATTCGATCCATTACTGATCGAGCTGCCGTGATGCAGCCACACCTTGCGACCGTCGTTCGCGATGGGCTCAAGAGGCTCAAGAGCGGCGTCGGAACGCAGCGCGACAAGCTCCGTCGCTTCGTTATGCGGTAGCCAGATTTCGATCTTCTTGTCGTGACCGGGCAGCCCCGCATAGCGCAGCGTGCCGACGTCGCCGCGCTGAGTCGATACGGCCCCCGTGGCGACGTCGATCGTCACGAGATCGCCACCGTCCGCGCTGCCCTGATGCAGCAACCGGCCGTCGACCAGCAGGTCGTACACACCCACCGGTCGCGGCGGCAGACCGGCGTAGACATAGCGGGTCGGCCAGACGTCCAGTTCGATTTCCGTCGCGCGGGTGCGAAACACGAGCCGCACGCCCGACGGTTGCGACTCAGCCATCGCGAGCTGCGGGTCCGCGCACTGCGCACGAGCCCACGCGGGCAGACGATGCGGCTTCACGCCGCGTTCCGTTCGTTCGAGTTCGAGCGCACCGCGCAGCAGCGGCGCTGAAATGGGCGTGGCGATCCAGTCGTGCCGGTCGTTTGTCATGAAGGCGTAGCGGATTCGAAACGTAGGATGTTAGCAAGCCGCACGCGTATTGCGGTAGACCCGCCGCGATCGCATTTGCGCGCGAGCCGTTGTCGCGCCTTGCGCTGCACCAATCGCGAACGCGCCGCGCGACGGCCCTCTGCGCGTACCGGAATTGCGACCGCACATTCGCACGTTTACGCGATTTTTACGCATCCCAATCCAACCTTATCCTGCCCTTTACGTCAACAGGCATAACGTTGCACGCATCCAAAGTCCGTCATGGAGAACATCAAAATGGATGCGCTGTACATCGGGGGCCTCGTGCTGTTTATCGCACTGACCTTTGCAATGATTGCCGGCTGCGAGAAGCTCGAGCAGTACCGGCGTGGTCAGGGAGCACGCTCATGAGCTGGATGCTGTGGCTATCGGGCGCGGCAACTGCGTTGCTGTTCGCTTATCTGGTTTATGCGCTGCTGCGCGCGGAGGACATTGAATGAACCTCAACAATGTCCTGCAAACGGTCATTTTTCTCGTCGTCCTGCTGGCACTCGCCGTGCCGGTCTCGCGCTATCTGACGCGCGTGATGGACGGCACGTCGCGCGTCGTGCGCTTCGGCGGTCCGTTCGAACGGCTGCTGTATCGCGCGGCGGGCGTCGATTCGTCGAGCGAAATGACCTGGAAGCACTACGCCATCGCCGTGATCGCGTTCAACGCGCTCGGTGCGATTTTCCTTTACGTGCTGCTGCGCGTGCAGGGCTGGCTGCCCGGCAATCCGCAGGCGCTCGGCGCGATGACGGTCGACGGTGCGTTCAACACCGCGATCAGCTTCGCGTCGAACACCAACTGGCAAGACTATTCCGGTGAGCAGACCGTCAGCTATCTGACGCAGATGCTCGGCTTCACGGTGCAGAACTTCCTGTCGGCGGCAACCGGTATCGTCGTCGTGATCGCGCTCGTGCGCGGCTTCGCACGTCACACCGCGAAGACCATCGGCAACTTCTGGGTCGACATCACACGCGTCACGCTGTACGTGCTGCTGCCGATGGCCGCGATCATCGCCGCGCTGCTGATGAGCCAGGGCGTGATCCAGAACTTCAAGGCCTATCAGGACGTACCGACGCTGCAAACCACCACGTACTCCGCGCCGAAGGTCGACGCGCAAGGCAACGCGGTGAAGGACGCGAAGGGTAACCCGGTGATGGTCGATACGCCGGTCGCGAAGCAGACCATCGCGATGGGTCCGGTTGCGTCGCAGGAAGCGATCAAGATGCTCGGCACCAACGGTGGCGGCTTCTTCAACGCGAACTCGGCGCATCCGTATGAAAACCCGACGCCGTTCGCGAACTTCGTGCAGATCCTGTCGATCCTGATTATCCCGGCCGCACTGTGTCTCGTGTTCGGACGGATGATCGCCGACCGCCGTCAGGGTATCGCGGTGCTCGCAGTGATGACGATCGCGTTTGCCGCGTGCGTGGTGGGCGAAATCAGCGCCGAGCAATCGGGCAACCCGACGCTCACGTCGCTGCACGTCGACCAGTCGTCGAATGCGCTGCAGTCCGGCGGCAACATGGAAGGCAAGGAAACGCGCTTCGGTATCGCGCAGTCGGGCATCTTCACGGTCGCGACGACCGCCGCATCGTGCGGTGCAGTCGACAACGCACACGACTCGCTGACGCCGCTCGGCGGCCTCGTGCCGATGCTGTTGATCCAGCTCGGCGAAGTGATCTTCGGCGGTGTCGGTTCCGGTCTCTACGGGATGCTGGTGTTCGCGTTGCTGGCGGTGTTCGTCGCGGGCCTGATGATCGGCCGCACGCCGGAATACGTCGGCAAGAAGATCGAAGCGTACGAAATGAAGATGGTGTCGATCGTCGTGCTGCTGACGCCGCTGCTGGTGCTGGTCGGTGCATCGATCGGCGTGCTGGCCGACGCAGGCAAGGCGGGCATCTTTAACCCGGGCGCGCACGGCTTCTCTGAAGTGCTCTACGCGTTCAGCTCGGCTGCGAACAACAACGGCAGCGCGTTCGGCGGGATCTCGGTGAACACGCCGTTCTACAACATCATGCTGGGTATCGCGATGTGGTTCGGCCGCTTCGCCACGATCGTGCCGGTGCTGGCGATCGCAGGTTCGCTCGCCGCGAAGAAACGTCTCGCGGTCACGGGCGGCACGCTGCCGACGCATGGCCCGCTGTTCGTCGTGCTGCTGCTCGGCACGGTGCTGCTGGTCGGTGCGCTGACTTATGTGCCCGCGCTCGCGCTCGGTCCTGGCGTCGAACATCTGATGATGATCGGCACCCACTGATCGCCACGCATACAGGCATACGAAGAATTAGAGGAACACATGACTGAACATTCAGCAACCCGGTCCATGTTCGATCCGGCGCTACTGCGTCCGGCGATCGTGGACTCATTCAGGAAACTCAAACCGCGTACGCAGTTCCGCAACCCGGTGATGTTCTGTGTGTACGTTGGCAGCGTGCTCACGACCATCCTGTGGATCGCGGCGCTCGTCGGTCAGGCGGAAGCGCCGTCGGGTTTCATTCTCGCGGTCGCACTGTGGCTGTGGTTCACGGTGCTCTTCGCCAACTTCGCTGAAGCGCTCGCCGAAGGCCGTTCGAAGGCCCAGGCCGCATCGCTGCGCAGCGCGAAGAAAGACGTGATGGCGAAGAAGCTCAACGAGCCGCATCCGAAGGCGCCGATCCGCATCATGACGGCGTCCGATCTGCGTCGCGGCGACGTCGTGCTGGTCGAGACCGGCGACGTGATCCCGGCCGACGGCGAAGTGATCGACGGTGTCGCATCGGTCGACGAATCGGCGATTACCGGCGAATCCGCGCCGGTGATCCGCGAGTCGGGCGGCGACTTCTCGTCGGTGACCGGCGGTACGCGCGTGCTGTCCGACTGGATCGTCGTGCGTGTCACGGCGAACCCGGGCGAAGCGTTCCTCGACCGGATGATCGCGATGGTCGAAGGCGCGAAGCGTCAGAAGACGCCGAACGAAATCGCGCTGACCATCCTGCTCGTCGCACTGACCATCGTGCTGCTGCTCGCTACCGTGACGCTGCTGCCGTTCTCGATGTTTGCCGTCGAAGCGGCGAAGTCTGGTCACGTCGTGACCATCACCGCGCTCGTCGCCCTGCTGGTCTGTCTGATTCCGACCACCATCGGCGGTCTGCTGTCCGCGATCGGTGTGGCCGGCATGAGCCGGATGATGCAGGCGAACGTGATCGCGACGTCGGGCCGCGCAGTCGAAGCGGCCGGCGACGTGGACGTGCTGCTGCTCGACAAGACCGGCACGATCACGCTCGGTAACCGTCAGGCGTCGCAGTTCGTGCCGACGCCGGGCGTAACGGAAGAAGTGCTCGCCGATGCCGCGCAACTGTCGTCGTTGTCGGACGAAACGCCGGAAGGCCGCAGCATCGTCGTGCTCGCGAAGCAGCGCTTCAACATCCGTGCACGCGACATGGCGTCGCTGCACGCGGTGTTCCTCGCGTTCACCGCGCAGACGCGGATGAGCGGTGTCGATCTGCCGGGCCGTGAAATCCGCAAGGGTGCGGCCGATGCAGTGAAGAACTACGTCGAAGCGAACGGCGGCCGTTTCCCGGCTGAAGTGAACAACGCCGTGTCCGAAGTGGCCCGTCGCGGCAGCACGCCGCTCGTCGTCGCCGAGAAGGGCGAGGGCGGGGCGCGCGTACTCGGCGTGATCGAGCTGAAGGACGTCGTGAAGGGCGGCATCAAGGAACGTTTCGCCGAACTGCGCAAGATGGGGATCAAGACCGTGATGGTGACCGGCGACAACCGGCTCACCGCGGCTGCGATCGCCGCCGAAGCCGGGGTCGACGACTTCCTCGCGGAAGCCACGCCGGAAGCGAAGCTCGCCACGATCCGTGCGCACCAGGCCGAAGGCCGCCTCGTCGCGATGACGGGCGACGGCACCAACGACGCACCGGCGCTCGCGCAGGCCGACGTCGCGGTCGCGATGAACACCGGTACGCAGGCAGCGAAAGAAGCCGGCAACATGGTCGACCTCGATTCGAACCCGACGAAACTGATCGAGATCGTCGAGATCGGCAAGCAGATGCTGATGACGCGCGGTTCGCTGACGACGTTCTCGATTGCGAACGACGTCGCCAAGTACTTCGCGATCATCCCGGCCGCCTTCGCGACGACGTACCCGCAACTGCGCGTGCTCGACGTGATGCATCTGGCGACGCCGGCATCGGCGATTCTCTCCGCGGTGATTTTCAACGCGCTGATTATCGTGATGCTGATTCCGCTGGCGCTGAAGGGCGTGAAGTACCGGCCGCTGGGTGCCGCCACGCTGCTGCGTCGTAACCTGCTGGTCTACGGCCTCGGCGGCATCATCCTGCCGTTCCCGTGTATCAAGCTGATCGACATGGTGCTGGTTGCGTTCGGCTGGGCCTGATGCGACTCGCGTGTTGAATCGAGGAAACCATTATGAAAAACTTATTTCGTCCGATGATCGTGCTGTTCGCCGTGCTCACGGCGATCACCGGTCTCGCTTATCCCGCCGTGATGACTGCGGTGGGCCAGGTGGCGTTCAACAGTCAGGCTAACGGCAGCATCATCGAGCGCGACGGCAAGGTGGTCGGCTCGGCGCTGATCGGCCAGCAGTTCGATGCGCCGCAGTACTTCTGGGGCCGTCTGTCGGCGACCGCGCCGATGCCGTACAACGCGGCAGGTTCGAGCGCATCGAACCTCGGCCCGACCAACCCGGCGCTGTCCGATGAGGTGAAAGGCCGCATCGACGCACTGAAGGCCGCGGGCACCGACATGTCGCAGCCTGTGCCGGTCGATCTCGTGACGTCGTCGGGTAGCGGTCTCGATCCGGAGATCAGCCCGGCTGCCGCGGAGTATCAGATCGATCGCGTCGCGAAGGCGCGCAAGATGAACCCGAACGACGTCACCGCGCTGGTCGATCGGTACACGCGCGGCCGGCAGTTCGGCATCCTCGGCGAAGCACGCGTCAACGTGCTGCAGCTGAATCTCGCGCTCGACGCCGCGGCGCACGGCTGATCCCGGCACCTCGGTTCGCGACGGCTGGCGGCGCTTATACGGCGCCGCCGCCGCTGTTTTTGCCGGGTCGTTTGTATCGCTCATGCTGTGTTTTTTGCCAATGCCGTTCGCATGGTTCGCAGGTTTTATTCGCCGTGTGCCGAACCGTTTTCGTGTGCCTGCGCGTCGGCCTTGTGCCCACCGTCAGCGACCGCCTCGCATCGTCCCCGACCTCATGAATTTGCAGCGGCCGCGAGGCCGTGCGACCATCGCGACATCGTGAGCCGGCTATCCGGCCGGTGCCGCCGGCTCCTTATTGCCCTCCGTCCAGTCCCATGACCCGACCCGATCCCGACGCACTGCTCGACAAACTGCAGCGCGAAGAAGAAAAAAGCCAGCGCGGCAAGCTGAAGATTTTCTTCGGCGCGTCGGCCGGCGCGGGCAAGACCTACGCGATGCTGCAGGCCGCGCGACGCCATCAGGAAGAAGGCATCGACGTGGTGGTCGGCATCGTCGAGACGCATGGCCGCGGCGAGACCGCCGCGCTGCTCGACGGCCTCGAAGTGCTGCCGCTCGCGCATATCGAATACCGTAACCGCAAGCTCGGCGAGTTCGATCTCGATGGTGCACTTGCGCGCAAGCCGCAACTCATACTCGTCGACGAACTCGCGCATTCGAACGTGCAGGGCGCACGTCACCTGAAGCGCTGGCAGGACGTCTACGAACTGCTCGACGCGGGCATCGACGTCTACACGACGGTCAACGTCCAGCATCTGGAAAGCCTGAACGACGTGGTCGGACAGATCACCGGCATCCGCGTGTGGGAGACGGTGCCCGACCGCGTGTTCGACAGCGCCGACGAGATCACGCTGGTCGACCTGCCGGCCGAGGAACTGCTGTCGCGGATGCGCGAGGGCAAGGTCTATCTGCCCGCGCAGGCCGAGCGCGCGGTGCGCAATTTCTTTCGCAAGGGCAACCTGATCGCGCTGCGCGAGCTGGCGCTGCGGCGCACCGCCGACCGCGTCGACGCGCAGATGCGCGAGTACCGCGCGGACCGTTCGATCCAGCGTATCTGGCAGGCGCGTGAGCGGCTGCTGGTGTGCGTCGGTCCCGGTCCCGAAGCGCCGACGCTGGTGCGCGGTGCTGCGCGGCTCGCGGCGAGCCTCAAAGCTGACTGGATCGCGGTCTATGTTGAAACGCCGGCGCTGCAGCGGTTGCCCGCCGCGCGTCGCGAACGCACGCTCGACGCGCTGCGCCTCGCATCCGAACTCGGCGCCGAGACCGCGACGCTCGCGAACAACGACGCGGTCGCCGCGCTGATCGGCTATGCGCAGGTGCGCAACGTGTCGAAGCTGGTCGCGGGCGGTTCGCTGCGCACCGGCGTGATGCGCTGGCTGCGTCGGCCGTTCGGCGAACGTCTTGCGGAACGCGCGGGCGATCTCGAACTGACCTTGATCCGCGCCACCGATGCGCGCGAAGCAGGCCGCGACGCATCGCGCACGCCGCTCGACGCAGGCGTGCGCGCGTGGCGCGATGCACTCGGCGCGGCCCGCGAACGCCGTTCGCCGCCGCGCGCGTATGTGGGGGCGCTCGTGCTGTGCGCGGCCATCACGCTGATCGCGAGTCAACTGATCGACCATATCGATCTCGCGAACCTCGTGATGCTGTATCTGCTCGGCGTGATTTTCGCTGCGGTGAAGCTGGGGCGCGGGCCGGGTGTCGTGCTGTCGTTCGCGAGCGTCGCGGCGTTCGATTTCTTCTTCGTGCCGCCGCGCATGTCGTTCTCCGTGTCGGACACGCAGTACCTGCTGACCTTCATCGGCATGCTGCTGACGTCGCTCGTGATCAGCCATCTGACGTCGAGCCTGCGCCGCGAAGCGAGCGTCGCGCAGCGCCGCGAGGCGCGCACCGACGCGATGTACGCGATGGCGCGCGAACTGGCGGCTGCGCTGACGACCGAACAGATCGTCGGGATCGGCAGCCGGCATGTGCACGAAGTGTTTCGCGCGCGTGTCGCGATGCTGTTGCCGGACAGCGTCGACCACGTGCGGCAGAAGATCGAGGACCCCGATGCGGCGGTGACGCTCGACGGTTCGGATCTCGATAGCGACGTCGGCCAGTGGGTCTACGATCAGCAGAAAAAGGCGGGACGCGGCACCGATACGCTGCCCGCGACGACCGCGCTGTATCTGCCGCTGAAGGCACCGATGCGCACGCGCGGCGTGCTCGCGGTGTCGACCACCGATCCGCACGAACTCGACGTGCCCGAACAGCAGCGGATGCTCGACGCGTTCGCCGCGCAGATCGCGCTCGCGCTCGAACGCGTGCATTACGTCGACATCGCGCGCGACGCGCTCGTCAATATGGAATCGGAGCGGCTGCGCAACTCGCTGCTGTCGGCGATCTCGCACGATCTGCGCACGCCGCTGACGACGATCGTCGGCTTCGCGTCGATGCTCGCGCAGACGCGTCAGCAGGCGCATGAGCAATCGCCCGACGCTGCGCCTCAACCCGGCGACGATCTGATCGAAGCGATTCACGAAGAGTCGCTGCGGATGGCCGGCATCGTCACCAATCTGCTCGACATGGCGCGTCTGCAGGCGGGCGGCTTGCAGCTGAACCGTCAATGGACGCTGCTCGAAGAGACTGTCGGCGCCGCGCTGCGCGCGTGCCGTCGCGTGCTCGCGCGGCATCCGGCGCAGGTGCGTCTTCCGTCTGACCTCCCGCTGTTGCAGCTCGATGCCGTGTTGATGGAACGCCTGTTCGCGAACCTGTTCGAGAACGCGGCGAAGTACACGCCGGCCGATACGCCGCTCGCGATCGGCGCGCAGCGCATCGACGACAGCGACGGCAAGCCGTTCGTCCGCGTAACCGTCGACGATAACGGCCCCGGCCTGCCGCTCGGCATGGAAACGCGCATCTTCGACAAGTTCACGCGCGGCGAGAAGGAATCGGCGAAACCGGGCATCGGGCTCGGGCTTGCGATCTGCCGCGCGATCGTCGAGGCGCATGGCGGGACGATCGGCGCGATGAACCGGGTCGCGCAGGACGGACACGTCGAAGGCGCGCGCTTCTGGTTCATGCTGCCGGTCGAGACGCCGCCGCCGGCGCCCGATGCAGCCGAATTGCCGGACGGGGATGTGGATGACGACGAGCCCGTGCATAACGATCATCCAGAAGACGAACCGACCCAAAGCAGCGATCATGCGAAAGCTGCTCACCTTCGCGCGACACCCGGCGACCCGCCCGCGCGCGACGGCACCCAACCCGTAGCGGGACCGAATCATGAATGAGCCGAGCATTACCGTCGTCCTGATCGAAGACGAAAAACAGATCCGCCGTTTTGTCCGCAGCTCGCTGGAAGGCGAGGGCATCGTCGTGCACGACGCGGAGACCGGCAAGCAGGGTTTGATCGAGGCGGCGACGCGCAAGCCTGATCTCGTGATCGTCGATCTCGGGCTGCCCGATACCGACGGTCTCGACGTGATCCGCGAACTGCGCGGCTGGAGCGAGCTGCCGGTGATCGTGCTGTCGGCGCGCACGCAGGAAAGCGAGAAGGTCGCCGCGCTCGATGCCGGTGCCGACGACTACCTGACCAAACCATTCGGCGTGTCCGAACTGCTCGCACGGATCCGCGCGCATATGCGCCGGCGCAACCAGGGCGGCGCGAACGAAACGCCGCAGGTGCACTTCGGCACCGTTACCGTCGATCTCGCGATGCGTCGCGTGTCGCGCGACGACGTACCGATTCATCTGACGCCGATCGAATACCGGCTGCTCGCAACGCTCGTGCGCCACGCGGGCCGCGTGCTGACGCACCGGCAACTGCTGCGCGATGTGTGGGGGCCGTCGCATGTCGAGAGCCATCACTATCTGCGCATCTATATGGCGCATCTGCGGCAGAAGCTGGAGCGCGATCCCGCGCAGCCGGAGCATATCGTTACCGAGACGGGGGTGGGGTATCGGCTGGTTGGGGCGGTTTGACGGTGCTCGTGCTGCTGTAATGCGTTTTCCGCGCAGCAAAGGCCGCTAAAACAGGCGTTTGCTACAATGCAACCTCGCAGGGACGACCCTGCGCATCTGCATTCGAACGGGGACGGCCCCATCTATTCATGGAGTCGTCTCATGTCCTGGATTCTTCTTCTCATCGCCGGCCTGCTCGAAGTTGCCTGGGCCGCCGGCCTCAAGACCTCCGAAGGTTTTACCCGGCTGTGGCCGTCGGTGTTCACGATCGTGACCGCGCTCGGCAGCTTCATCCTGCTCGCGATGGCGATGCGTCAACTGCCGCTCGGCACCGCGTACGCGGTGTGG
Organism: Paraburkholderia flava; assembly: GCF_004359985.1. Taxonomy (NCBI): domain Bacteria; kingdom Pseudomonadati; phylum Pseudomonadota; class Betaproteobacteria; order Burkholderiales; family Burkholderiaceae; genus Paraburkholderia; species Paraburkholderia flava. The sequence continues at coordinate 70,009 of NZ_SMRO01000004.1, read as the reverse complement.
ACGGGGATCGGCGCGGTCGGTGCGTTCGTGTTCGGCATCGTGGTGATGGGTGAGGTGCTGAGCGTTGCTCGGGTCGCTAGTGCGGTGTTGATTGTGATCGGGTTGATTGGGTTGAAGCTGTCTTCGGGGCATTGAGCTTTTCCGAACGAACTCACGCACTTCGTGCGGTGACAATTCTTCGCGATGTTCCGATGTTTTTGCGATGACCTTTGCGGTAGGGTTTCTTCTGGACATGTCACCAGTCAAGAGTAAACGTGCCGCAAAATTCAGGGTGCCTGATGAAGTGGCGTGGGTAGGCGAGGCGATTACTCCAACCATCGGTTCGTTCCGATCTATCCGCCGATCAAGGTCCGCTTATGAGCAAAGTTAAGAAGGCGGTGATCTGGCTCGCGCTAACGGCCGCAGTCGGGATCGCGATCAACTACGCGCTGGATGTCGAGGGTCGGTCGAAGGCGGACGAATGCGAACGCAGCAGGTCGCCGGACGGGCAATATCTCGCAGAGCGATGCCTTGTCCAGTGGCGAGGGGGTAACAATCCTGACTATGTCGGCAGAGTCTACGATGCCAGGTCGGGCACGCTCCTCGTGGAACGATCGTTCAGCACACCTGTGCCCGAATTGTTCTGGTGGAAAAGAGAGGCGGTGTCATTTTCACGAGGGGGTGACGAGTCGTCGACGGTGTATCTGCCACCTACCGCGTACGACCGATTCAAGGCACTGCTGCCGTAATTGTTGAATTCCAGGGGCGGAATGTCTCAATTTGAGTCCAGTGCCTGTTGCTGACCGCAAAAGGCCCCTTCCGCAGCGCCCCACGAATCAACCTGTCTATAATGAAGCGGGTACTATCAAATAACCTGCACTTGCCCGCGTTCCCGGCTGGTCGAACTGGCCGGCGGCTTACGCGGGATCGGCGGCTTCGGTACGGTGGATCGTTTCGCACGGCAAACCGGCCGAAGCACCCGGCAGCGGCACGCGTCAGGAGGCGGCCATGCTTGAACCTCTCTCTCTTGCGGCAGGCCTGTCCTGGGGCAGCGGCCTGCGCCTCTACCTGACGGTTCTGCTGGCCGGCGTGTTCGAACGCCTCGGCTTCATCCATCTTCCCGATACGCTGTCCGTGCTCGCCTCTCCCTGGGTGATCGGCGCGGCTGCGATTCTCACGATCACCGAATTCCTCGCCGACAAGATTCCCGCGTTCGATTCGCTGTGGGACGCGATACACACCTTTATCCGTATTCCCGCTGGCGCAGTGCTCGCGGTCGGCGCATTCGGTCACGCGGACCCCGCGATCCTCACGATCGCCGCGCTCGCAGGCGGCACGCTCGCCGGCACCGCGCATCTCGCGAAGGCGGGCACCCGCGCGCTGATCAACCTGTCGCCGGAACCGGTGTCGAATATCGTCACGTCGACCGCCGAGGACGGCCTCGTGTTCGGCGGCGTGCTGCTCGCGCTGTTCGTGCCGGTGCTGTTCCTCGTGCTGCTGATCGGCTTCCTGATGCTCGCCGGCTGGGCGCTGCCGCGTTTGTGGCGCGGCGTGCAGGGCGGTTTTCGCGGGATGGCGACGCATATGGTGACGCGTTTCGGTTCGCTCAGAGGCAGGCACGATTGAACGATCCTCAGCGGACTAACCCGCGGACTGACCTGCCGCCCGTCGCGGTGCACCGGCTTGGTTTGTCGGATCTGTTGCGTCAGGCACTCCGGATGACCGCGCGCGACTGGCGCGCCGGCGAACTCACGATGCTGCTCCTCGCGCTCGTGCTCGCAGTGGCCGCGCTCGCGAGCGTCGGCTTTCTCGCCGATCGTTTGCAGAAAGGACTCGAGCGCGACGCGCGCCGGATGCTCGCCGCCGACTTCATCGTGCGCGCCGATCATCCGGTCGATCCGCAGTTCTTCGCACAGGCGAAGTCGCTCGGTCTCCAGACGGCGACGACGGCGATTTTCCCCAGCATGGTTGGTACGTCAGCGACGGCGGGCACGCAGCCCGCGTCGCGGCTCGCCGCGATCAAGGCGGTATCGTCAGGCTATCCGTTGCGCGGCGAGCTGCGGATCGCGCCAGCTGAGAACGCCCCCGATCACGAAGAGCGCGGCATTCCGCCGTCGGGTGTCGTGTGGGCGGATCCGGCGCTGCTCGATGCGCTGAAGCTGCGGGTCGGCGACGCGGTGCGGGTCGGCAGTCGCACGTTCACGATCGGCGCGGTGATCACGCGCGAACTCGATCGCGGTTTTGCGTTCGTCAATTTCTCGCCACGCTTGATGCTGCGCGCCGACGATCTGCCGTCGACCGGTCTCATCGCGTACGGCAGTCGCGTCACGTATCGTCTGCTGGTTGCTGGCACCGATCCGGCCGTCAAGACGTTTGCGCAGTGGGCGCATCAACGCGTCGACGGCGGCAAGATGCGCGGCGTCGGCCTCGAATCGCTGCAGGACGGTCAGCCGCAAGTTCGGCAGACGCTTGAACGCGCGAGTCATTTTTTGACGTTGGTGTCACTGCTGACCGCGCTGCTCGCGGCAGTCGCGATCGCGATGGCCGCGCATCGCTACATGCGTCGGCATCTCGACGGCTGCGCGGCGATGCGTTGCCTCGGCGTGAGCCAGCGGACGCTGCGCACGCTGTTCACGCTCGAATTCGTCGGGCTCGGTTTGGCGGGCGGTGCACTCGGCGTTGCGCTTGGTTACGCGGGGCATCTCGCGCTGCTGTGGTGGCTCGGCAGTCTGATCGACGTCGTGTTGCCGCAGCCGGGCGTGCTGCCCGCGCTCGAAGGCATCGCTGCGGGGCTCGTGCTGCTGCTCGGTTTTGCACTGCCGCCGCTGCTGCCGTTGACGCGCGTGCCGCCGGTGCGGGTGCTGCGACGCGAATGGGGCGACGCGGGACGTACCGCTTGGGCCGCGTATGCGCTCGGCGTCGTGCTGTTCGCCGGGCTGCTGATCGTCGCGGCGGGCGAGTGGAAACTCGGCGGGATCGTCGCGGGCGGTTTTGCGGGCGGCCTGCTCGTGTTCATGATCGTCGCGCGTGTCGCGTTGTGGGGCGCCGCGCGTTTTGCGCGCAGCGAGCGGTTGAACGTCGGTATCGGCTGGCGTTATGCGCTGGCGTCGCTCGAACGGCGCAGCGGCGCGAGCGCGCTGCAGATCACCGCGCTCGGCATCGGCCTGATGTGTCTGCTGCTGATCGCGATGACGCGCAACGATCTGATCGCCGGCTGGCGCCATTCCACACCGCCCGATGCGCCGAACGAATTCATCATCGACATCCAGCCCGACCAGCGCGCGGCGATCACGCAATATCTGACGACGCATGGCTGGCCCGACGCGGAGCTGTCGCCGATGGTGCGCGGCCGGTTGATCGCGATCAACGGCAAGCCGATCAATCCCGATACATACAAGAGCGAGGACGCGCGTCGACTGGTGGATCGCGAATTCAACCTGTCGTACACGACCGAGCTGCCGTCCGATAACCTGATCTCCGACGGTCACTGGTACGGCACGACCGACAAGCCGCAGATCTCGATCGAGCAGGGCCTCGCGAAGCTGATCGGCGTGAAGACCGGCGACGTGCTGCGCTTCGACGTGACCGGGCTGACCGTCGACGCGCCGGTGACGAGCGTCCGCAAGCTCGACTGGGGATCGTTCAAGGTCAACTTCTTCGTGCTGATGCCACCGGCTGCGCTAAAGGATTTTCCGGCGACGTTTATCACGAGTTTTCATCTGACGTCGAAAGAGCAGTCGAAGGTCGATCGCCTCGTCGCGACCTGGCCGAACGTCACCGCGATCGACATGGCGCCGATCCTCGCGCAGGTGCAGCGCGTGCTCGAGCAGGTGATCGGCGCGGTGCAGTTCCTGTTCGCGTTCACGCTCGCGGCGGGCATCCTCGTGCTGTACGCAGCGCTCGCGGGCACGCGCGACGAACGCATGCGCGAGTCCGCGCTGCTGCGCGCGCTCGGCGCGTCGCACCGGCAGGTGCGCGCGGTGCAGGTCGCGGAGTTCATCGCGGTCGGTGCGCTGTCGGGGCTGATGGCCGCGATCGGCGCGCAGATCATCGGCTGGGTGCTTGCGACGCGCGTGTTCGAATTCCACCTGAGCTTCAACCCATGGCTGCTGCCTGCCGGCATTGCGGCGGGTGTCGCGTGCGCGACGCTCGGCGGCTGGCTGAGTTTGCGTCATGTGCTTGCGCGGCCGGCGTTGCAGTCGTTGCGCGATGCCTGACGTTTGATTGATGCTTGATACGCGCTGATTCCGATTCACTCACGTAACTGAATAACCGACTGACCGTATGACCGAACCCACCGACACCGCGCCCGAGCAAACGACGGCATTCGAACTCGTAGGCGGCGAAGCGCGCGTGCGCGAACTCGTCGATCGTTTTTACGACCTGATGGATCTCGAACCCGATTTCGCCGGGCTGAGGGCGCTGCATCCGCCGACGCTCGAAGGCTCGCGCGACAAGTTCTTCTGGTTCCTGTGCGGCTGGCTCGGCGGCCCGGATCACTACGTTAGTCGCTTCGGGCATCCGCGTCTGCGCGCGCGGCATTTGCCGTTTCCGATTTCGTCGAATGAACGGGATCAGTGGCTGCAGTGCATGGCGTGGGCGATGGAGGAGGTGGGTCTGTCCGACACGCTGCGGGAGCGGTTGCTGCATTCGTTTTTCGATACGGCGGACTGGATGCGGAACCGGCCGGGTTGAGCGGCCGGGAGGTTTCATTGACGTGCCAGAAATGCCAGAAATTTCCTGGGCTCAGTTCCAGTTACGACGAAGTGGCCATCAACGTAACGACGCAGTCGGAACTGTACCGGTGCCGATCCTGTGGGCAGTTGCTTAAAATCTACGCACTGGGGCGAAGCGTTTATTACCTTTCTCCGGAAGAGGCGAAAGCCGAGTTTCCTGGATTCGATCCGTCGAGATAGACGGGTATTCATCGACCGACCCGAACCTCAAACTGGCCCGGTCCTGCACCCGGTACAGTCCGCACACACAGCACGCGATCCTCACGCCCGTCCGTTTCACCCTCCCGGCATAATGACCGCTTGCAGAATTCGACCAAGCCCCACGGAGACCCCCTATGACCACCCGCGCACTCTTTCGCGAGGACGCCTACCTCACGCATTGCGAAGCCGCGATCACCGCGATTGACGAGCACGGCATCCATCTCGACCAGACGGTGTTCTATCCGCTCGGCGGCGGCCAGGCCGGCGACGCCGGCGCGCTGATTCTCGCCGACGGCACTCGCATCGAGATCGCCGATACCCGCAAGGCGAAGTTCGAAGGCGCGACACCCGACGATGCCATTCATGTTCCCGCACCCGGCCAGGAAGCGCTGCTCGCACGCATCGCGGCTGGCGAATCGGTGCGCGCGGAAATCGATTGGGCGCGTCGCTACCGGCACATGCGGCTGCACACGGCGAGCCATCTGATGTGCGCGGTGCTGCCGTATTCGGTCGACGGATGCAGCATCACGATCGACTACGCACGGCTCGACTTCGCGACCGTCGAGCCGATCGAACGCGAGATGGTTGAAGCGCGTCTGGCCGAGCTGGTCGGCGGTGCGCACGACGTCGCGACCGAATGGATCACCGACGACGAAATGCAGCAACGCCCCGAACTCGTCCGCACGATGAGCGTGAAGCCGCCGATGGGTCTCGGTCGCGTGCGGCTGCTGCGTATCGAAGGCGTCGATCTGCAGCCGTGCGGCGGCACGCATGTGCGCAACACGCGCGAGATCGGTGCGCTGCGCGTCGCGAAGCTGGAAAAGAAGAGTGCGCGCACGCGTCGTCTCGTGCTGGAACTCGCATGAGCGCTGACATGGACGCGAACGTGTCGCTCGATCCGCGTGCGGTCGATGTACTCGAATGCTGGTTCGGCGCACCCGGCTCCGAAGGTTACGGCGAGCGGCGCAAGCAGTGGTTCTCGCGCGACGCGGCCTTCGATGCAATGCTGCGCGAGCGCTTCGGCGCGTTGATCGGCGCTGCGCGCGCAGGCGAACTCGACGACTGGACGCGTACACCCGAAGGCTCGCTTGCGCTTGTCATCGTGCTCGACCAGTTCTCGCGCAACTGTCATCGCGACACTGCGCTCGCGTTCGCCGCCGACGCAAAAGCGCTGCAGGTCGCGACGCAGATGATCGAGCGGGGCGACGACGTGCGTCTGCCGACTGTTCATCACCGCGCGTTCGCGTATCTGCCGTTCGAACACGACGAATCGACTGCCAGCCAGCACACGTCGTTACGGCTCTTCCTGCAACTCGACGCAGACCCGGCCGCCGTGCGCGCCGGCTACTATCGCTACGCGCAGCGGCATGCGGAAATCGTCGAGCGCTTCGGGCGCTTTCCGCATCGGAATGCGTTGCTCGGGCGTGCTTCGACTGAAGCGGAGCTCGCGTTCCTGCGCGAGCCGGGCTCATCGTTCTGAGCTACGGCGTAGCGGCCGCATCGTCCGGCGTGCGGACGAAGACGCGCAACCGTTCATCGGTGTCTCCCGGACGTGCGCCGGACCAGAACGGCTGCCACTGATCGTCCGGCTGCACGCGCTGCGGTCCGTGGCTCTCGACGATCAGCCATGTGCATCCAGTCGCGACCGCATCGGCGAGATTGGCGGCGGGCACGTGTTCGATGCCGGTGAAGTACGCGAGCATCGGTGCTTCCGATTCACCGAGCCCGCTGCTTGCCATGCAATCGCCGATATTCCATTCGGCGGCGAGCTTCGTGCTCAGGTCCTCGAACACCGATCGATAACTCTTCGCGACGTCGAGCCACGGCAGCAGCAGCGTGCTCACCAGTCCCCACGCGACGATCGCGCCCGCGCACCAGCTGAACACGCCGCGCCACTTGCCCGTGTATTTCAGGAACGGCAGCAGCCACAGCCAGCCGAGCGTCAGTTCGAGCGCGGCGACGATCAGCACGGGACGGATCGGCAGCACCCAGTCGAGCGGCAGCCAGCGGCCGAGCCAGTGCAGCGACGCGTGCGTATCGGCGGGCTCGGTCATCGTCGACCACACGATCCACACGAGCAGCGCGAAGCCGCCGAACAGCACGCGACTCACGATGTCCCACGTCACATGGACGCGCTGCGGCACACGCACGATGCCCTGCGCGCCGAGCAGCGCGAACGGTGCGATGAAGGGCAGGATGTACAACTCGCGCACGGTCGCGGACACCTGCAACACCGTGAGACCGATGCCGCCGAACAGCAACGGCAACGCGATCTGCGGCGCGCGGATGCGTCGCCATCCACCGCCGATCAACGCGACAAGCGCGAACGGAATCGCCGGAAAGCCGACGGTCAACGCAGTGCGCAGCACGAACCACGGGCTTTCGCTTTCCGAACCCAGTTGCGGCACGGAAAAGCCGACGAAGCGGCCGATGTTGTTGTCCCACAACCAGACCTTGAAGAGCGCCGGCGATTGCAGATAGAACGCGATCGGCCAGATCAGCGCGAACGGCGCGAAGACGAGCGCCGCGATGCCAAGCGAACGCGCAAAGCGGCGGTTGCGGCAAGCCGGGTACAGCAGCAGGACCGCGCCGAGCGTCGCGCCGAACACGAGCGGCACGAACAGGCCCTTCGTCATCAGCGCGATGCCGACGCCTGCGCCGAACATTGTCGCGGCACCGCGCGGTGCCTCCTCAGCGGGTTCGCGTAACGACGCAACGACCAGTTCGAACAATCCGCAGAACCCGAGCGCGGCGCCGGCCATCAACCCGACGTCGGTCATCAGATCGTGCGAATGCTTGACGACGACGAGCGTGCCCGCGAACAGCGCGACCGTGCCGACGATCCGCGCATCGAGCCAGTGCGTCGCACGGGTCGCGGCGCGCGCGAGCCGCGCGGTGCACGCGAGCGTCAATGCGGCGAACAGCGCGCTCGCGAGACGCGCGGCGTCATGCAGTGGCAGATAGCGATCGAGCAGCCACGCGAAGCCGGCCGCGACCCAGTCGTACAGCGGCGGTTTCTCGACGAACGGTTGCCCCGCATTGGTCGGCACGACGAGGTCGCCGGTATCGAGCATGTGCTGGACGATGCCGAACGTGTAGGTCTCGTCCTGTTTCCACGGATCGTGACCGAGTGTGCCCGGCAGCAGCCACGCGCACAGCATCGCCAGCGCGATGATCCAGCGCACGGCGGGCAGCGTCGCGACGCGGTGCCAGCGGTGCGGCGCTTCGGCGGACGCGGGCGCCACTTTCGATGAAGGCGCGCCGGCGTGTTCCGTGCGGGGGCGGTGATCGGACATCGGGTGGTCTCTGGTCGCGCGGTGTGACGGGCGGCTTTTTTTGTGGCCGTCACGGTTGCGTGGCTCGCAGGCGTGACGGAAGGAGCGGCCATTCTATCGAGCGCTTATTACGGTCGATTACCGATTTCGTAAAAATCGATGCCGAATCGGCGACGAGCGATGGGGATTGTCTTTAGCTGGCGCGGATATCGACGGATATCGCAGGAGGAGGCAGCCGGTGCGTGTGATGCACCGGCTGCGGCAAAACCATCAACGGAGCAATTCAGCGCCCGCCGGTCACATCGAGCAACGTGCCGTTCACATACGACGACGCATCGGTCAGCAGCCACACGATCGCCTCGGCGACTTCGTCGGCACTGCCTGCCCGGCCGAGCGGCGTCTGCGCACCGAGTACCGCTGCGCGATCGGGACGGCCGCCGCTCGCGTGGATCTCGGTGTCGATCAGTCCGGGGCGCACCGCGTTGACGCGGATGCCGCGCGGGCCGAGTTCTTTCGCGAGGCCGATCGTCATCGTATCGATTGCACCTTTCGAGCCCGCGTAATCGACGTATTCGTTCGGCGAGCCGAGACGCGCCGCAGCCGACGACACGTTGACGATCGCGCCGCCCGCGCCACCCCGGTCGGTTGCCATCCGGCGCGCTGCTTCGCGCGCGCACAGGTACGCGCCGTACACGTTCACGTCGAAGATGCGCTTCAGGCGCGCGGCGTCCATGTCGGCGAGCGGCATCGACGGTGCGACGATGCCCGCGTTGTTGACGAACGCGGTGAGCGGGCCGAACGCCTGCTCGGTCGCATCGAACATCGCGACGACGGCGGCTTCGTCGGCGATGTCGCCGGGGATCGCGATTGCGCGGCCACCGGCGTGCGTCACTTCATCGACGGTGGTCTGCGCGGCGGCTGCATCGCGCGCGTAGTTCACGCCGACCGACCAGCCACGTGCGCCGAGCATGCGCGCGGTCGCACGGCCGATGCCGCGGCTCGCGCCGGTGATCAGAACGACAGGGGACATCGCGGCCTCATTAAATCGTTGAAATCGGGAGCAGGGGAGCCAGGCGTTCAGACGGCCGGCCCGTTGACGGCCCACTTGTCGTGCGCCACCGGTTGGTAGCTCTTCAACTGCTCGATCAACGCAACGGGACTCTCGTTCACGAACAGCACGTCGAGGAGGCTCTGCTTCATGAAGCCCTCTTCGACGGTGTGCTTCAGCATCGTCATCAACGGATCGTAGAAGCCCTCGATGTTCAGCACCGCGACCGGCTTCTGGTGATAGCCGAGCTGCGCCCACGTGTACGCCTCGAACAGTTCTTCGAGCGTGCCCGCACCGCCCGGCATCGCGACGAACGCGTCGGCGAGGTCGGCCATCATCTTCTTGCGATGATGCATGTCGGGCACGACGTGCAATTCGGTCAAGCCGCTGTGACCGACTTCCTTGTTGACCAGCAGTTCGGGAATGATGCCGATCGCGCGGCCGCCGTTTTTCATCACTTCATCGGCGATCACACCCATCAGACCGACCTTGCCACCGCCGTAGACGAGCGCGAGATCGTGCTCGACGAGCGCGCGGCCGAACGCGCGCGCTGCTTCTGCATACACAGGACGGGCTCCGTACGCGGAGCCGCAATACACACACACCGACTTCATTTCTCAGCCATCCTTCGGTTCGTTGCGCGGCGCCGCGCCGTCTTTTGGCGCCGCGCCTTCTTTTGGTGGCAGGTAATCGTAGAACTCGCGCTTGGGCAGCTTGCCCGACACGAGATCGTCGAAGATCTGCCGCGACCGTCCGCGCAGATACGGCGCCATCAATGACACGACCTGCACGCTGACCTGATGCAGCTCGTCGCGGATCGTTTCCTGCTCGTTGTATTTTCGCGGATTCATCACGAACTGGTACGACAGCCAGTATGTCGTAATGACGCCGATGTTGGTCGCCATCACGGCAATCTCTTCGGGCGTCGCGATCATTTCGCCGTCGGCGACGAGTTGCTCGCAGAACTGGCTCGCGAAGCGCACCTTATGCGTGATGATCTGCTTGAAGTGCGTTTCGAGCGTGCGATTGCGCGCGAGCAGGTCGTTCAGATCGCGATACAGGAAGCGATAGCGCCATGTGAAATCGCCCATGTACTGCAGATACGACCACATTTCGTCGATCGTCGCGCGATGATCGTCCGGAAAACGCAGACGCTTTTCGATCTCCTGCTCGAACTGGCTGAAGATGCTGTTGATGATGTCGTCTTTGTTGCGGAAGTGGTAGTACAGGTTGCCCGGGCTGATCTCCATTTCCTCGGCGATCGTCGTCGTCGTGACGTTTGGTTCGCCGATATCGTTGAAGAGCTTCAGCGACAGTTCGAGAATCCGTTCTCGGGTACGACGGGGAGGTTTGGCTTCCATGACGTCCGGCCCTGGTTTCGCCGGGGAGGCGCGGCGCAAGCCGCTGCTGCATGAGCCACCCGGACGCGGTTTGTATTGGAGATAGCCGTTCGATTATAAACCGACCGTTCGCTTTCCAAGCCAGCACTCAGGGTTTTCATTTTCGCGACGACACGATGAGCATAGTTCTAGTTGTCTCGTGTTCGTTTCGCGTCGCGCGCAAACGTTAAAGCAGCATCGAGATCCAGCGCCACACCAGCGGCCCGACGATCAGCGCCCACGTCATCACGCACATGAACAGCGCGACCATCACGGCAGCACTGCCGAGATCCTTCGCGCGTCGCGAGAGTTCGTGACGCTCGAGCGAGATGCGATCGATCGCGGCCTCGACGCTCGAGTTCAGCAACTCGACGATCAGCACCAGCAGCACCGAGCCAAGCAGCAGCACGCGCGACACCGGATCGACGGGCACGATGACGCCGCACGGCAACAGGATCGCGGCAAGCGTCAGCTCCTGGCGAAACGCGCTCTCTTCGCGGATCGCGACGCGAAAACCCGCGAGCGAATTTTTCATCGCGTGCCAGGCGCGCGTGACGCCGCGATTGCCCTTGTACGGATTGAACGGCAGCGGTGCGAGTGGATCGTCGGGGCCGAGCGGTTCGTGCGCGTGCGGGTGATCGTGTGCGTGATCGTCGGTCGTCGCGGAGTCGCTCGGCTTCGATGCGCTGCGAGGCATCGAAGCGACGCGTGGCTTCGCGTCGGACGTTGCATCGTTCGCTACGACGTTCGCGCCGTTGCTCAGCTCACTGTGCAGCTCCGGCTCGACGCGCATATCGTCGAACGGATCGGCGCCGGCCGCGTGAGAGGGCAGCGCGCCATTCGCGTCGCGCCGCACCGATGAAGTTCTTGCTCGCATGGACGAAGCCTTGCTCACGCGGCGGCGCTGTTCTCGGCGAACGATTCGCGCTGCAGCGGTTTCAGATGCGCGGCGAACTGCGCGGACGCCGCAGCCCACGAGAAGCGTTCGGCCCATGCGCGTGCATGCTGGCGATCGATCTTCAACGCTTCGAGACACGCTTCGCGCAGGTCCTCGTGCATTGCGCCGGCGCCACCGTCGCCGAGCACGTCGATCGGACCGGTCACCGGATACGCCGCGACCGGCGTACCGCACGCGAGCGCTTCGAGCAGCACGAGACCGAACGTATCGGTGCGGCTCGGGAACACGAACACGTCGGCGGCCGCGTAGACCTTCGCGAGTTCAGCCTGCGTCAGCACGCCGAGATAGTTCGCCTGCGGATAGCGCGACTTCAGTTCGGCAAGAGCAGGCCCTTCGCCGGCGACCCACTTCGAGCCCGGCAAGTCGAGCTTCAGGAATGCCTCGACGTTCTTCTCGACGGCTACGCGTCCGACGTACAGGAAGATCGGCCGCGCGCTGTTGAGCACCTTCGAATCCATCTGGTGGAAGATGTCGAGGTCGACGCCGCGCGTCCACAGCACGACGTTCGTGAAGCCGAATTTCTCGAGATCGCTCTTGACGATCGGCGTCGGCGCCATCACTGCAAGCGACGGCTTGTGGAACCAGTGCAGGAACTTATACGTCGCCGACAACGGAATGCCGAAGCGCGCCTGCACGTACTCGGGAAAGCGTGTGTGATACGCGGTCGTGAACGGCAACTTGTGCGAGATCGCATACGCGCGCGCGGCGAGGCCGAGCGGACCTTCGGTCGCGATGTGCAGCGCGTCGGGCGCGAACTCGTCGATGCGTCGACGCAGCTTGCCTTTCGGCAGCAGCGACAGACGGATCTCGGGGTAGGTCGGGCACGGAATCGTCTTGAATTCGAGCGGCGTCAGCATGTCGATGCGATGGCCGAGCGCGGCGAGTTCGCGTGTGGTGTTCTTCAGCGTGCGAACGACGCCGTTGACCTGCGGCTCCCATGCATCGGTGACGATCATGATCTTCATCGGTTCAGGCCCTGTCGAAGTGAATCGGAGTAAAACGCAAATCGGTGTGTGCGGTTCGCGTGCATCAGGCGGTGGTGGCCGGCGCTTTCTGTGTGCTGCCTTCCGGCGAGCGCATCACGGTCCAGTAGATCACCTTGAGTTCGCCTTCGAACGTCTCGACGAGCGCCGACAGGCTTTCGACCCAGTCGCCGTCGTTGCAATAAAGCACGCCGTCGATGTCGCGAATCTCGGCCTTGTGGATGTGGCCGCACACGACGCCGTCGCAGCCGCGACGACGCGCTTCGTCGGTCATCACGCGCTCGAACGACGAGATGAAATTCACCGCGTTTTTCACCTGATGCTTCAGGTACTGCGACAGCGACCAGTACTGGAAGCCGAAGCGGCTGCGGATGCGGTTGAACCAGCGGTTCAGCACGAGGATCAGCGTGTACAGCGTGTCGCCGAGATACGCGAGCCACTTCGCGTGCTGGATCACGCCGTCGAACAGATCGCCGTGCACGATCCACAGACGCTTGCCTGCGAGCGTCGTGTGGAACGCTTCGCCGCGCACGTGGATGTCGCCGAACGCGAGGTCGCAGAACTGTCGCGCGGCTTCGTCGTGATTGCCCGGGATGAACACGACCTGCGTGCCCTTGCGCGCCTTGCGCAAAATTTTCTGCACGACGTCGTTGTGCGCCTGCGGCCAGTACCAGCCTTTTTTCAGCTGCCAGCCGTCGATGATGTCGCCGACGAGGTACAGGTACTCGGATTCGTTATGCCGCAGGAAGTCGAGCAGATACGTCGCCTGACAGCCGCTCGAACCGAGGTGAATGTCCGACAGCCAGATCGTGCGATAGCGGTGCGATGCTTCGCCATCCTCATCACGTTGCGTATCGTTCGCGGCGGGTGGCGAGGGAGCGAGAGGCAATGGCAGCGCACTGCCGGGGGAGGAGTGAGGCCGGAACGCGACGGGGTCGACGCTCGGGCCAATCTGGCGGAACAGGGAAGTCGCGGACGTTTTGGGGTCCATGGCTCACGCGTCGAGTTGCGGTACACGCATTCGGCCATTGGCGCGTGACTGCGCCGTGACAGTCACGAGAAGTTCTTATTACGCCGATTGCGTTGTGGCTACGGCGCGTCGTTGCTGGGCGGGGTTCTGCGCGTGAACTTGCGTGAGTTCGAGGTGCTTGCCGTGTGCGTCGATCGACGCGCGTACGTGTGTCGGGTGTGTCTAACGCGCCACAGCGACGATGCGCGTCCCCGCGAGCCGGTCGTGCAGGAATTGTCGCTGCGTGCCGAAGAGGGCCGTTGCGGCCCACAGCGCGAACCAGATCGCGGCGATCACGAGCGTCTGCGGTACCGCGAGTCCGAGCAGCGGATGCAGTGCGAGCGGCGGTAGAAACCACAGCCACGCGAGCACATAACGCAGTATTGCGCGCGGCGTGGTGACCGGCGCGTGGTTGGCATCGACGACGCGCACGCGCCAGGTTTTCATCGGCAGCGTCTGGCCGCTGTGCGTCCAGAACCACACGAAATACACGCCGACGACGAGCCCGATCCACGAGGCGAGCAGATTGTGATGCGTGAGGCCGTTGCGCTGCTGCGTGAGCGTGCTGAACAGGTAAGCGGCGAGGAACACGACGCCGAACAGGATCACGCCTTCGTAGACCATCGTCGCGAGACGGCGACGGATGGTGGGCACGGTCGAACCGGGAACAGGACTAGGGGGCAACGCGAGATCGGGCACGGCGGCGGAATCGGTCACGGGATCGGGTGCGAGAGGACTTGAGGGGGCTCAGGAACCGTTGAAGATCGACGGCGCTTCGGAAGGCGATACCGGAATCGGCGTGGCCGGCACGAAGCTGCCGGCGGCCGGAATAGCCGGTGTGGGCAATGCACCGGCAGCCCCGGCGGACGCTGCTGCTGCGCCGCTCGCGCCATGCCCCTTCGCATTGAGCTTGTCGAGATCCTTGACCTCGGTCTTGCCGGACGGCGGCGCGCTGACCACAGTCGGGCGCCGTTTGCGCTCGCTCGCGGCAAGCCGCTCCTTCAGTTCTTCGGGCAACTGCTGGTAGGCCTTCCACGCGTTCTGGCGGGTTTCGCGCGGCAGTTCCTTCGAGACCTGGTAGTTCTCACGCGCGACACGGCGCTGTTCCGGCGTCATGCGGGTCCACTCGGTCATCCGGTCGTGCAGCCGCTTTTGCGCATCCGGCGACAGCTTCGAATAGCGCGAAGCGATCTTCAGCCACTTGCGGCGGCGTTCGTCGCTGAAGGTGTCCCACTGGCTGGCGAACGGCGCGAGCGCGACGCGCTCGGCGTTGGAGAGACGCGCCCAGGCGAGCGGATTATTGTTGGTCGGCAGGCCGGGTAGTTCGACCGACAGCGACGGCGTGGCGGCTTTGATGGCGGGACCGGACGGCCGGACGGCCTGGGACGGCGACGGATAGAAGCGCGGGTAGGTGGCGGCGAACGCCACCAGGGCTGCGATTGCGCACCCGAAGACAACGGCGAGGCCGCGCTTGTAGCTCACCCGTAGACTCTCCCGCTCAATGCGCGCGCGACAGATACGCGTTGAAACCGTGATCCAGGTACGCGTTGAGCGGCAGGTCGTCGCTCAGCATCGCGGCGTCGATGTCCGCGAGTTCGGCGGTACGTTGCTGGTCTTCCCAGTACGCGATCGCGACGAGGCTGACGACCAGCGCGACGAGCGGCCACGCCAGCGCGAAGCGGCGCAGCGTCGACGGGCGGCGTTGCGGAGCCTGCGGGAGACCGGCCGGCATGCCGGCGAGCGCGGGGACGAACACGGGCGCGGCGGCGGGTTCGGGTTTCTTGCGGGCGAGGGCGACACGACGTGCCGCAGCGAGGCGGTCGACGGTAGCGGGCGGGAGGCTGGCCGCGTTTTCATCAAGCGCGCGGCGCAGCTGCCGCGCAAACTCGAGTTCTTTAGTATCGAGAGCGGAGCTCATAGCGTGATTCCTTTGGCCTTGAGCGCATGCGCCAGCGTGTGAGTGGCCCGCGAGCAGTGTGTTTTCACGCTGCCTTCGGAGCAGCCCATAGCGGCGGCAGTCTCGGCGACATCCATATCTTCCCAGTAACGCATCAGAAAGGCCTCCCGTTGACGTGCCGGTAATTTTTGGATCTCATCGTCGATCAGTTGCAGGATCTGTTCGCGTTCGACTTTCTGTTCGCCGCTTTCGGCACCCGCCGATCCTTCCTGCGCTTCGAACGTTTCGAGCGGATCGAATTCGTCGTCGTCGGCGCCGCCGAGCGACGAAAACAGGCTGACCCACGTATTGCGTACCTTCTGGCGACGGAAATAGTCGTGCGTCGCATTCTGGAGAATACGCTGAAACAGCAGCGGCAACTCAGCGGGGGGACGATCGCCGTATTTTTCGGCGAGCTTGATCATCGCGTCCTGCACGATATCGAGTGCAGCGTCGTCGTCCCGCACGGCGTAGACCGTCTGCTTGAACGCGCGCCTTTCGACGCCCGCCAGAAAATCGGCGAGTTCCTTGTCTGATGCCATCCGTTGGGAATCGGCGCAGCGAGCGTGCGCGTAAACGTTCGAAAAATCGTTCGAAAAATGTCGTAAAACCCGCGGATGCTAGCAAACTTTCGCCGCGCCGGGTTGAAAGACGGACACATCGGGCATACGACAGCGAGTTTAACGAAAGCCAGAAGCAGGCAAGACGAAAGCAGCTGGTCTGCTGATTCGCCCGCCGACCCTTTGCCGGTCCCGCTTTTACCGGCCTCGCCGTGCGACACGCTGCACCGCGGCATTATTTGCTTGACCGCGCAGCGTCGAGCCGCTATTGTCGGCGGTTCGCAATATAAGTGACTGTCTCAATTGAGGCGCGGCCCAAGAAGCCCGCCTGCCAACTGGACGCGCCGCTTGAACCCGAGCCACAAGCCCGGCAGAGAGCACCCAATCAATTTTTTGCCGAAAATTCGAAAGGTGAATGATGAACATGCCCAGCGCGGAATTCTCCACGTCGGATACCACTCCGTCCCACGAAGCTGACTCTATCGGCGCCACCGTGCTCATGCGCGCACTGGCCGACGAAGACGTCGAATTCGTCTGGGGCTATCCCGGCGGCTCGGTACTCTACATCTACGACGAGCTGTACAAGCAGGACAAATTCCAGCACGTTCTCGTACGTCACGAGCAAGCCGCGGTCCACGCGGCCGATGCATATGCGCGTTCGACCGGCAAGGTCGGCGTGTGTCTCGTGACCTCCGGCCCCGGCGTCACCAATGCGGTGACCGGCATCGCCACCGCCTACATGGATTCGATTCCGCTCGTCGTGATCAGCGGCCAGGTGCCGACTGCCGCGATCGGCCAGGATGCGTTCCAGGAATGCGATACGGTCGGCATCACGCGGCCCTGCGTGAAGCACAACTTCCTCGTGAAGGACGTGCGCGACCTCGCCGCGACGGTGAAAAAGGCGTTCTACATCGCACGCACCGGCCGGCCTGGCCCCGTGCTGATCGACATTCCGAAAGACGTGTCGAAGACGCCGTGCCGCTACGAGCCGCTGAAGAACGTTGCACTGCGTTCGTACAACCCCGTGACCAAGGGCCATTCCGGCCAGATCCGCAAAGCCGTTTCGCTGCTGCTGTCGGCGCAGCGTCCGTACATCTACACGGGCGGCGGGATCATCCTCGCCGATGCGGCGCGCGAACTGAACCAGTTCGCCGATCTGCTCGGCTATCCGGTCACGAACACGCTGATGGGCCTGGGCGGCTATCGCGCAAGCGACAAGAAATTCCTCGGCATGCTCGGCATGCACGGCACCTACGAAGCGAACATGGCGATGCAGCACTGCGACGTGCTGATCGCAATCGGTGCGCGCTTCGACGACCGCGTGATCGGCGATCCGGCGCACTTCGCGTCGCGGCCGCGCAAGATCATTCACATCGACATCGATCCGTCTTCGATCTCGAAACGCGTGAAGGTCGATATCCCGATCGTCGGCGACGTGAAGGAAGTGCTGAAGGAACTGATCGAACAGCTGCAGACCGCCGAACACGGCCCGGACACCGCCGCGCTCGCGCAATGGTGGAAGGACATCGAGGAATGGCGCGCGAAAGACTGCCTGAAGTTCGATCGCAAGAGCGAGATCATCAAGCCGCAATACGTGGTGGAAAAGGCGTACGAACTGACCGACGGTAACGCGTTCGTGTGTTCGGACGTCGGCCAGCACCAGATGTGGGCCGCGCAGTTCTATCGCTTCAACAAGCCGCGTCGCTGGATCAACTCCGGTGGCCTCGGCACGATGGGCTTCGGCCTGCCGGCGGCGATGGGCGTGAAGATCGCGCACCCGGACGACGACGTGCTGTGTATCACCGGCGAAGGCTCGATCCAGATGTGCATTCAGGAGCTGTCGACCTGCAAGCAGTACAACACGCCCGTGAAGATCATTTCGCTGAACAACCGCTATCTGGGCATGGTGCGCCAATGGCAGCAGATCGAATACAGCAAGCGCTATTCGCATTCGTACATGGATGCGCTGCCCGATTTCGTGAAGCTCGCCGAGGCGTACGGCCACGTCGGCATGCGCATCGAAAAGACCGCGGATGTCGAGCCGGCGCTGAAGGAAGCGCTGCGTCTGAAGGATCGCACGGTGTTTCTCGACTTCCAGACCGATCCCACCGAGAACGTCTGGCCGATGGTTCAGGCCGGCAAGGGCATCACCGAGATGCTGCTCGGGTCGGAAGACCTATAACGGGTTTCGTTTGCCGGCTTCGCCATGTGCGCTTTCACGAAGGGCGCGAACGGGCGAAGCGGCACGAACTCCGCTACGTCGATCAATCATCTGGAAGAAGCGAACATGAGACACATCATTTCCGTCCTGCTGGAGAACGAACCCGGCGCGCTGTCGCGCGTGGTGGGTCTCTTTTCCGCACGCGGGTACAACATCGAAACCTTGACGGTGGCCCCGACCGAAGACCATTCGCTGTCGCGCATGACCATCGTTTCCATTGGCTCGGACGACGTGATCGAACAGATCACGAAGCATCTGAACCGCCTGATCGAGGTGGTGAAAGTGGTCGACCTGACAGAGGGCGCCCACATCGAGCGCGAGCTGATGCTGATCAAGGTAAGGGCAGTCGGCAAGGAGCGTGAGGAGATGAAGCGGATGTCGGATATTTTCCGCGGCCGCATCATCGACGTCACCGAAAAGACCTACACGATCGAACTGACGGGTGCGAGCAACAAGCTCGATGCGTTCCTCGAAGGACTCGACGCCACCGCGATTCTCGAAACGGTCCGCACAGGCGGCTCCGGTATCGGGCGCGGCGAACGCATCCTGAAGGTTTGACGCCACATCGATCGGGACCGGGACGCGCCGTGCGTCACCGGCCATTCCCAGCAGCAAACCCGGCATCGGCCGGATTCACTGATTTTTGAATATCGCCAAGGAACAGACATGAAAGTTTTCTACGACAAGGACGCCGACCTCTCCCTCATCAAAGGCAAGCAGGTCACGATCATCGGTTACGGCTCGCAAGGCCATGCACATGCGCTGAACCTGAAAGACAGCGGCGTGAACGTGACGGTCGGCCTGCGCAAGGGTGGCGCTTCGTGGAGCAAGGCTGCGAATGCCGGCCTCACGGTCAAGGAAGTCGCGGAAGCGGTGAAGGGCGCGGACGTCGTGATGATGCTGCTGCCCGACGAGCAGATCGCCGAGGTGTACAGCAAGGAAGTGCACGCCAACGCGAAAGAAGGCGCAGCCCTCGCATTCGCGCACGGCTTCAACGTCCATTACGGCCAGGTGATCCCGCGTGCCGACCTCGACGTGATCATGATCGCGCCGAAGGCCCCGGGCCACACGGTGCGCGGCACGTACTCGCAAGGTGGCGGCGTGCCGCACCTGATCGCGGTTGCACAGGACAAGTCGGGCGCAGCACGCGACATCGCGCTGTCCTACGCAGCGGCTAACGGCGGTGGCCGTGCCGGCATCATCGAAACCAACTTCCGCGAAGAAACCGAAACCGATCTGTTCGGCGAACAGGCCGTGCTGTGCGGCGGTACCGTCGACCTGATCAAGGCCGGTTTCGAAACGCTGGTCGAAGCGGGTTACGCGCCGGAAATGGCGTACTTCGAGTGCCTGCACGAACTGAAGCTGATCGTCGACCTGATCTACGAAGGCGGCATCGCGAACATGAACTACTCGATCTCGAACAACGCCGAGTACGGCGAGTACGTGACGGGTCCGCGCATCATCACCGCCGAAACGAAGAAGGTGATGAAGGACGTCCTGAAGGACATCCAGACCGGCGAGTACGCGAAGAGCTTCATCATCGAAAACCGCGCCGGCGCACCGACGCTGCAATCGCGTCGCCGTCTGACGGCCGAGCACCAGATCGAACAGGTCGGTTCGAAGCTGCGCGCGATGATGCCGTGGATCGCGAAGAACAAGCTCGTCGACCAGTCGAAGAACTAAGCTTGCGCTTCGTTTGAGTCTTGCTGCCACGGCGGCGCGAAGTTCGCATTTTCTTCGTGCCGCTGTGTGCAACGCATCAAAAAGCCGTCCAGGTGTGCTGAACCCTGGACGGCTTTTGCTATCCTACGGTTTTACAAAAAAGTGAAGCCACTCATGAATTACCCTCATCCGATCATCGCGCGCGAAGGCTGGCCGTTCATCGCGATCGCCGCCGTCGTCGTGCTGCTGATCCATGCCGTCGCGGGGTTCGGCTTTGCGTGGCCGTTCTGGCTGCTGCTCATTTTCGTCGTGCAGTTCTTCCGCGATCCGGCTCGGCCCATTCCCACGCAGGCGAATGCAGTGCTGTGTCCCGCCGACGGCCGCATCGTCGCGGTCGAAACCGCGCACGATCCTTACGCGAATCGCGAGTCGCTGAAGATCAGCGTATTCATGAACGTGTTCAACGTGCATTCGCAGCGCTCGCCGGTCGACGGCGCGATCTCGAAGGTCGAGTATTTTCCGGGCGCGTATCTGAACGCCGCGGTCGACAAGGCGTCGCTCGAGAACGAACGCAACGCGCTCGTGATCGAAACCGCGAGCGGTCATACGGTGACGTCGGTGCAGATCGCCGGTTTGATCGCGCGCCGCATTCTCTGCTACGTGCGCGCCGGCGAACCGCTCACGCGCGGTCAACGTTATGGTTTCATCCGCTTCGGTTCGCGGGTCGACGTGTATCTGCCGGTGGGCAGCCGTCCTCGTGTGTCGATCGGCGAAAAGGTTTCTGCTTCGTCGACGATCCTCGCTGAACTGTAAGCCGGCATAAGGAGTTCCCGATGGCCGCATTCAAACCGCGTCGTCCGCGTCAGGGCGGCGCACCGTCGCCGCGTCCGTTCCGCCGCAACAAGCCGGTGGTGCCGGAGCCGGTGGTGACCGACAGCCGCCGCGCGCGGCGTCAGCAGTTTCTGCGCAAGCGGGGCATTTACCTGCTGCCCAATGCGTTTACTACTGCCGCACTGTTCTGCGGCTTCTTCGCCGTCGTGCAGGCGATGAACGTGCGCTTCGAAGTCGCGGCGATCGCGATCTTCGTCGCGATGGTGCTCGACGGAATGGACGGTCGCGTCGCGCGGATGACGCACACGCAAAGCGCGTTCGGCGAGCAGTTCGACAGTCTGTCGGACATGGTGTCGTTCGGCGTCGCGCCCGCGCTCGTGATGTACGAGTGGATCCTGAAAGACCTGGGGCGCTGGGGCTGGCTCGCGGCGTTCGTCTACTGCTCGGGAGCGGCGCTGCGGCTCGCGCGCTTCAACACGAACATCGGCGTCGTCGACAAGCGTTTTTTCCAGGGCATGCCGAGCCCGGCTGCGGCCGCGCTGATCGCGGGCTTCGTGTGGCTCGCGACCGACAACCGCGTGCCGCTCAAGCTCGTCTGGCTGCCATGGGTCGCGTTCGCGCTGACCGTCTATGCAGGCGTGACGATGGTATCGAATGCGCCGTTCTACAGCGGCAAGGCGCTCGACGTCCGGCATCGCGTGCCGTTCGCGGCGATCCTGCTCGTGGTGGTCGCGTTCGTGCTGGTGTCGTCCGATCCGCCGCTGATGCTGTTCGGGCTGTTCGTGCTGTACGGACTGTCGGGCTATGTGTTCTGGGCGTGGCAGGCGGTGCAGGGCCGGGCGAATCCGGCGCGGTCGTCGCAACGCGAGCACTGACGTACAAACCGCGTACTACGCACGTGCGTGAAACGGCAGCCAAACGGTAACGTAGGCTGCCGTTTCCCTTTATGGGGCAGGCTTTGCGCCAATTGCACGTTCGCCTGATTGCCGCTATATTTGCCGGATGCGATTCCCCACGATTTCCCTTCTTCCTCAAGCCGGCGCGCCACTACGTGCGCTAGCACTAGCGCGTCTACCGCGCTGATCGTTCTCGCCCCCCGTCTGCTTCGTGCGTGGTTTTGCGTCGCCAGCGGTGGCGCGAACACCCGAATTCCGTTTCCTGCGTACATTACTTAACGAACCCCACGAATCCCCACGGAGACCCGAGATGGCAGACAAGCTGATTATTTTCGACACGACGTTGCGCGACGGCGAACAATCGCCCGGTGCGTCGATGACGAAGGAAGAAAAAATCCGCATCGCGAAGCAGCTCGAACGGATGAAAGTCGACGTGATCGAAGCGGGCTTCGCGGCCAGTTCGAACGGCGACTTCGACGCGATCCAGGCGATCGCGTCGATGATTCGCGACAGCACTGTCTGTTCGCTCGCCCGCGCGAACGATAAGGACATCCAGCGTGCTGCCGATGCATTGAAGCCCGCCGATCACTTCCGCATCCACACGTTTATCGCGACGTCGCCGCTGCACATGGAGAAGAAGCTGCGCATGACGCCCGACCAGGTGTTTGAGCAGGCGAAGCTCGCGGTGCGTTTCGCACGCAAGTTCACGAACGACGTCGAGTTTTCACCGGAAGACGGCAGCCGCTCGGACATGGACTTCCTGTGCCGCGTGCTCGAAGCGGTGATCGCCGAAGGCGCGACGACGATCAACATCGCCGACACCGTCGGCTACGGCGTGCCGGATCTGTACGGCAATCTCGTGAAGACGCTGCGCGAGCGCATTCCGAACTCGGACAAGGCGGTGTTCTCCGTGCACTGCCATAACGATCTCGGGATGGCGGTGGCGAATTCGCTGGCCGGCGTGCAGATCGGCGGCGCGCGTCAGGTCGAATGCACGATCAATGGTCTCGGCGAGCGCGCGGGCAACACGTCGCTCGAAGAAATCGTAATGGCGGTGAAGACGCGCAAGGACTACTTCGGTCTCGAGCTCGGCATCGATACGACGCAGATCGTGCCGGCATCGAAGCTCGTGTCGCAGATCACCGGTTTCGTCGTGCAGCCGAACAAGGCGGTGGTCGGTGCGAATGCATTCGCGCACGCGTCGGGCATTCACCAGGACGGCGTGCTGAAGGCGCGCGACACCTACGAGATCATGCGCGCGGAAGACGTGGGCTGGAGCGCGAACAAGATCGTGCTCGGCAAGCTGTCGGGGCGCAACGCGTTCAAGCAGCGGCTGCAGGAACTGGGCGTGACGCTCGACAGCGAAGGCGAACTGAACGCCGCGTTCGCGCGCTTCAAGGAACTGGCTGACCGGAAGGCCGAAATCTTCGACGAGGACATCATCGCGATCGTCACCGAGGAATCGGCGGAAGCGCAGCAGAAAGAGCACTACAAGTTCGTGTCGCTGTCGCAGCGCTCGGAGACCGGCGAGCAGCCGCAGGCGCACATCGTGTTCTCGGTCGACGGCAAGGAAGTGACCGGCGACGCGAAGGGCAACGGGCCAGTCGATGCGACGCTGAATGCGATCGAATCGGAAGTCGGCAGCGGATCGGAACTGCTGCTGTATTCGGTCAACGCGATCACGACCGGTACGCAGGCGCAGGGCGAAGTGACGGTGCGGCTGTCGAAGGGCGGACGTATCGTGAACGGCGTCGGCACTGATCCGGATATCGTCGCTGCATCGGCGAAAGCGTATATCTCGGCGCTCAACAAGCTGTACGGCAATGCGGACAAGCTGAATCCGCAGCGTTCGTAAAACTGCGAGTCACAACACGCTGCATCGTTCCGAAAACCCCGCGCTTCGACGAAGCGCGGGGTTTTTCTTTGTGTGTCGTTATTCAGCGGCGGTTCTGCGCCACGTCCATTCGCGTGTCGGCCGCCGGGTCGCGTGCGCGTGCTGACGAATTTCCAGCGCGATTGAGCGGCGTGGTGCATCGGCGGCGAAGCGGTCGATCAGTTCGTGCACGTCGTGATCGATGAAGTCGGCGCGCGTCGCATCGACGATCAGCGTCGCGCCGTCGGGGATCTGCTGCAGATAGTGCTTCAGCGAGACCTTGCCGAGAAACGACACGTCCTTGCGAAACGACAGCAGGTAGTGATCGTCGTGCTGCGCGAGCGTGATCGGCCGCTGCAGGTTTGCACGTAGCGTGAGCAGCACGCTGCACAGCATGCCGAGCACGATGCCGATCAGCAGGTCGGTCGCGAACACGCCGATCACCGTCACGATGAACGGCGCGAACGCAGCGAAGCCCTGTTTCGCGGTCGCGGCGAACAGCGACGGTTTCGCGAGCTTCACGCCGGTGAAGATCAGGATCGCCGCGAGGCACGCGAGCGGAATCAGGTTGATCACGCTAGTCAGTGCGAACACGCTGACGAGCAGCAGCACGCCGTGAATCACCGCGGACAGCCGGCTCTGCGCGCCGGCATGCACGTTCGCGGAGCTGCGCACAATGACCGACGTGATCGGCAATCCGCCGATCGCACCGGCGATCAGGTTGCCGACGCCTTGCGCCTTCAACTCGCGATCCGGCGGCGCGGCGCGACGCTTCGGATCGATCTGTTCGACGGCCTCCAGACTCAGCAGCGTTTCGAGACTCGCGACGATCGCGAGCGTGAACGCGACGCGCCATACGTCGGGATTCACGAGCTGCGCGAGGTTCGGGCCGAAGTCGGCGAGCGCGAGCGCCCCACGCAGCGCCGCGAACGATTCGAGCGACGGCAGCGCGACGCGATGGGCGGCGGCAGGTGCAAACGCGGGAGCGAACGCGTCGAGTGCGAGCGTCGCAGCGATGCCGAGCAGCACCACGGCGAGCGGTGCGGGCATCAGACGCACGAGCGGGAAGCGGCGCAGCGCTCGCGTTTCCCATGCGACGAGCAACGCGAGCGACAGCACGGCGATTGCGCAGGCCGTGAGCGATAGCGAGCCGAGCGGCGTCGTGAGGCTGCTGGCTACGTGTGCAGTTGCCTCTGCGTCGCTGCCGCTCACGCCGAGCGCGAGCGGAATCTGCTTGACGATCAGCAGCAGACCGATCGCCGCGAGCATCCCTTTGATGACCGGCGACGGCACATAGGCTGCTAACCGGCCCGCCTTCAGCATCCCGAAGCCAAACTGGATCGCGCCCGACAGCAGCACCGCGAGCAGGAACGCCGAAAAGCTGCCGAGCCGCGCGATCCCTTCGACGACGATCACGACGAGACCCGCCGCCGGTCCGCTGACGCTGAGTCGCGAGCCACTCAACGCAGCGACGACCAGCCCGCCGACAATTCCGGAGACGAGCCCGGCGAACGGCTCGACGCCCGACGCATTCGCGATGCCAAGGCATAGCGGCAACGCGACGAGAAAGACAACGGTGCCCGCGAACAGATCGCGGGCGAGCGTGGAGGGACTGAGTCGGTCGGTCATGGTGTCGGGCGGAGAGGGGGGGCGATAAGCGGAGCGGGGCGCGGTCCGGCGATATGCATGTGGGTGTCGCCGGATCGCGATGCTCCGGAAGGGGTTATGTGGAGCGGTCAGAGGGCCCGGCATCTTCCGGATAGCCGGATGCGAGCACCTTGATCCGTCCGTCTTCGAGCGAGAAGATCCAGCCGTGCACGAGAGGCGGCGTCTCCATGTCGCGCACGATCGGATGCTCAAGCAGTTGACGCACCTGCTCCAGCACGTTCAGTTCCGCGAGCCGGTTCACGCGTGCGCTCTCCGATCCGTGCTGCGCGAGTTCGTCGCGATGCGTGTGCGCGAGCGTGCACAGCGGTGCGATGCGCCGGTTGACGTGCGGCAGCGACGGATCCAGCGGCAGCAGCGATGCGCGCACGCCACCGCAGCCGTAGTGTCCGCAGACGATCACGTGACCGACCTTCAGCACGCGGACCGCATACTCGAGCACGCTGGCGCCGTTGTCGTCGTCGGGATCGAACAGGTTCGCGATGTTGCGATGGACGAACAGGTCGCCCGGTTCGCAGTGGGTGATCGTTTCGGCGGGCACGCGGCTGTCCGAACAACCGAGCCACAGCACGTGCGGATTCTGGCCCTGTGTCAGGCCGGTGAAGAACTGCGGGTCGCGGGCGGCGGCTTCCCGTGCCCAGGCGATGTTGGCGACCAGCATGCGTTTCGGACGATCCATCTAGAGCGGCTCCATTCGTTCAGTCGATGCGGCGACGCTGGCTTTTTGTGGGGCAAGCCGGCCGCATCGGGGGTTAACCTTACCAATAGCTTTCGAGAAAAAATTATTGGCGCGTCAGAAAATAAATCCCGGCTCATGCGACATAAATAAAAAAAAGCCGCCCTGCGAAAGGCGGCTTTCGTGTGCGGCGGTGGCCGCATGCGTGACGGGTCGAATCGGCATCAAAACAGGCTGCGGCGATCCGGGTCGTGCAGCGGGTCGGGCGTTTTCTGCGTGAGACGCACGATGCCCTGATTGTCGAAGTAGAAGCTGTACATCATGTACCAGACGTTGTCCTCGAGATAGCGATAGGTCCAGACCTCGCGCTTCATCAACGGGAAATACGCGGTCTCTTCGGGGCGGCCGAAATTGACGAGCACGTCGTTTTTCGTCCATTTGCCGATCTCCGCGCGATAGAACTCGAGGGGTTGCAGCACCTGGCGCACGTTGACGATCTTGCCGGCCCCGTCGATATCGGCGGCGACCGTCGTTTCGCCCATCGGCTGGGTTGGCCACATCAGCCGCTTGCCGCCGTTCGGCAGATCGTAGACCTCGCGCGGGGCGCCGAGTTGCGCGACGATCGTCGATTGATCCGCGCCCGGCTGAAACTTCTGCCACGGCTGCACGCAGCCGGCCAGCGCGAGCGCGCCGAGGCAGGCCGCGGCGGCGCGCCGCCACCGCGCGGCAGAGGCGGCTACGGATAAGAAACGGTTAGACATGAGTTCCTCCGGTGACAGGCAAGGCTGACGGCTCGTTGTGGAATGCGTCGAATGCATTATTTTGACACGCGGGCCGCGAAAGGATTGCGTGGTTCGCACTCAGCGACGCAGAGCGGCTCCGTGCCGGACTTGCTCTCGCGGGCGCGGGCGTCCTATGATCCGCGCTTCGATGAATCGGGAACTGGACGGAACGGCGATGGCAAGCGAGTGGGCAGCGTGGACGACGTGGCGACGAATAACGCAGGCAGCGCTGGCGGCGCTCGCCGTCTCGATGACGGTGACGCCGCTTGCGGCCTCGGCGGCTGCGACCGGTGAGCCGATCCAGCTTGCGCTGATCGAGGGCATGTCCGGGCCGTTCGCGAATGCCGGTGCCGCGGTGGAGCGCAATCTGCGCTTCGGCGTCGAGCAGGTAAACGCGCGCGGCGGCGTGAAACTCGCCGACGGTACGCATCCGCTCGAACTCGTCGTGCTCGACAGCAAGGGCAGCGCGGAAGAAGCGCTGGTTCAACTGCGAGCGGCGGCAGACCGGCACATCGGCTTCGTGATGCAGGGCAACAGCTCGGCGGTCGCTGCGGCGCTGCTCGGCGCGATCGACAAACAGAATGCCCGCGAGCCGGACAATCGCGAACTGTTCCTCAACTATTCCGCCGACGATCCTGCGTTGACGAACGCGAACTGCAGCTTCTGGCATTTCCGTTTCGACGCACACGCCGGCATGCGGATGGACGCGCTCGCGGACGTGATCCAGCGCGACCGATCGGTGACGAAGGTGTATCTGCTGAACCAGGACTACAGCTTCGGCCACGACGTGAGCCGCCTCGCGCGCGCGGCGCTCGCGGCGAAGCGGCCGGACATTTCGGTAGTCGGCGACGAATTTCATCCGATCGGCCGCGTGAAGGACTTCGCGCCGTATATCGCGAAGATCCGCGCCAGCGGCGCGGATGCGGTCGTGACCGGCAACTGGGGCAACGATCTGACGCTGCTCGTCAAGGCGGCGCGCGAGCAGGGCCTCGATACCCGCTTCTATACGTTCTACGGCAACAGCCTCGGTGCGCCGGCGGCACTCGGCGACGCGGGCGTGAAGCGCGTGCTGGCCGTCGCCGACTGGCATCCGAATGCGGGCGGCGCCGCGTCGGACGCGTGGTATCGGGCATTCCGCGCGCGCTATCCCGCCGCTCAGGACGATTATCCGGTTTTGCGCATGGAGCTGATGATCGAAATGCTGGCCGCGGCGATGAACAAGGCCGGCAGCGCGCAGCCGACGGCTGTCGCACACGCGCTCGAAGGCATGAAGTTCGACAATGGCTTCCACCCGGTATGGATGCGCGCCGACGATCATCAGCTGATCCAGCCGCTGTACGTAATGGAAATGGACAAGGCCGGCACGCCGGGCGTGCGCTTCGACAACGAAGGGTCCGGCTACGGTTTCCGGACCGTGCTCGCGTTGCCGCCGGAGCGCACGGCGCCGGCCACCGTGTGCCGGATGCAGCGACCCTGAGCGCGGGCCGGGCTGGCGGGCGCCAACGCACGGCATGCACGATGGCCCGAAACCCCGGCAATTCCCCCCGAAAAACGCGCAAAGGCAGGGGGGTCGCCTGATACATCCGCTGTGTTACAATCGCGTTTCGCTGTAAATCACGGCACGGCCGTTCTTCCGTGACCGCCTGTCTAGTTCTCAAGGAAATCAACATGACTGTTGCTGAAGTTACTATTGCCAAGAAGTCCGACGTCGTCGCGCAATTCGCACGCGCTGCTAACGACACCGGCTCCCCTGAAGTTCAGGTCGCGCTGCTCACGACCCGCATCAACGAACTGACCGTTCACTTCAAGGAACACACGAAGGATCACCACAGCCGCCGCGGTCTGCTGCGCATGGTGAGCCGCCGTCGCAAGCTGCTCGACTACCTGAAGGGCAAGGACGCCGACCGTTACCGCACGCTGATCGAGAAGCTGGGTCTGCGTAAGTAATCGGACGGTCTCTCACCAAGATGCCTGTGTCAGTTCCACTGATGCAGGCATTTTGTTTTTGAACGGTGCGCTTTATGTGATGCGCACCGGCAGGTTGTCCGCCGTCGTTCGTTCCCGTCATTCGATGCGGACCGGAAGAGCCGGCGGCAACACGAAACACGGCCGGGCCTCGGGGCAGAGCCTTGTGTCATTCCAGCGGTGCGCGCACGGCGTGGTCCTCTGGAATGGCATAACACTCCTCTGTCCGCGCGGCCCCGGTCATGGCGTTGCCGCGCCGCTGCTAGTCCGCGCGGCATAACGAAGCGTAAAGGAGTGACTAATGTTCAATAAGATCGTTAAAGAGTTCAAGTGGGGACAACATACCGTTCGCCTGGAAACCGGTGAGATCGCCCGTCAGGCCGGCGGTGCTGTCCTCGTCGACATCGAAGATACCGTGGTGCTCGCCACGGTCGTCGGCGCGAAGACCGCGAAGCCGGGCCAGGACTTTTTCCCGCTGACCGTCGACTACATCGAGAAAACCTATTCCGCCGGCAAGATCCCCGGTGGCTTCTTCCGCCGTGAAGGCCGTCCGTCCGAAGGCGAGACGCTGATCTCGCGCCTGATCGACCGTCCGCTGCGTCCGCTGTTCCCGGAAGGCTTCTACAACGAAGTCCAGGTCGTGATCCACGTGATGTCGATCAACCCGGAAGTGCCGGCCGACATCCCCGCGCTGATCGGCGCATCGGCCGCGCTGGCCGTGTCGGGTCTGCCGTTCAACGGTCCGGTGGGCGCCGCTCGCGTCGCGTATCTGAACAACGAATACGTGCTGAACCCGACCCGCTCGCAGATCAAGGAATCGAGCCTCGACCTCGTGGTCGCCGGCACGGAACGCGCGGTGCTGATGGTCGAATCGGAAGCGAAGCAACTGTCCGAAGAAGTGATGCTCGGCGCGGTCGTGTTCGGCCACGAGCAGATGCAGGTCGCGATCGACGCGATCCACGAACTCGTGCGTGACGGCGGCAAGCCCGAATGGGACTGGCAGCCGGCGCCGAAGAACGAAGCGCTGATCGCGCGCGTGACGGAAATCGCGCAGGCCAATCTGCTCGCCGCTTACCAGATCCGCGACAAGCAAGCCCGTTCGGCGAAGCTGAAGGAAGTCTACGCAGCGACGTCCGCACAGCTCGAACAGGACGCAGCAGCAGCCGGTACGGTTGCAGCGGACAAGGCGAGCGTCGGCAACGTGCTGTTCGACATCGAAGCGAAGATCGTCCGTACTCAGATCCTGAACGGCGAGCCGCGTATCGACGGCCGCGACACGCGCACGGTGCGCCCGATCGAGATCCGTACCGGCGTGCTGCCGCGTACGCACGGCTCGGCACTCTTCACGCGTGGCGAAACGCAGGCGCTCGTCGTCGCGACGCTCGGCACGAAGGGTGACGAACAGATCATCGACGCGCTCGAAGGCGAATACCGCGAGCGCTTCATGCTCCACTACAACATGCCCCCGTTCGCCACCGGCGAAACCGGCCGCGTCGGTTCGCCGAAGCGTCGCGAAATCGGTCACGGCCGTCTCGCGAAGCGCGCGCTGGTCGCATGCCTGCCGAGCGCCGAAGAATTCGGCTACTCGATCCGCGTCGTGTCGGAAATCACCGAGTCGAACGGTTCGTCGTCGATGGCATCGGTGTGCGGCGGCTGCCTCGCGCTGATGGATGCCGGCGTGCCGATGAAGGCGCACGTCGCCGGCATCGCGATGGGCCTGATTCTCGAAGACAACAAGTTTGCGGTGCTGACCGACATCCTCGGCGACGAAGATCACCTCGGCGACATGGACTTCAAGGTCGCGGGCACGGAACAAGGCGTGACCGCACTGCAGATGGACATCAAGATCCAGGGCATCACGAAGGAAATCATGCAGGTCGCGCTCGCTCAGGCGAAGGAAGGCCGTCTGCATATTCTCGGCAAGATGAGCTCGGCGGTGTCGGGTGCGAACACGCAACTGTCCGACTACGCTCCGCGCATGATCACGATCAAGATCAATCCGGAAAAGATCCGCGACGTGATCGGCAAGGGCGGCTCGGTGATCCGTGCGCTGACCGAAGAAACGGGCACGACGATCGACATCTCCGACGACGGCGTCGTCACCATCGCGAGCACCAGCAGCGAAGGGATGGCCGAAGCGAAGAAGCGTATCGAGAACATCACGCTGGAAGTCGAAGTGGGCCAGGTGTACGAAGGCTCGGTGCTTAAGCTGCTCGATTTCGGCGCGATCGTGAACATCCTGCCGGGCAAGGACGGTCTGCTGCATATCTCCGAGATCGCGAACGAACGTATCAAGGACATCAACGACTATCTGAAGGAAGGCCAGCAAGTGAAGGTCAAGGTCATCCAGACGGACGAGAAGGGTCGTGTGCGTTTGTCGGCGAAAGCGCTGTTGAACGAAGCGCCGCAAGGCGAGCCGACGCCGCAGCAGTAACGCGGTAAGAGGCAACGGCCGGCAGCGCGAATGCGCGCCGGCCGTTTTTCATGCAGGGCCGATTGTCTTGCGCATCCCGCCGTAACGTTCACAACGTTCGTGGGGTTCGCAGCGCAATCCAGACCTTGGAGGTGACGACGGATGAAAGCGATCGAGATTACCGAGTTCGGTGCGCCTGAAGTCTTGAAACTCGCCGAACGGCCGAAGCCGGAGCCGAAAGCGGGTGAGGTGCTGATCAAGGTGAGCGCATCGGGCGTGAATCGCCCGGACGTGTTTCAGCGCAAGGGCGCCTATGCGCCGCCGCCGGGGGCGTCGGATCTGCCGGGCCTCGAAGTGGCCGGCGAGATCGTCGGCGGTTCGCTCGATGCGAAGCACAATCCGTTCGGCCTGAAGATCGGCGATCGCGTGTGCGCATTGCTCACAGGCGGCGGCTACGCGGAATACGCGACGGCGCCGCTCGCGCAGTGTCTGCCGGTGCCGAATGGGCTGTCGGATATCGAGGCGGCGTCGCTGCCCGAGACCTTCTTCACGGTATGGAGCAACGTCTTCGATCGCGCGCAGCTCGGTGCGGGCGAGGGCGGTGCGAACGAAACGTTCATGGTGCAGGGCGGCTCGAGCGGCATCGGCGTGACCGCGATCCAGATCGCGCATGCGCTCGGGTTCCGCGTGTTCGCGACGGCCGGTTCCGACGACAAATGCCGCGCCTGCGAAGCGCTCGGCGCCGAACGCGCGATCAACTACAAGACCGAAGACTTCGTCGAGGTCGTGAAGTCGCTGACGAACGATCGCGGTGTCGACGTGATCCTCGATATGGTGGCAGGCAGCTATGTGCCGCGCGAACTGACCGCGCTCGCGGACGGTGGGCGCCTCGTGCTGATCGCGCTGCTCGGCGGCGCGAAAGCGGAACTGAATCTGAACGATGTGCTACGTCGCCGGTTGACGGTGACGGGTTCGACGTTGCGTCCGCGGTCGGTGGAATTCAAGGCGAAGATCGCCGCGCAGTTGAAGGAGCGCGTGTGGCCGCACCTCGAAAGCGGGCGCATCAAGCCGGTGGTGCATCAGGTGTTCCCGGCCGCGCAGGCTGCACAGGCGCATGCGCTGATGGAAAGCAGCACGCACGTCGGCAAGCTGATGCTGGACTGGAGCGTGGCTTGAGGTTTGAAGCCAGGTGAGACTCCGAGTCGGTGCTCATCGTATTCGCCGCGCTCGTGAAGCAGCACGGTAAAAGGGTGCGAATACACGGCCGCGCGGTTTGACCCGCTGACGCCTCACGCAGTAAAATTGCGCGTTTTGCGCGCGCTGTACGACGCGGGACGAGCCGGGCCAGCATTAGCTTCATGCGATGCACCCGCCGCTTCGTCCCATCGACGATTCAGCCACGACCGAACGAGACGATGGCCCAACAACGAAAGAAACTGGTAGTCGGTAACTGGAAGATGCATGGTCGGCTCGCCGACAATGTGGTTCTGCTGGATGCCGTTGCGCAGGGAATCGGAAGTCTGCCTGAGCAGCTCGGAGTTGGCGTGTGTGTGCCGTGTCCGTATCTCGCGCAGGCCCAGAGTCTGCTGACCGGTAGCGCCGTCGGATGGGGTTCGCAGGACGTGTCGGCGCATGTGCAGGGCGCGTACACCGGTGAAGTCTCGGCGGACATGGTGGCGGAGTTCGGTGCGACGTTTGCAATCGTCGGGCATTCCGAGCGGCGCGCGTATCACAGCGAAAGCGCGGACCTCGTCGCAGTCAAGACGGAACGCGCATTGGCAGCAGGGTTGACGCCGATCGTATGTGTCGGTGAAACGCTGGAGCAGCGCGAAGCTGGTGCGACGGAGCAGGTGGTCAGCACGCAGCTGGAAGACGTACTCGCGAAGCTGTCGCTCGAAAAAGCCGTGCGTATCGTGGTCGCCTACGAACCGGTCTGGGCGATCGGCACCGGCAAGAGCGCGACGGCCGCCGAAGCGCAGGCGGTTCACGCGTTCCTGCGCAAGCTTCTCGTCGCGAAAAGCGCGGAAGTCGGTGACGTACCCGTGCTGTACGGCGGGAGTGTGAAGCCGGACAACGCAGAAGAGTTGTTTCGTCAGCCGGATATCGATGGCGGCCTGATTGGCGGCGCATCGTTGAAGGCACAGGATTTCCTCGCAATCTGCAACGCAGCAGCCGCGACGCTTTAAGCGGCAGGCGTGCAGGTGAGGTGGCTCGCGGCGGCATGCATCGCATGTCGTCCGATTAAATGAGACTCGGGTGGTGTGATGCTGTATTTGAAGACATTGATTATCGTCGTGCAGTTGCTGTCGGCACTGGGCATCATCGGCCTCGTATTGCTGCAGCACGGCAAGGGTGCCGACATGGGTGCGGCATTTGGTAGCGGGGCATCGGGCAGCCTGTTCGGCGCGACCGGTTCCGCGAACTTTCTGTCGCGAACCACTGCAGTCCTCGCTGCGGTTTTCTTCGTGAGTACGCTGGCGCTAACCTACATCGGCTCCTATAAATCCAGACCTTCGGCAGGTGTACTGAGCGAAGTGGCGACGGCTCCGGTCGCAGCATCGGCAGCATCCGCGCCGGTCGCTGGGTCGACGCCTGCGGCAGCTTCCGCTGCATCGACGCCGGGCCAGGACGTACCGAAATAAAATTTTCGTTCGGCGCGCTTTTGTGCGTTGAACAAACTGTTTGAACCAGTTACAATCGAAGTCTTGAAGCGATTCGCGGGTTTTATAAGTTGTTTTCCCGGATTGCAAACAGTGCCGACGTGGTGAAATTGGTAGACACGCTATCTTGAGGGGGTAGTGGCGAAAGCTGTGCGAGTTCGAGTCTCGCCGTCGGCACCAATGTTATCTAATGCCAGCCGCTTGCTTCGGCTGGCATTTCTACTTCTAGTTCGCGGTTTACTGTGGGCTAACAGCGTCAAGCAGGCCGAAGTAAATGACGCGCCGGTGTTACTCTCCGGCAGTACTCGAACCAACCGATTGAGGATAGTCTTGAACCTCGCAGCCTATTTCCCCGTTTTGTTGTTCCTCCTCGTGGGCACCGGTTTAGGCGTAGCACTGGTCAGTATCGGCAAGATCCTCGGTCCCAATCGGCCCGACACCGAGAAGAACGCACCGTACGAGTGCGGCTTCGAAGCGTTCGAAGATGCGCGCATGAAGTTCGACGTGCGCTACTACCTCGTGGCCATCCTCTTCATCATTTTCGATCTTGAAACGGCATTCCTGTTCCCGTGGGGCGTGGCCCTGCGCGACATCGGCTGGCCGGGGTTCATGTCGATGATGATTTTTCTGCTCGAATTCCTGCTGGGCTTCGCCTATATCTGGAAGAAGGGCGGTCTCGACTGGGAATGACGGGTTAATGCCGGTTTGCATGGGCGGCCATGGCTAGCCGCCCGTCTGGAGTGGAAAGAAAATGAGTATCGAAGGGGTCTTGAAGGAAGGGTTTGTCACCACCACGGCTGACAAGCTGATCAACTGGACGCGCACCGGCTCGCTGTGGCCGATGACGTTCGGTCTCGCGTGTTGTGCGGTTGAGATGATGCATGCGGGCGCAGCCCGTTACGACCTCGACCGCTTCGGTGTCGTGTTTCGTCCGAGTCCGCGTCAGTCGGACGTGATGATCGTCGCCGGCACGCTGTGCAACAAGATGGCGCCGGCACTGCGCAAGGTCTACGACCAGATGGCCGAGCCGCGCTGGGTGATCTCGATGGGGTCGTGCGCGAACGGCGGCGGCTACTATCACTACTCGTACTCGGTGGTGCGCGGCTGTGACCGCATCGTCCCGGTCGACGTCTACGTGCCGGGCTGTCCGCCGACGGCGGAAGCGCTGGTCTACGGCGTGATCCAGCTGCAGGCGAAAATCCGCCGCACCAACACCATCGCCCGACAATAAGGCCAGAGCCTCCTCCCACAATATGGCAAGCAAACTCGAGACCCTGAAAGCGAACCTCGAGGCGGCCTTTGGCGGCCGCCTGCTGAGCGTGACCGAAGCGATCGGCGAAGTGACTGTCGTCGTGAAGGCAAGCGAATATCTCGACGTGGCGCAACGTCTGCGCGACGATCCCACGCTGCGCTTCGAGCAGCTGGTCGATCTGTGCGGCGTCGATTATCAGACCTACGGCGACGGTGCATACGAAGGTCCGCGTTTTGCGGCCGTGCTGCATCTGCTGTCGGTGACGAACAACTGGCGCGTGCGTGTGCGCGCGTTCGCACCGGATGACGAAGTGCCGCTGCTGGCGTCCGTCGTCGAGATCTGGAGTTCGGCGAACTGGTACGAGCGCGAAGCATTCGACCTCTACGGTATCGTGTTCGAAGGCCATCCTGACCTGCGCCGTATCCTGACCGACTACGGTTTCATCGGTCATCCGTTCCGCAAGGATTTCCCCGTTTCCGGCTACGTCGAAATGCGTTACGACCCGGAAGAGAAGCGCGTCGTCTATCAGCCGGTGACGATCGAGCCGCGGGAAATCACGCCGCGCGTGATCCGCGAGGATCACTATGGCGGTCTGAAACACTAAGAGAACGCCATGGCAGAGATCAAGAACTACACGCTCAACTTCGGCCCGCAGCATCCGGCAGCGCACGGTGTGCTGCGCCTCGTGCTCGAACTCGACGGCGAAGTGATCCAGCGTGCCGACCCGCACATCGGTCTGCTGCATCGCGCGACCGAAAAGCTCGCGGAAAGCAAGACCTTCATCCAGTCCGTGCCGTACATGGACCGTCTCGACTATGTGTCGATGATGGTCAACGAGCACGGCTACGTGATGGCGATCGAAAAGCTGCTCGGCATCGACGTGCCGATCCGCGCGCAGTACATCCGCGTGCTGTTCGACGAAGTCACGCGCGTGCTGAACCATCTGATGTGGATCGGCGCGCACGCACTCGACGTCGGCGCGATGGCGGTGTTCCTGTACGCGTTCCGCGAACGCGAAGACCTGATGGACGTGTACGAAGCGGTGTCCGGCGCACGGATGCACGCGGCGTACTACCGTCCGGGCGGCGTCTATCGCGATCTGCCTGACGCAATGCCGCAATACAAGGCGTCGAAGATTCGCAATGCGAAGGCGCTGTCGAAGATGAACGAGACGCGGCAAGGTTCGCTGCTCGACTTCATCGAAGACTTCTTCAACCGTTTCCCGACCTGCGTCGACGAATACGAAACGCTGCTCACCGACAACCGGATCTGGAAGCAGCGTCTGGTCGGCATCGGCGTAGTGAGCCCGGAGCGTGCGCTGCAGCTCGGCATGACGGGTGCGATGCTGCGCGGCTCGGGTATCGAATGGGATCTGCGCAAGAAGCAGCCGTACGAGGTGTACGACAAGCTCGACTTCGATATCCCGGTCGGTGTGAACGGCGACTGCTACGACCGCTACCTCGTGCGTGTCGAGGAAATGCGCCAGTCCACGCGGATCGCGAAACAATGTATTGAATGGCTGCGCAAGAATCCTGGCCCAGTGATGATCGACAATCACAAGGTCGCGCCGCCGTCGCGCGTCGGCATGAAGTCGAACATGGAAGAGCTGATTCACCACTTCAAGCTCTTCACCGAAGGCTTCCACGTGCCGGAAGGCGAAGCGTACGCGGCCGTCGAGCATCCGAAGGGCGAGTTCGGTATCTATCTGATCTCCGACGGCGCGAACAAGCCGTATCGCCTGAAAATCCGCGCGCCGGGTTATGCGCATCTTTCCGCGCTCGACGAAATGGCGCGCGGCCACATGATCGCCGACGCGGTGACGATCATCGGTACGCAGGACATCGTGTTCGGCGAAGTCGATCGCTAGGTTGGGTCGTTAGGCGATCATCATCACGGCGCGTTCCGCATCGTCCCCGCGGTACGCGTTCAGCAAGGAACGCCGGGTCTGTCGCAATACGTTGTGCGCGACAGGTTTTCGTTCGGTAGGAATTGAAAGAGTCGTGTCTGAAAATGATCTCAGCTGAAGGCCTGAAAGAAATCGATCGCGCGTTGACGAAGTACCCCGCCGATCAGAAACAGTCCGCCGTGATGTCGGCGCTGGCCGTTGCTCAGGAAGAGCATGGCTGGCTGTCGCCCGAACTGATGCAGTTCGTCGCGGACTATCTCGGCATGCCGGCCGTCGCCGTGCAGGAGGTCGCGACCTTCTACACGATGTACGAGACGTCGCCGGTCGGCCGCCACAAGATCACGCTCTGTACGAACCTTCCGTGCCAGCTCGGCCCGGACGGCGGCTCGGAAAGCGCGGCTCACTACCTGAAGCAGAAGCTCGGTATCGACTTCGGCGAAACCACGGCCGACGGCAAGTTCACGCTGAAGGAAGGGGAGTGCATGGGCTCGTGCGGCGATGCGCCGGTGATGCTCGTGAACAACCATCGCATGTGCAGCTTCATGAGCCGCGAGAAGATCGACCAGCTGCTCGAGGAACTTTCGAAATGACGTCTCTCCACGATCGTCACATCAAACCGCTGATTCTCGCTGGCCTCACCGGCGACAACTGGCATCTCGAAGACTACGTCGCGCGCGGCGGCTACAAGCAGCTGCGCCGCATCCTGGAAGAAAAGATTCCGCCCGAGCAGGTGATCGCCGACGTCAAGGCGTCGGGTCTGCGCGGCCGTGGCGGCGCCGGCTTCCCGACGGGCCTGAAGTGGAGCTTCATGCCGCGTCAGTTCCCTGGCCAGAAGTACCTCGTCTGCAATTCGGACGAAGGCGAACCGGGCACGTTCAAGGACCGCGACATCCTCCGCTGGAATCCGCACTCGCTGATCGAAGGCATGGCGATCGGCGCGTACGCGATGGGGATCACGGTCGGCTACAACTATATCCACGGCGAAATCTGGGAAACCTACAAGCGCTTCGAAGAAGCACTTGATGAGGCGCGTCGCGCCGGTTTCCTCGGCGACAACATCATGGGTTCGGGCTTCAACTTCGAACTCCATGCGCACCACGGTTACGGCGCGTACATCTGCGGCGAAGAAACCGCGCTGCTCGAATCGCTCGAAGGCAAGAAAGGCCAGCCGCGCTTCAAGCCGCCGTTCCCGGCAAGCTTCGGCGTGTACGGCAAGCCCACGACGATCAACAACACCGAAACGTTCGCAGCCGTGCCGTTCCTGCTCGAGATCGGCCCGCAGGCGTATCTCGAACTCGGCAAGCCGAACAACGGCGGCACGAAGATCTTCTCGATCTCCGGTGACATCGAACGTCCGGGCAACTACGAAGTGCCGCTCGGCACGCCGTTCGCGACGCTGATGGAACTCGCCGGCGGCATGCGCGGCGGCAAGAAGATCAAGGCGGTGATCCCTGGCGGCTCGTCCGCACCGGTGATCCCCGGCGACATCATGATGCAGACCGACCTCGACTACGATTCGATCGCGAAGGCGGGCTCGATGCTCGGCTCCGGCGCGGTGATCGTGATGGACGAGACGCGTTGCATGGTGCGTGCGCTGCTGCGTCTGTCGTACTTCTATTACGAAGAGTCGTGCGGTCAGTGCACGCCGTGCCGCGAAGGCACCGGCTGGCTGTATCGCGTCGTGCATCGTATCGAGCACGGCCAGGGTCGCAAGGAAGATCTCGACCTGCTGAACTCGGTTGCCGAAAACATCATGGGCCGCACGATCTGCGCGCTCGGCGATGCGGCAGCGATGCCGGTGCGCGGGATGCTGAAGCACTACTGGGACGAATTCGAATATCACGTCGCCAACAAGCATTGTCTCGTCGGCGGTCACGCCCACGCGGCGGCGACGGAAACGGTCGCTGCTTGAGCGGCATCACGGCAAACGCGCGTACGCCGGCATGCGGCTGGCGAGCGGGCGAACGATTGAGCGGTAACAGGTTAAGGAAGATTGACCATCATGGTTGAACTTGAAATAGACGGCAAGAAGGTCGAGGTGGCCGAGGGCAGCATGGTGATCCAGGCTGCGCACAAGGTCGACACGTACATTCCTCACTTCTGCTATCACAAGAAGCTGTCGATCGCGGCGAACTGCCGGATGTGTCTCGTCGAAGTCGAGAAAATGCCTAAGGCGGTGCCCGCCTGCGCAACGCCGGTTTCGGCCGGCATGATCGTGCGCACGAAGTCCGACAAGGCGGTGAAGGCGCAGCAATCCGTGATGGAATTCCTGCTGATCAACCACCCGCTCGATTGCCCGATCTGCGATCAGGGCGGCGAGTGTCAGCTGCAGGATCTGGCGGTCGGTTATGGCAAGTCGGGTTCGCGCTACAGCGAAGAAAAGCGCGTCGTGTTCCACAAGAATGTCGGCCCGCTGATCTCGATGGAAGAGATGACGCGCTGCATTCACTGCACGCGCTGTGTGCGCTTCGGCCAGGAAGTGGCCGGCGTGATGGAACTCGGCATGCTGGGTCGCGGCGAGCATTCGGAAATCACGTCGTTCGTCGGCAAGACGGTCGACTCTGAACTGTCGGGCAACATGATCGACCTGTGCCCGGTCGGCGCGCTGACCAGCAAGCCGTTCCGTTACAGCGCCCGTACGTGGGAACTGTCGCGTCGCAAGTCGGTGAGCCCGCACGATTCCGTCGGCGCGAACCTCGTCGTCCAGGTAAAGAACAACCGCGTGATGCGCGTGCTGCCGTTCGAGAACGAAGCGATCAACGAATGCTGGATCTCGGACAAGGACCGCTTCTCGTATGAAGGCCTGAACAGCCCGGAACGTCTCACGCAGCCGATGCTGAAGCAAGGCGGCAAGTGGGTCGAGACCGACTGGCAGACCGCGCTCGAGTACGTCGTCAAGGGCCTCAACGGCATCAAGGGCGACCACGGCGCGAATGCGCTGGCCGCACTCGCGAGCCCGCACAGCACGGTCGAAGAACTGTTCCTGCTGAAGAAGCTCGCCGAGGCTGTCGGTACGCCGAACATCGACTTCCGTCTGCGCCAGTCCGATTTCTCCGTGGCACCGGCCGGTGCGCCGTGGCTCGGTACGAAGATCGCTGACCTGTCGAACGTCGACTCAGCGTTCGTGATCGGCTCGTTCCTGCGTCGCGATCATCCGCTGCTCGCTGCACGTCTGCGTCAGGCGGCGAAGTCGGGTGCGAAGCTCGCACTGCTGCAAGCCACGAATGACGACGCATTGATCCCGCAAGCGCAGCGCATTGCCGCCGCGCCGTCTGCATGGCTCGCCGAACTGGCAGGCATCGCCGCTGCGGTGTCGGAAGCACGCGGTGTCGCGCTGCCCGAAGCGTTTGCCGGTGCACAGGCATCGGACGCGGCGAAGCAGGTCGCTGCCTCGCTCGCGAACGGCGAACATCGTCTCGTGCTGCTCGGCAACAGCGCCGTCCAGCATCCGCAATTTGCAGGCATCCACGCCGCTGCGCAGTGGATCGCCGAACAGACTGAAGCGACGCTCGGCTTCTTGCCGGAAGCATCGAACACGGTCGGCGCGCATCTGGTCAACGCACTGCCGGGTCAAGGCGGTCTGAACGCACGCGAAGCGTTCGAGCAACCGCGCAAGGGTTATCTGCTGCTGAACGTCGAACCCGAGTTCGACGCGGCGAATCCGGCGCAGGCACTCGCGGCGCTGAACCAGGCCGAGATGGTCGTCGTGATGTCGCCGTTCCAGACGGGCGCCGACTACGCCGACGTGCTGCTGCCGATCGCGCCGTTCACGGAAACCGCCGGCACGTTCGTCAACGCGGAAGGTCTCGCGCAGACGTTCAACGGTGTCGTGCGTCCGCTCGGCGAAACGCGTCCGGCATGGAAGGTACTGCGCGTACTCGGCAGCCTGCTCGACGCGAAGGGTTTCGAATTCGATACCGCGGAAGAAGTGCGCAACGCGGCACTCGGCGAAGGCGATCTGTCGTCGCGTCTGTCGAACCGCACGCAAGCTGCAATCGCACGTGGTGCAGTGGCTGCGAACGGCGCGTTCGAACGCATCGCCGATGTGCCGATCTACCACGCGGACCCGCTGGTGCGCCGCGCGGAATCGCTGCATCTGACCGCCGCGGCACGTGCCGCGAACACGGTCGGCCTGCCGGCGGCACTGTTCGACAAGTTGGGATTGAAGGACGGCGACGCGGTGCGCGTTCGTCAGGGAGAGCGCTCGGTGCAGTTGCCGGCCGTGCGCGATGCGAATCTTGCGGAGACGGTGGTCCGCGTGTCGGCGGCGACGCCTGCCGGCGCAGCGCTGGGCAGCCTGTTCGGTGAACTGCTGGTGGAGAAGGCGTAAATGAGCTTGTTCGATACGATCAACTCGGGCGGCAGTCAGCTTCTCGGCGTCGCGTGGCCCACGGTGTGGGCGGTGGTGCGCATCCTCGTGGTGTCCGTCGTGATCCTGCTGTGCGTCGCGTACCTGATTCTCTGGGAGCGCAAGCTGATCGGCTGGATGCACGTGCGTCTCGGGCCGAACCGCGTCGGTCCGGCCGGTCTGCTGCAGCCGATCGCCGACGTCTTGAAGCTGCTGCTGAAAGAAGTCATTCAACCGAGCCAGGCGAGCCGCTGGATCTATCTGATCGCGCCGATCATGGTCGTCGTGCCGGCGTTCGCCGTGTGGGCGGTGATTCCGTTCCAGGCGGGCGCGGTACTCGGCGACATCAACGCCGGTCTGCTGTACGCAATCGCGATTTCGTCGGTCGGCGTGTACGGCGTGATTCTCGCCGGCTGGGCGTCGAACTCGAAGTACGCGTTCCTCGGCGCGATGCGCGCGGCGGCACAGATGGTGTCGTATGAAATCTCGATGGGCTTCGCGCTCGTCGTCGTACTGATGACGGCCGGCACGCTGAATCTGTCCGGCATTGTGAATTCGCAGGAGCATGGTTTCTTCGCGAGCCACGGTCTGAACTTCCTGTCGTGGAACTGGCTGCCGCTGTTGCCGATGTTCGTCGTCTACTTCGTGTCCGGCATCGCCGAGACGAACCGCCATCCGTTCGACGTGGTGGAAGGGGAGTCGGAAATCGTCGCGGGCCACATGATCGATTACTCGGGGATGGCGTTCGCGCTGTTCTTCCTCGCCGAGTACATCAACATGATCGTGATCTCGGCACTCGCATCGACGCTGTTCCTCGGCGGCTGGAGCGCGCCGTTCGGTTTCCTGTCCTTCGTGCCCGGCATCGTCTGGCTGGTGCTGAAGGTGTTCTTCCTGCTGTCGGTCTTCATCTGGGTGCGTGCGACATTCCCTCGCTACCGTTACGACCAGATCATGCGTCTCGGCTGGAAGGTGTTCATCCCGGTGTGCGTGGTGTGGCTGATCGTGGTCGGCTTCTGGATCATGTCGCCGTTGAACATCTGGCATTAAAGGCAGACCCACCATGACTAACGCAATTCAGAACTTCTTCAAGACGTTCTTTCTGACCGAGCTGCTGCAAGGTCTCGCGCTGACGGGTCGTTACACGTTCAAGCGCAAGGTCACCGTGCAGTTCCCGGAAGAGAAGACCCCGATTTCGCCGCGTTTTCGCGGCCTGCACGCACTGCGCCGCTATGAGAACGGCGAAGAGCGCTGCATCGCATGCAAGCTGTGCGAAGCGGTGTGCCCCGCGCTCGCAATCACGATCGAGTCGGAAACGCGCGCGGACAACACGCGCCGCACGACGCGCTATGACATCGATCTGACCAAGTGCATTTTCTGCGGTTTCTGCGAAGAGAGCTGCCCGGTCGATTCGATCGTCGAGACG
Source organism: Paraburkholderia flava (assembly GCF_004359985.1). NCBI lineage: Bacteria > Pseudomonadati > Pseudomonadota > Betaproteobacteria > Burkholderiales > Burkholderiaceae > Paraburkholderia > Paraburkholderia flava. Next base: position 27,372 of record NZ_SMRO01000004.1, on the reverse strand, counting down.
CACATTCTCGAATATCACGGCGAAAAGCGCGGCGATCTGTACTTCACGAAGGACATGCTGCTGGCCGTCGGCGACCGTTACGAAACGGAAATCGCGGCGAACAAGGCAGCCGACGCCCCGTACCGTTGATGCTTGCTGTATCGGCCCGCGCATGCGGGCGGGCGCCGCGGCTTTTTACCGCCGCGGCACGGCGCTCCTGTGCTGCGGTTTGCGCGGTGCGCGCCAAAGAACCATGGCCGATGTTGGCCTAACGATGAACCGGTAATCATGGAATTCACGACCGTACTGTTCTACATCTTCGCGCTGCTACTGACTGTGTCAGGGCTGAAGGTGATCACTTCGCGCAACCCGGTGTCCGCCGCGCTGTTTCTCGTGCTCGCGTTCTTCAACGCGGCCGCGATCTGGATGCTGCTGGAGGCCGAGTTCCTCGCGATCCTGCTGGTGCTCGTCTACGTCGGCGCGGTGATGGTGCTGTTCCTGTTCGTCGTGATGATGCTGGACATCAATCTCGACGTACTGCGGCGCGACTTCAAACGCTTCGTGCCGATGGCGACGATCGTCGGCGCGATCATCGTGGTCGAAACCGCGCTGATCCTCTGGCACGGCTACGGCGCGACGACGACGGTCGTGCGCGACGCGGCATCGGCGGTGCCGGGCACGACGGCCGACTGGTCGAACACGCGCCTGATCGGCAAGCTCATCTACACCGACTACATCTTCGCATTCGAAGTCGCGGGTCTCGTGCTGCTGGTCGCGATCATCGCGGCGATCGCACTGACCACGCACCATGCGAAGGACAGCAAGCGCCAGCGCGTGTCGGATCAGGTCAAGGTGCGCAGCCAGGATCGCGTGCGGATCGTGAAGATGGCGACGGAGAAGTCTGTCGCGCAGGACGCGGCCGAAGCTGCGAAGGCGGCACAGGCGGCGAAAGATGCTGCGGCAAACGCCGCACCCGGCGCGGCTCCGGGCACCAAAAGCTGAGCGGACAGGAGAAAAAACATGTTGACCCTTGCTCACTACCTCGTACTCGGCGCGATTCTGTTCGCGATCAGTATCGTCGGTATTTTCCTGAACCGCCGCAACGTGATCATCATCCTGATGGCCATCGAGCTGATGCTGCTGGCGGTGAATACGAATTTCGTCGCGTTCTCGCATTATCTCGGCGACCTGCACGGCCAGATCTTCGTGTTCTTCGTGCTGACCGTCGCCGCAGCTGAAGCGGCCATCGGCCTCGCGATTCTGGTGACCCTGTTCCGCAGCCTCGACACGATCAACGTCGAGGATCTCGATCAGCTCAAAGGTTAATTTCAGGCAAAGCTGTTATGTCAACGACACTTAACGAAAACCTGCTGCTGGCGGTTCCGCTCGCACCGCTGGCCGGCTCGCTGATCGCGGGGCTGTTCGGGAAGACGGTAGGGCGCAAGGGCGCCCACACGGTCACCATTCTCGGCGTCGCGATCTCCTTCATCCTGTCGGCAATCGTCTTTCTCGACGTGCTGCAGGGCGCGAGCTTCAATGCAACCGTCTACGAGTGGATGTCGGTCGGCAAGCTGAAGTTCGAAGTCGGCTTCCTCGTCGATTCGCTCACCGCGATGATGATGTGCGTCGTGACCTTCGTGTCGCTGATGGTGCACATCTACACGATCGGCTACATGGCCGAAGACGACGGTTACCAGCGCTTCTTCTCGTACATCTCGCTGTTCACGTTCTCGATGTTGATGCTCGTGATGAGCAACAACTTCCTGCAGCTGTTCTTCGGCTGGGAAGCGGTGGGTCTGGTGTCGTACCTGCTGATCGGCTTCTACTACACCCGTGAAACCGCGATCTACGCGAACATGAAGGCGTTCCTCGTGAACCGCGTCGGCGACTTCGGTTTCCTGCTCGGCATCGGCCTGCTGCTCGCATACGGCGGCTCGATGAATTATCAGGACGTGTTCGCGAAGAGCCACGAACTCGCGGCGCTGTCGTTCCCGGGCACCAGCTGGGGTCTGCTGACCGTCGCGTGTATCTGCCTGTTCATCGGCGCGATGGGTAAGTCGGCGCAGTTCCCGCTGCACGTGTGGCTGCCCGATTCGATGGAAGGCCCGACGCCGATCTCCGCGCTGATCCACGCGGCAACGATGGTGACGGCCGGTATCTTCATGGTGACGCGCATGTCGCCGCTGTTCGAACTGTCGGATAGCGCGCTGTCGTTCATCACCGTGATCGGCGCGATCACGACGCTGTTCATGGGTTTCCTGGGCATCGTACAGAACGACATCAAGCGGGTCGTCGCGTATTCGACGCTGTCGCAGCTCGGCTACATGACGGTCGCGCTCGGCGTGTCCGCGTACCCGGTCGCCGTGTTCCACCTGATGACTCACGCGTTCTTCAAGGCGCTGCTGTTCCTCGGCGCGGGTTCGGTGATCATCGGCATGCACCACGACCAGGACATGCGCAACATGGGCGGCCTGCGCAAGTACATGCCGATTACGTGGATCACGTCGCTGGTCGGTTCGCTCGCGCTGATCGGTACGCCGTTCTTCTCCGGCTTCTATTCGAAAGACTCGATCATCGATGCGGTGAAGTTGTCGCATCTGCCGGGTTCGGGCTTCGCGTACTTCGCGGTGGTGGCGAGCGTGTTCGTCACGGCGCTGTACTCGTTCCGGATGTACTTCCTGGTGTTCCACGGCGAAGAGCGCTTCCGCAAGCCGAAGCATCCGGAATCGCCGATGGGTATCGAGGCAGCGGCCGCAGCGGCGCACGGTCATGGCGATCACGGCCATGGCCACGACGATCACGGTCACGGTCATGACGCACACGAGCCGCACGAAACGCCGTGGGTGGTGTGGGTGCCGCTGGTGCTGCTGGCGATTCCGTCGGTGGTGATCGGCGCGATCGCGATCGGTCCGATGCTGTTCGGCGACTTCTTCCAGCACGGCGTCGCGTTCGACAAGGTGATCTTCATCGGCGCGAACCATCCGGCGCTGCAGGAGATGGCCGAAGAATTCCACGGCTGGGTGCAGATGGGCCTGTATTCGGTGACGGGGCTGCCGGTGTGGCTTGCACTCGCGGGTATCGTCGTCGCGTGGTTCCTGTATCTGAAGCGTCCTGATCTCGCCGGGACGGTCAAGCGCGCGTTCGGTCCGATCTACACGCTGCTCGACAACAAGTACTACATGGACAAGATCAACGAAGTGGTCTTCGCAAAGGGCGCCGTGGCGATCGGCCGCGGCCTCTGGAAGGAAGGCGACGTCGTGGTCATCGACGGTATCGTCAACGGAAGTGCACGCTTTATCGGGTGGTTTGCCGGCGTGATCCGCTTCCTCCAATCCGGTTACATCTACCACTACGCGTTTGCCATGATCATCGGTATGTTGGGGCTCCTGACCCTGTTTGTAACGCTCGGCGGCAAATAAGGCGAGGGACACGAATGCACTCTTATCCGGTTCTCAGTACAGCGATCTGGATGCCGATCGTCTTCGGCCTCCTGGTTCTCGCCATCGGTTCAGACCGCAACCCTGGTCCCGCGCGCTGGCTCGCGCTGATCGGCTCGGTGCTGAGCTTCCTCGTCACGATTCCGCTCATCACGCATTTCGACGCGAGCACCGCGCAGTTGCAGTTCGTCGAACAGGCGAAGTGGATCGAGCGCTTCAACATCACGTATCACCTCGGTGTCGACGGCATCTCGATGTGGTTCGTCGTGCTGACCGCGCTGATCACGGTGATCGTCGTGATCGCCGCGTGGGAAGTCATCACGAAGAACGTCGCGCAGTATCTCGCCGCGTTCCTGATCCTCTCGGGGATCATGGTCGGCGTGTTCAGCTCGGCTGACGGGATGCTGTTCTACGTGTTCTTCGAAGCGACGCTGATTCCGATGTACATCATCATCGGCGTGTGGGGCGGGGCGAACCGCGTGTACGCGGCGTTCAAGTTCTTCCTGTACACGCTGATGGGCTCGCTGCTGATGCTTGTCGCGCTGCTGTATCTGTACACGCAGACCGGCACGTTCGATCTCGCGACGTGGCACGCGGCGAAGCTGTCGATGACGCCGCAGATCCTGATCTTCATCGCGTTCTTCCTCGCGTTCGCCGTCAAGGTGCCGATGTGGCCGGTCCACACGTGGCTGCCCGACGCGCACGTGGAAGCGCCGACCGGCGGCTCGGTCGTGCTGGCCGCGATCATGCTGAAGCTCGGCGCGTACGGTTTCCTGCGCTTCTCGCTGCCGATTGCACCGGATGCGAGCCACTTCCTCGCGCCGGTCGTGATCACGCTGTCGCTGATCGCGGTGATCTACATCGGCCTCGTCGCGCTCGTGCAGGCGGACATGAAAAAGCTGGTCGCGTATTCGTCGATCGCGCACATGGGCTTCGTCACGCTCGGCTTCTTCATCTTCAACCAGCTCGGCGTCGAAGGCGCGATCGTGCAGATGATCTCGCACGGCTTCGTGTCCGGCGCGATGTTCCTGTGTATCGGCGTGCTGTACGACCGTATGCACTCGCGCCAGATCGCCGATTACGGCGGCGTCGTGAACACGATGCCGAAGTTCGCGGCATTCGTGATGCTGTTCGCGATGGCGAACTGTGGCCTGCCGGGCACGTCGGGTTTCGTCGGCGAGTTCATGGTGATCCTCGCGGCTGTCCAGTTCAATTTCTGGGTGGCGTTCGGTGCGGCGTTCACGCTGATCCTCGGCGCGGCATACACGCTGTGGATGTACAAGCGCGTGTACTTCGGCAAGGTGGCGAACGACCACGTGAAGAGCCTGCTCGACATCAACCGTCGTGAGTTCTTCATGCTGGCGGTGCTCGCCGTGCTGACGCTGTACATGGGTCTGTATCCGAAGCCCTTTACCGATGTGATGCACGTATCCGTGGAAAACCTCCTCTCCCACGTCGCGCAGTCGAAGCTGCCGTTGTCACAGTAATGCAGAGCGGAGGAATCTAAAGATCATGCAAAACGCCCCTATGAGTGCTCTGCTGCCCGACGCGCTGGTGATGCTGGCGATCATCGTCGCGTGGCTCAACGATACGTTCGTCGGCCAGTCCGGCCGCCGGACCACGTACTACATCGCGCTGCTCGGCACCGTCGTCGCCGGCGTGTGGTTTGCGGTGAACTCGTTCGATCCGAACCAGTACTACTACTTCTCGAAGATGGTAGTGGTCGATTCGTTCGCCAACGCGATGAAAGCGGTGGTGTCGCTCGGCTACGCGGTGTCGATCGTCTACTCGCGCAAGTACCTGGAAGACCGCAATCTGTTCCGCGGCGATTTCTTCCTGCTCGGCATGTTCTCGCTGTTCGGGCAGCTCGTGATGATCTCGGGCAACAACTTCCTCACGCTGTATCTCGGCCTCGAACTGATGTCGCTGTCGCTGTACGCATTGATTGCACTGCGTCGCGAAGTCCCGCAGTCGAACGAAGCGGCGATGAAGTACTACGTGCTCGGCGCGCTGGCTTCCGGTTTCCTGCTGTACGGCATCTCGATGCTGTACGGCGCGACCGGTTCGCTCGAACTCGGCGAAGTGTGGAAGGCGATTGCATCGGGCCGCATCAACGACGCAGTGTTGCTGTTCGGCGTGATCTTCATCGTCGCGGGTATCGCGTTCAAGATGGGCGCCGTGCCGTTCCACATGTGGGTGCCGGACGTGTACCAGGGTGCGCCGACCGCGATGACGCTGCTGACCGGCGGCGGTCCGAAGGTCGCGGCATTCGCGTGGGGGCTGCGCTTCCTCGTGATGGGTCTGCTGCCGCTCGCAGTCGACTGGCAGGAGATGTTGATCATCCTCGCGGCGCTGTCGATGATCGTCGGCAACATCACCGGTATCGTCCAGCGCAACATCAAGCGGATGCTCGCGTACTCGGCGATCTCGAACATGGGCTTCGTGCTGCTCGGGCTGCTGTCGGGCGTGGTCGACGGCAAGGCCGGCGGCGCGGCGAATGCGTATGGCTCGGCGATGTTCTACAGCATCGTCTACATGATCACGACGCTCGGTTCGTTCGGCGTGGTGATGCTGCTCGCACGACGCGACTTCGAAGCTGAAACGATCGACGACTTCAAGGGCCTCAACCAGCGTAGCCCGGTGTTCGCGTTCGTGATGATGGTGATGATGTTCTCGCTCGCCGGCATCCCGCCGACGGTCGGCTTCTACGCGAAGCTCGCGGTGCTCGAAGCGACGATGAACGCCGGCCTCACGTGGCTCGCGGTGCTGGCAGTGATCACGTCGCTGTTCGGCGCGTTCTACTACCTGCGCATCGTCAAGGTGATGTACTTCGACGCGCCGCAAGACAACGAGGCGATCTCGGCCGACACCTGCAAGCGCACGCTGCTGACGCTGAACGGTGTGGCTGTGCTGGTGCTCGGCATCGTGCCGGGCCCGCTGATGACGATCTGCCTGCAGGCCATCAGCCACTCGCTGCGTAACTGATCGATGTCCGCAGCGGGCTGGTTTATCGTGTTGTTGGCGCTGGTCGGCGCCAACCTGCCGTTCCTGAATCAACGCGTCTTTGCGTTCGTGCCGGTTGGCGCGACGAAAAAGAACGCGTGGATCAGGATCGCGGAATTGATCGCACTGTATTTCGCGGTCGGTGCGCTGGGCTTCATGCTCGAAGCGCGCGCCGGCAATCGCTTCGAACAGGGCTGGCAGTTTTACGCCATCACGTTCAGCCTGTTCGTCGTGTTCGCGTTTCCCGGTTTCACCTACCAGTACCTGGTCAAACGACGCTGACGGCGTGTGCCGTCGCGTCCGACGCGGTTCACGGTTGTGGTCACATCGCATCACACCGCACCGCGCCAGGTCACACGAGGTCACATATGGCTCACGCTCCGACACCTTCTTCGGCTGACGTCACGGCCAATCCCCCCGACCACGGCGATGCGCTGCTCGAAAAGCGTGTGTCGGGCGAGACGCTGCATCAAGGTAAGTTCCTCACGCTCAAGTGCGACACGGTCGAGTTGCCCGACGGCAAGCACGCGACGCGCGAATACGTGCAGCATCCGGGCGCGGTGATGGTGATCCCGCTGTTCGACGATGGCCGCGTGCTGCTCGAAAGCCAGTATCGCTATCCGATCGGCAAGGTGATGGTCGAGTATCCGGCCGGCAAACTCGATCCGAACGAAGGTGCGCTGGCCTGCGCGAAGCGCGAGCTGCACGAGGAAACGGGCTACACCGCGAGCGAATACATTTTCCTCACGCGGATTCACCCGATCATTTCGTATTCGACCGAGTTCATCGAGATCTACCTCGCGCGTGGCCTCACGGCGGGCGAGCGCAAGCTCGACGACGGCGAGTTTCTCGAACTCTTCACCGCGACAGTTCCGCAGATGTCCGAATGGGTTCGCACCGGCAAGGTCACCGACGTGAAGACGATCATCGGTACGTTCTGGCTGGAGAAGGTGTTGTCGGGCGAGTGGCCGACAGCAGAACCGGCAGGCAGCAACTGATTCAGACGAAGAAGACTCAAGCAAAAATGGCAGCCACGAAACGGCTGCCGTTTTCGTTTCGGGCGGGTCGTCGTGACCAATATCGGTAGATGCCCGTGGTGCATCGGCGCACTTCTTTATCACGCGCTAAAATCCCGCCACTCGCTGCGGCATGGAAGAGACGATAGGTTCATCTCAACCCCGCTGCGATTTTTACGAACGACCGTTCACAAAAAGCCGATTTGCGCTAAACTGGCACGCAAGCCCCGATTCCACATGAAGGTCCTCGATTTACAGTGTCCGCACGGCCATCGGTTCGAAGGCTGGTTCGCTTCCGCCGATGACTTCGAATCGCAGTTGTCCCGCAAGCTCGTCGAATGTCCGATCTGCGGTGCGACCGAAGTGAGCCGTCTGCCGTCGGCGCCTCGACTGAATCTGTCGGGCGCGGGCGACAACGCTTCACAGCAAGCCTCGCAGATGCGCGCGATGCAGGCTAAGGCGATGCAGGCACTGCGCGAGGTACTGGAAAAAACCGAGAACGTGGGCGACCGCTTCGCCGAGGAGGCGCGGCGCATCCATTATGAGGAAGCGCCCGCTCGCAATATTCGCGGTGTCACCACACCCGAAGATGCGAAAGCCCTGGTCGAAGAAGGCATCGAAGTCATGCCGCTGCCCATTCCGGCCGCGCTGAAGGAGCCGCTGCAGTAACGAACGGCCCGTTCGCGACGGGAGCAGGCGCGGTCAGGAGACACTGCGCATGGATCTGGATTACTCCCCCACCGACGACGCATTCCGCGCCGACGTCCGCGCCTGGCTCGAGGCAAACCTGCATCACGAGGTACGCGCGAAAGTTCTCAATCACAAACGTCTGAATCGCGACGACTTCGCGCGCTGGCACAAGCTGCTCGGTACGCGCGGCTGGTCCGCGTCCGCGTGGCCCGCCGAATTCGGTGGGCCAGGCTGGAACCCGACGCAACGCCATATCTGGGACGAGGAGTGCGCGCGGATCGGTGCGCCGATCGTGCTGCCGTTCGGCGTATCGATGGTCGCGCCGGTGCTGATGAAGTACGGCAGCGAAGCGCAGAAGCGGCACTATCTGCCACGTATTCTCGATGGCACGGACTGGTGGTGCCAGGGCTACTCGGAGCCCGGCTCGGGTTCCGATCTCGCGTCGTTGCGTACGCGCGCGGAGCGCAGCGGCGATCACTACATCGTCAACGGACAGAAGACCTGGACCACGCTCGGCCAGCATGCGGACATGATGTTCTGCCTCGTGCGCACCGACAGCGGCGCGAAGAAGCAGGAGGGCATCTCGTTCCTGCTGATCGACATGAAGACGCCGGGCATCACCGTGCGTCCGATCATCATGCTCGACGAAGATCATGAGGTGAACGAGGTTTTCTTCGAGGACGTGAAGGTGCCGGTCGAGAATCTCGTCGGCGACGAAAATCGCGGCTGGACCTACGCGAAGTATCTGCTCGGTCACGAGCGCACCGGTATCGCACGGGTCGGTCAGTCGAAGCGCGAGCTGGCGTTTCTCAAGCGCGTCGCGCTCGATCAGCAGAAGAATGGCAAGCCGTTGCTGCACGATCCGGTGTTCGGCGCGAAGGTTGCGAAGCTCGAGATCGAACTGATGGCGCTTGAGGTGACGGTGCAGCGTGTCGTCGCGAACGAGACCGGCGGACGTGGTCCCGGTCCGGAGGCATCGATGCTGAAGATCAAGGGCACCGAGGTCCAGCAGGGGCTGACCGAACTGATGGTCGAAGCGGTCGGTCCGCTTGCGGCGCCGTTCGATGTGCCCTTCCTCGAAGGCGAGCGCGCGCACAGCGCGGCCGGCGACGACGATGCCGCACCGCTTGCCGCGTACTACTTCAACTTCCGCAAGACGTCGATCTACGGCGGCTCGAACGAAATTCAGAAGAACATCATCGCGCAGATGATTCTGGGCATTTGAGGAGCGGCGCATGAACTTCACTTTCACCGACGAACAGCAGCAATTCGCCGATGCGCTGCGCCGCTATCTCGACAAGAGCTACGGCTTCGAGACGCGTCAGGCTATCGTGTACTCGGACAGCGGCGTGTCGGACACGCACTGGCAGGGTTTCGCCGAACTCGGGCTCACCGCGTTGCCGGTGCCGGAAGCGCAGGGCGGTTTCGACGGCGGCGCGGTCGATATGCTGGTGGCAATGCAGGAGCTGGGCCGCGCGCTGGTCGTCGAGCCGTACTGGGCGACGGCGGTCGGCATCGAAGCACTGCGGCTCGCGGGCACGGGCGACGGCGACGATGCCGCGCTGCTCGAGCGCGCAGCGCAGGGCGAACTGAAACTCGCGGTTGCGTTTCATGAACCGCGCGCACGCTACGACCTGTTCGCCGTGCAGACGGCAGCGACCCGCGCTGGCGATAGTTTCACGCTCGCCGGTACGAAGTCGGTCGTGCAGCACGGCGCGCAGGCGGATTGCTGGATCGTGCCCGCGCGACTCGACGGCGAGATCGCATTGTTCGTCGTGACGCGCGATGCGGCCGGCGTGCAGATCACCGACTACCGCACGATCGACGGCCAGCGCGCTGCGACGCTGACGTTCGCGAACACGCCGGCACGACGTCTCGGCGGCAGTCATGCGGGGGCGGCAACGCTCGAACACATCGCCGATTACGGCACGCTACTGCTGTGTGCGGAAGCGGTCGGCACGCTCGACGCATTGAATCACGCGACCGTCGAGTACACGAAGACACGTCAGCAGTTCGGCGTGCCGATCGCACGTTTTCAGGCGCTGCAGCACCGGATGGTCGAGATGCTGATCCACGCGGAGCAGGCGCGCTCGATCACCTATCTCGCCGCCGTCCGCTATGCTAGTCCCGACGCGGACGAGCGGGGTCGCGCGATCTCCGCTGCGAAGGCGCGCGTCGGCGAGGCGGCACGCTTCGTCGGTCAGCAGGCGGTGCAGTTGCACGGCGGCATGGGCGTGACGAACGAAGTCGCGGCCGCGCATCTGTTCAAGCGTCTGTCGATCATCGAAACGACGCTCGGCGACGTCGATCATCATCTCGCGCGCTTCGCGTCGCTGCCGGCGTTCGCGGTGCCGGATATGGACGCGTGAAAAACAGCAGGACGAAAGCGGGCATGCAGCGCGGCTGCCCGTCAACGAGGACATCATGACAGCACAGAGAATCGGTTACGAGGATATGGAAGTGGGCACGACCTACGAGATCGGCTCGCATAGGTTCACGCGCGACGAGGTCGTACGGTTCGCGGGCGAGTTTGATCCGCAGCCGTTCCACATCGACGACGCAGCAGCCGCAGCTTCGCCGTTCGGCACGTTGATCGCGAGCGGCTGGCACACGTGCTCGGTGATGATGGGGATGCTGGTGCGCGGGCCGCTCGCGAATTCGACGTCGATGGGTTCGCCCGGTATCGACGAGATTCGCTGGTTGAAGCCGGTGCGCGTCGGCGACACGATCACGATGAAGAATTCGATTCTCGACAAGCGGGTGTCGGAAAGCCGGCCCGATCGCGGCATCGTGTCGACGCAATGGGACGGGATTAATCAGGATGGTGAGACGGTAATCATTGTGCGGTCGAAGGCGATATTCGGGCTGCGCAATCCGCCGACTGCTGCATGACGAGTTTGCCCGTCGCGCCCGTCATCACGCTTGCCGATACCGGCGCGGTGCATGCGCTGCTAGGCGGCGAGCCGCTCGTCAGCGGCTGGGTCGAGATCGATCAGGCGCGTGTCGACCGGTTCGCGGACGCGACCGGCGATCGTCAATGGATTCACGTCGATCCAGAACGTGCGCGACGCGAGTCGCCGTTCGGCGGACCAATCGCGCACGGCTTCCTGACGCTGTCGCTGATTCCCGGACTGCTCGACGAGACTGTGACGCTACAGCAGCGGATGGGCGTCAACTACGGATTGAATCGCGTGCGCTTCACCGCGCCGGTGCCGGTCGGTACAAAGGTGCGAGCACGCTTTGCGGTACAGCGCGTAACCGATGTCGACGACAACGGCGTGCAGGTGGAATGGATGGTGACGCTCGAGCGCGAGGGCAGTGAGCGTCCGGTGTGCATCGCGCAGTTCATCACGCGACACCACTTCTAGATCACTTGAGATGCCGGTGCGTGACCGGCATCGTGTGCAATTAACGCTTCGCGTACTGCGTCGCGCCGAACAGCATTTCCTTCGCCTTGTCGTCCATCACCGGCTTGCGCACCGACGCAAGCACTTCGACGCCGCGTACCACGGCCGGCCGCTCGGCAATTTCCTCGTGCCAGCGCTTCACGTTCGGAAAATCGTCGAGTTCGATACCCTGGTTCTTCCATGAACGCGTCCACGGAAACGACGCGATATCCGCGATCGTGTACGCGTCGCCGGCGAGATACGCGTGCTTGCCAAGCTGCCGGTCCATCACGCCGTACAGACGACGCGTTTCGTTCGTGTAGCGGTTGATCGCGTATTCGATCGGTTCCGGCGCATAGACGCGGAAGTGGTGCGTCTGACCGAGCATCGGACCGATGCCGCCCATCTGGAACATCAGCCACTGCAGCGTCGCGTAGCGTTCGGCGGGATCGGTGGGCAGGAAGCGGCCGGTTTTCTCGGCTAGATAAATCAGGATCGCACCCGATTCGAACAGCGCGAACGGACGACCGTCGGCACCGCGCGGACCGGCCGGATCGACGATCGCGGGAATCTTGTTGTTGGGGCTGACAGCGAGGAAGTCGGGTTTGAACTGATCGCCGGCACCGATATCGACCGGATGCGCGGTGTACTCGAGGCCCGTTTCCTCGAGCATGATGTGAACCTTGTGGCCGTTCGGCGTGGCCCAGCTGTAAACGTCGATCATCGTGGCTCCTTCGTTCCGTGTAAGCGGCTCCGTCGTTCACGCGATGCGTCGCTACGCGTGTGCAGGCGAGGCCGGGCAGGCGGAAATTAGAGCATAGTTCGATCGGTGCTGCAGGCGGCTGGATGAAACGCTGCGTTTCATCCAGCGTACTGATGGACTTATGCCCGCGCCGGCAGATGACGTGCGAGTTCGAGCTTCGCGATCGCATTCCGATGCACTTCGTCGGGACCATCGGCGAAGCGCAGCGTGCGCGCGAGCGCGTACGCATACGCGAGCGGAAAGTCGTCGGACAGACCACCCGCGCCGTGTGCCTGGATCGCCCAGTCGATGATCTGACACGCCATGTTCGGCGCGACGACCTTGATCATCGCGATCTCGCCGCGCGCGCCCTTGTTGCCGACGGTGTCCATCATGTAGGCCGTTTTCAGCGTGAGCAGGCGAGCCTGTTCGATCATGCAGCGCGCCTCCGCAATACGTTCCTGCGTGACGCCCTGTTCGGCGATCGGCTTGCCGAATGCGACGCGCGAGAGCGTGCGCTTCGCCATCAGTTCGAGCGCGCGTTCGGCGAGGCCGATGAGCCGCATGCAGTGATGGATGCGGCCCGGTCCGAGCCGGCCCTGCGCGATTTCGAAGCCGCGCCCTTCGCCGAGCAGCAGATTGCCTGCAGGGACGCGCACGTTCTCGAGCGTGATCTCCATGTGACCGTGCGGCGCGTCGTCGTAACCGTACAGCGTCAGCGGGCGATGCACGGTGATGCCGGCCGCGTCGGCGGGGACGAGGATCATCGACTGCTGCTGATGGCGCGGCGCATCCGGATCGGTCTTGCCCATCACGATGTACACCTTGCAGCGCGGATCGCCCGCACCCGATGACCACCACTTGCGGCCGTTGATCACGTAGTCGTCGCCGTCTCGCGTGATGCGCGTCTGGATGTTGGTCGCATCCGACGACGCGACGTCCGGCTCCGTCATCAGGAACGCCGAGCGGATCTGCCCTTGGAGCAGCGGTTCGAGCCATTCGCGTTTATTCGCGTCGCTGCCGTAGCGCTCGATCGTCTCCATGTTGCCGGTGTCGGGCGCGTTGCAGTTGAACACTTCCGGCGCCCACGGCACCCGGCCCATGATTTCGCACAGTGGCGCGTATTCGAGATTCGTCAGTCCGGCGCCGCGTTCGGAGTCGGGCAGGAAGAGATTCCATAGACCAGCATCGCGTGCGGTCTGCTTCAGCGTTTCGATCAGCTCGGTCGGCAGCCAGGGGTTGCCGTTTTGCCGGTTGCGCGCGATTTCGCCGGTGAAGACCGGTTCGTTCGGATAGATGTGTGCGTCGAAGAACGCGAGCAGTTTTTCGCGCAGCGCGTCGACCTTCGGGGTGTAATCGAAATTCATGAGTAGCCTCGAAAAAACAGACAGCGAACGATGACGGCGCGTCGATGCAACAGCGTTGGCATCCGCACCTGCTTACCGCACTTTCTGCGCGTACTGCCACGCGAGTTCCGCCATCGGACGCGCGCGACGACCGGCGTCGAGCGCCTGCGCACTCGCAGCCGTCCCATCGACGACGCGCTTCATGATCCCCTGCAGGATCGCCGCGATGCGGAACATGTTGTACGCGAGATAGAAATTCCAGTCGCCGGGTATCCCGAACCCGGTCCGTGAGAGGTAGCGCTCAACGTAGTGCGCTTCGTCGGGAATGCCGAGCGCGGCCCAGTCGAGCCCCGCGATGCCGCGAAACTGCGACGGATCGACGTGCCATGTCATGCAGTGATACGAGAAATCGGCGAGCGGATCGCCGAGCGTCGACAGTTCCCAGTCGAGCACCGCGAGCACGCGCGGCTCGTCGGGATGGAAGATCAGATTGTCCATCCGGTAGTCGCCGTGCACGATCGACACGCGTTCGTTCGCTGCATCGCCCTGGTCGGGTATGTGCTGCGGCAGCCAGTCGATCAACCGGTTCATCGCATCGATCGGCTCGGTCTCGGATGCCTGGTACTGGCGGCTCCAGCGGCCGATCTGCCGCGTGAAATAGTTGCCCGGCTTGCCGTAGTCGGCGAGTCCGACGGCCGCGACGTCGACCGAATGCAGCGCGGCGATCACGCGATTCATCTCGTCGAAGATCGCGGTGCGTTCGGCGCTGCTCGCGCCGGGCAGCGACGGGTCCCACAGCACGCGTCCCTGCACGAACTCCATCACGTAGAACGCGCGGCCGATCACGCTTTCGTCCTCGCACAGCGCGAGCATCTTCGCGACCGGCACGTCGGTATCGGCGAGCGCATCCATCACGCGGTACTCGCGTTCGACCGCATGCGCGGACGGCAGCAGCTTCGCCGCCGGTCCTGGCTTCGCACGCATCACGTACGCGCGCTGCGGCGTGACGAGCTTGAAGGTCGGGTTCGACTGGCCGCCGGCGAACTGCTCGACCGTGAGCGGTCCCGCGAATCCGTCGACATGCGTGTCGAGCCATGTGGTCAACGCATCGACGTCGAAGCGCTGACGTCCCGACACCGGACGCGTGCCTTCGAACGCCGAATAGTCCGCGTGGGCTGCGGTGCCGTCCGTGGGATCGGCTGGTTGCACCATTGTCTCCTCCAGTTCCGGTCAGCGTCGCCGGTATTGAGTGAACTGCGCGTACAGCATTTCCATCGTCGTGTTGCGGACGTCGCGATGCAGCGGCGACGGCGGCGCGTAATTGATCGTGCGCAGCACCCAGTCGCGCGGTGACGCGCCGACGTCGAGCGCGTTGATGCAGCCGGTCGCCTGCGCGAGGTGACCGAAGAACGTGCGGCCGCCGGCAGTTAACGCATGCGACAGGATCGCGCGGTTCACGCCGCCGTGCAGCACGAGCAGCACGGTGTCCCACGATGTGTCGTCGCGCAGCGTCACGAGCGCCGGCAGCACGCGATCGAACAGCTCGCCGATCGTCTCGCCGCCGAGAAAGCGCGTGCCCTCGTCGACGATGCCGTCGAACGCGGAGAGAAACGCCGCTTCGAGATCGGCAGCGGGCAGGCTGCCCAGTTTGCCACCGCGAATTTCGCGCCATGCGGGTTCGATCTCGGGCTCGATCGTTTGACCGGTCTCGGCGAGCACGCGCTGCGCGGTTTCGACGGTGCGCGGCAATCCGCTGACGATCACGCGGTCGAAGCGGATGCCCGCTTCGGCGAACGCGCGGCCTGCGGCGCTGGCCTGACTGCGACCGTGGTCATTCAGCGGCACGGTGTCCGGATCGATCGTTCGACCGGATGCGTCGAAGTACGTGACGTCGCCGTGCCGCATCAGGAAGATGCGGCGGCGCGACGGCAACTGGAACGTGGGCGTGCTCATCGATACACCGGCGGACGTTTTTCGAGGAACGCGGTGATCCCTTCGAGCGCGTCGCCGTGATGCAACGATTCGACGAAGCTGTCGCGTTCGGCAACGAGATGATAGGCGAGCGGTTGCGCGTTGGCTGCGCCAACGAGTCCCTTGATGCGGGCGATCGCATTCGGCGAGATGCGGCCGAGTTCGTCGGCCCACGCGATCGCGGTATCGAGCGCGGTGTGCGATTTCGCGACGCGATTCACGACGCCGAGTTCGTGCAGACGCGCGGCGCCGATCGGCTTGCCTTCGATCAGCACTTCGGTTGCGAGCTGGCGCGGCAGTGCACGCGCGAGAAACCACGAGCCGCCGCCGTCGGGCGTGAGGCCGACGCGTGCATAGGACATCACGAACTTTGCATCGTCGGCGGCGACGATCAGGTCACAGGCGAGCGCGAGCGAAAACCCCGCGCCGGCCGCCGCACCTTCGACGGCCGCGATCACCGGCTTCGACGATGCACGCAGCGCGGTGATCCACTCGCCGAGCAGGTCGATGCTTTGCGCCTGCACCGACGGATCTTTCGCGCGGTTCTCGAGCAGCCGGTTCAGGTTACCGCCCGCGCAGAAGAAATGATCGGCGCCGGTGATGACGATTGCGCGGGTCGACGGATCGCGTTCGGCCGAGTCGATCGCCTCGATGCCGGCCGCGTACATGTCCGGATGCAGCGCGTTGCGCGCGCCGGGGTTCGAGAGCGTGAGCACGAGCGTCGACGCGCGGTCGTCGCTGCCGGTGAGCGTGGGGCGGCTAGTCAGCAGTTCGGCGCTCATTGTTGTGATCCTTCGGCGGCATCGCCTTGAGTCAGCGACAGACCGAGCTGTGCGCGGCGTGCCAGCCACGGCGACGGCCGGTAGCGCGGATCGCCGAGCACGCGGGAGATGTTGCGCAGGATCGTCAGGATCGTGCTGGTGCCGAGCGCGTCGCCGAGCGCGAGCGGACCGCGTGGATAACCGAGGCCGAGCGTCACTGCGAGGTCGATGTCCTGCGGCGACGCGATCTGCTTCTGCGCGATGTCGCAGCCGATGTTGACGATCGTCGCGACGACCCGCTGCGCGACAAAGCCGGTCGAATCGCGGATCACGGTGACGGGCACGCCGTCGGCGGCGAAGAGCGCGTGCGCGGCATCGCGGATATCGCGTGTGGTGGCCGGTGTGGTCATCAGCGTGCGGCGTTGCGCACCGATGAGCGGGAACAGCGTATCGATCGCGACGACACGGCGTGCGTCGAGCGCTTCGTCGACGGCGGCCGTAGTCGCATCGAGTCCGAGCGGCGTGACGACGATCAGCGAATCGGCGGCGGGCGTATCGCCTTCGTCGAGCGCAACGCCGGCTTTCGCGACGAGCTGCAGTACCGCATCGCGCGCACATGCGTGCTGTTTGCTGACCCATACGCGTGCGGGCAGCGCGGTCGGCGCGGGTGCTTCGGGCGGCACCTGTTGCTTGCCGTCGACGTAGCGATAAAACCCTTCACCCGTCTTGCGACCGAGCAGGCCGCCCGCGAGCCGCGTGCCGGTGATCGGTGACGGCGTGAAGCGCGGCTCTTCGTAGAACTGGTGATAGATCGATTCCATCACCGGGTGCGATACGTCGAGTGCGGTCAGGTCGAGCAGTTCGAACGGCCCGAGACGAAAGCCTGCCTGCTCGCGCATGATCCGATCGACGTCGACGAAACTCGCGACGCCTTCGCCGGCGATGCGCAGCCCTTCGGTGTTCATCCCACGGCCCGCGTGATTGACGATGAAGCCGGGCATATCCTTCGCGCGGACCGGTGTGTGGCCCATGCGACGCGCGAGCGCCATTAGCGCATCGCCGACGGCTGGGTCGCTGCGCAGACCGTCGATTACTTCGACGACCTTCATCAGCGGCACCGGATTGAAGAAGTGATAGCCGACCACCCGCGACGGATCGGTACACGTGGCGGCGATCGCCGTGATCGACAGCGACGACGTGTTCGACGCGAGCACGCAGCCGCCGCTGACGACCGTCTCCAGTTCGCGGAACAGCGTACGCTTCACGTCGAGGTTTTCGACGATCGCCTCGATCACGAGATCGCAGCCGGCGAGG
Source organism: Paraburkholderia flava (assembly GCF_004359985.1). Lineage (NCBI taxonomy): Bacteria > Pseudomonadati > Pseudomonadota > Betaproteobacteria > Burkholderiales > Burkholderiaceae > Paraburkholderia > Paraburkholderia flava. Next base: position 9,727 of record NZ_SMRO01000004.1, on the reverse strand, counting down.
TCGCCGACCGTCTGCGCACCGCTCACACACGCGAGCGCGGCCAGCGAGCGTGCGTGCTCGAGCTTGCCTTTCTCGGTGAGCTTTGCGAAGGTTTCAGCGAGATAGTCGCGCGCGGCGCCGACGGCGGCCGGGTTGGTGTCGTACAGGCGCACGTTCAGGCCGGCGAGCGCGGCGATCTGCGCGATGCCGCGGCCCATCGCGCCGGTGCCGACGATGCCGATGGTCTCGATGCTGGTGGGGCGAGAGGTCATTGCGTTACTGGCTCCATGATTGTTTTAGAATAGCACGGTCGTACATTTTCATTGCAGTGATCGGCTCGACGCGAAATCGAAAGAAGCAGATACGCCGCCGGCATCGTGCCGGGCGGTACAGGAAACCTGTCGAAGGAGACATCCCATCATGATCCGGCTGTGTGGCTATGCGCTGTCGAACTACTACAACAAGGTGAAGTTCGCGTTGCTCGAATACGGGATTCCGTTCGAAGAAATTTTCGTCGAGCCGTCGCAGGACGAAGCGGTGCGCGCGCACTCGCCGCTCGGCAAGGTGCCGTACATCCAGACCGACGACGGCGACCTGTGCGAGTCGCAGCCGATCGTCGAATACCTCGCGGCGCGCTATCCGGACAAGGAAATTTTCTCGCGCGATCCGTGGGAAGCGGCGAAGGAGCGCGAGCTGATCGTGTTTATCGATCTGCATCTCGAACTCGTCGCGCGCGAGTTGTACAAGGAGGCGTTTTTCGGCGGCAAGATCAGCGATGGGTCGAAAGCGTTGATCGAGAAGCGGCTCATGCGGCATGTGGCCGGCTTTAAGCAGCTCGCGCAGTTCGCGCCGTTTCTGCGCGGCGAGCGCTTCAGCATCGCGGACATCGCGGGCTACCTGAACCTGCCGCTCGTCGGCATGGCGACGCAGGCGATCTACGGACGCGATTTTCTGCTCGACGCGGGGATCGACTGGAAGGCGTACACGAAGGGGATCAGCGGACGTCCTGCGGCACAGCGCGTGACCGGGGATCGGAAGGCGTATGTCGCGTCGGTGCAGGCTAAGGGAGCGTAGCGCGCAAGACGGTTGTATTCGCGCTCGTGATGGGGTCTGCAACGGTGCGTGCGGAGCCGTGTGTAATGGTCGTCGTGCGGGTTGCGTCGTCAGCGATTGCAGCGTAGATGGCGGAGGCAGCATTGCCGATGCCATCGCTCGTGCCGCACCATCGTTCCTATAAGAAACCCCGATTTCACCGATGAATGAAGCGCGGAACGGCGAACAGTGCAGGCGGGTTCGCATCGCCGCGCGCTCCATTGCATCAGAGCTTCGCGAGCCGCTCGAGCGCGGTGGCGAGCGTGCTTTCTTTCTTCGCGAAGCAGAAGCGCACGACGCCCGACTCGTGCGGCGCGTGATAAAACGCCGACACCGGAATCGCGGCGACGCCGATCTCTGTTGTGAGCCACTGGGCGAAGTCGGCTTCCGGTAGATCGCTGATCGCCGAGTAGTCGACGCACTGGAAATACGTGCCCGTGCACGGCAGCAGTTTGAAGCGCGTGCCGGCGAGACCCGCGCGGAAGAAGTCGCGCTTCTTCTGATAGAACGCGGGCAGCTCCACGTACGGCGCCGGATCGCGCAGGTAGTCGGCGAGGCCGATCTGCATCGGCGTGTTGACCGTGAACACGTTGAACTGGTGGACCTTGCGAAACTCGGCGGTCAGCGCAGCCGGTGCCGCGACATAACCCACTTTCCAGCCCGTCACGTGATACGTCTTGCCGAAGCTCGATACGACGAAGCTGCGTTGCGCAAGCTCCGGATAGCGCGCGACGCTTTCGTGCGGCGCGCCATCGTAGACCATGTGCTCGTAGACCTCGTCGGAGAGGATCAATACGTTCGTGCCGCGCACGATCTCCTCGAGCCGGCGCATGTCTTCCGCGCGCCACACGGTGCCGGTCGGATTGTGCGGCGTGTTGATCAGCAGTAGCCGCGTTTTCGGCGTGATCGCGGCGGCGAGACGGTCGAACGGAATCCGGTAGTCGGGCGCTTCGAGCGTGACGAAGACGGGCTTGCCGCCCGCGAGGTGAATAGACGGCAGATAGCTGTCGTAGGTCGGCTCGACGACGATCACTTCGTCGCCGGGATGCACGCTGCACAGGATCGCGGTGAGGAGCGCCTGCGTCGCGCCCGCGGTCACGGTGATTTCGGTCGCGGGGTTGTAGCGACGGCCGTACAGGTTCGCGATCTTGTCGGCGATCGCTTCGCGCAGCGGCGCAACGCCGGCCATCGGCGGGTACTGGTTGTGACCGGTCTGCATCGCGCGGGTCACGGCGTCGACGATGCGCGGATCGCAATCGAAATCGGGGAAGCCTTGGCCGAGATTCACCGCGCCTTTTTCGGCGGCGAGCGCGCTCATCACGGTGAAGATCGTCGTGCCGACATCCGGCAGACGGGACGGAAACGAAGGAGTGGTCGGCGTGTCGTGCGGTGCGTTCATGGCGCGGGTCCGGAGCGTGGGTCGATCGCGATAAGGATTCGATTGTAGGGAAAGGGGCGACGGCGTATCCGTCAGGCCGGTGCGGGCTCGCTCGACGGTTCGGGTACACACTCGGCGACGAATGCAGCAGGCTGTGCGATCCGGAAGCCGAAATCGCGTGCGACGCGGCGCGCGAGCTTCAGCACCGCGCGGTCTTTCGACACGAGCCAGTCGGCGCCGGCCGCGTGCGCGAGTTCGAGAAATTTCTGGTCGTCGCGGTCCTTGCACTTCGGCAACGGCAACGAATCTTCAGACGGTGCCGCCGGTTCGACCACTTGCACGAGCCGCGCTAGCGTCGCCAGTGCCGCTTCTTTATCGACCGCGCGACGCACGAACTGCGGATAGTCGAGCACGTACGCGAGTTCCGCGTGGCAGCGCGCGTCGATCAGCGCGATGAGCGTGCCGCGTTCGAGCGCGTCGCGGATCGGCCGCGTGAACGCGTCGTCGAACACGAGGATGTCGATCCACACGTTGGAGTCGAGAACGACGCGAAGCGCGTCGCGGGAGGCATGGGAACCGGGCATTCGTTACAATCTGGCTTTCGTCTATGACCGCCAGGCACGGCGTGCCTGCAAGCCTCTATGATAATCGTTCTGTCGCCGGCGAAATCGCTGGACTACGAAACGCCGCCGCACGTCCGGAAACACACGCTCCCCGATTTCATCGAAGATGCCGCCGAACTGATCGGCGGATTGCGTTGCCTGTCGCCGCAGCAGATCTCCACGCTGATGGATATTTCCGATCCGCTCGCGCGGCTCAATTTCCAGCGTTACGCGGACTGGTCGCCTGAGTTCGGCACGCACAACGCCAAGCAGGCCGTGCTTGCGTTCAACGGCGACGTGTACGAAGGGCTCGACGCGCGTTCGCTGTCGGCCGCCGATCTCGACTATGCGCAGAAGCACGTGCGCGTGTTGTCGGGACTGTACGGGCTGCTGCGTCCGCTCGATCTGCTGCAGCCGTACCGGCTCGAAATGGGCACGCGCTTCGCGAACGGGCGCGGCAAGGATCTGTACGCGTTCTGGGGCGAGCGCATCACGCACGCGTTGAACGCGCAGTTGAAGAAGAACACGCGTGCGGCGAAGGTGCTGGTTAATTGCGCGTCGACCGAATACTTCAGGTCGGTGAAACCGAAGCTGCTCGACGCGCCGGTCGTCACGCCGGTGTTCGAGGACTGGAAGGGCGGGCGCTACAAGGTCATCAGCTTTCACGCGAAACGCGCGCGCGGCATGATGGCGCGCTACGCGGTCGAGGGCCGGCTTGAGGCGCCCGAACAGTTGAAGGGTTTCGACGCGGAAGGTTATGCGTTCGATGCCGACGCGTCGAACGATTCGACGTATGTGTTTCGCCGCCGCATCGGGATTTGAGCCTTTGCGACAACGCTAGCGGCAGCGACCGATCAGACAAAAGCAGGAAGACATCATGACGCTTTCCATCACGAGCAATTTCGACGCAGGTGCCATCGACGTGGTGTCGTGCGACCAACCCGCCGACATTCGCCTCCGCGTACGGCGCGACAGTCACGCGGAATTCGCGCAGTGGTTTTATTTCCGCTTGTCGGGCGCACGCGGCGAACGCTGCGTGATGACGTTCGAGAACGCGGCCGACTGCGCGTTCGCGGCGGGCTGGCAGGACTATCAGGCGATGGCCAGCTACGATCGGGTGAACTGGTTCCGCGTGCCGACCTCGTACGACGGTCGCGTGATGATCATCGATCACACGCCGGATTTCGACAGCATCTACTACGCGTACTTCGAGCCGTACAGCGAGGAGCGCCACGCCGAATTTCTCGGCGCGGTCCAGCAGATGCCGCACGCGATGCTGACCGAACTCGGTCGGACCGTCGAAGGCCGTCCGATGTCGCTGCTGACGCTCGGCGCACCGGACGACGAATCGAAGCCGAAGAAGAAAGTGTGGATCATCGCGCGCCAGCATCCGGGCGAAACGATGGCGGAGTGGTTTGTCGAAGGGCTAGTCAAGCGGCTGTCGGGGTGGGGCGACTGGGCAGGCGATCCGGTGGCGCGCAAGTTGTACGACCACGCGACTTTCTACATCGTCCCGAACATGAATCCCGACGGCAGCGTGCGCGGCAATCTGCGCACCAACGCGGCCGGCGCGAACCTGAATCGCGAATGGCTCGAGCCGGATGCGGCGCGCAGCCCCGAGGTGCTCGTCGTGCGCGACGCGATCCATGCGACGGGTTGCGATCTGTTCTTCGATATTCACGGCGACGAAGCGTTGCCGTATGTGTTCGTCGCCGGCTCGGAAATGCTGCCGGGTTTCACGGAAAGCCAGGCCACCGAGCAGAAGGCGTTCATCGAAGCGTTCAAGCACGCAAGCCCGGACTTCCAGGACAAGTACGGCTACGAAGCGGGGAAGTACCGGCAGGACGCGCTAAAGCTCGCGTCGAAGTACATCGGGCATGAGTTCGGTTGCCTGTCACTGACGCTCGAGATGCCGTTCAAGGACAACGCGAATCTGCCGGACGAACGGGTGGGCTGGAATGGCGAACGCAGCGCGGCGCTGGGTGCCGCGATGTTGCAGGCGATTCTGCGGCACGTCGAGACGTTCGTGTGAGACTCGTTCGAGTCTGCTAGCGCGTCGGTTTAGCCGAAGCGAAGAGTACGGGGAGTGCGCGGGATGCGCGCTCCCCGTACTCTTTTTGGGCGATTGTATGGACCGCAGGTGACGCGAAGCGGCGTCGCTTTTTGCGCTGCCACTTCCGCAGGTGTTGCTTGCGATGTCGATCGTGCGTTACTTCGCCTTCTTTGCCTTTGTGGTTTTCTTCGCGCCCGCATGCGGTGCCGCCTTCGTGCCCGATCGGGAAGTCGACTTGCCGGACGCGGCGCTCTTCGAGCCCTTGCCCGTCGATTTCTTCACGCCGTGTTTGCCGTGCAGCGCTTTCTTCTTGCCCGACGACGAACTGGGGCTGGCTCGCGGGCTCGCGGGCGGGACCGGATCGTTCCAGCTGAACGCGAGCATCTGGTTGCCGACGTAGCCGCAGCGGAATTTCAGAGCCATCGGATCGCCGCCGCTGTTCTGCGGAATGCCGAGGCCTTCGACCGTGACGATGCTGTCCACCCTGACGCGCTGCTTGCCGTCGTCGAACGAATCGTTCCACGGCGTGACCGACGCGTGCGAGCTGTCGAATGAACTGGGTGGGAAATCGACGTGGTCGAATGCCGACGACGTGCTGGCGACGAAATTCGCATGGGCGGCGCAGTCGGCGACGAGCGGGTCCGCATGCATTTCGTTGATGAAGCGGGTGACGAGTGCGTTGTGTTCGTCGAGCTGATCGGCAAAGGCGGAGGTCGCGCAGGCGAGCGAGATGCCCACCGCGCACACTGCCAGCCTGCCGACCCAGCGCATCAAGCGGCGCGGAGTGTTGGTGCGATCCATCTAGTTAGAGTGTCGAGACGTCAGGCACGTAAGATGCCGGGCTACCGAAAGGAGTTCAATCCGTGCCGCAATTATTTTGCAGCGCGATGAACATGAGTTGCCGTCGGGCGGCATGCGGGAAGCATTGTAGAGGATCGGCGTACCCCGGCGCACTTTACGTACGTGGACCGCCTAGGCGATAGCGGCGGATGTCGTACGTCGTGACCCACGCGGGGCGATAGACGGCGATCAACGCCGTGGACATACCCGTGAACCAGGCTTCGGCGGTGGCGAGCAGGAAGGCGCTGAACACGTAGCCGACTGGAATCACAGTGGCTGAGCCGTCGGCGAGTGCGAGCTGTATCGTGAGTGCGACTGCCGACGCGCCCGTGACCGCGATGGCCGGCGACACGAAGCCCTGACCGAAGATGAACACGAAGAGATTGCGTGGCAGCCACGCGGCGCTCGCGCGTTGCAGCAGCGCTGAAATACAGACGGGCAGCGCGCCGAATACGAGGAACGTCAATGCAATGCCTTGCCACGGCGCATCGAAAATAACGGCGGCAAGACCGGTGACGACAGCCATCGCGATCAACGCGAGCGCCCAGTCGAATAACGTAACGACGAGCGTCGCGCCGAGCAGATGCATCACGGTGCCGTCGTCGAGCCATGCGTTGCTGGCCCATAACACCGAAATCGCCACGATGATCGCGAGCCATACGTGCTGCAGTGTGCCGTCCTGCAGACGCTTGAACGGGTTTCTCCACAACGCGAGCGCAAGCAGCCCCGCAGTGGCAATCCAGCCACCGACAGCGACCCAGAACGGAAGCGGCGTATAGAGGAAACCCATACATCTCATATTACTCGTTGGGGACGGAAACGTGTGAGCGGATTCCGTGCCAGCCATGCAACGCACGACCGGCAAGGAAGATACGCCAGACTCAGGGCGACCCGCATGTTCCCGGACCGCCGAATGGAACGACAGGCTCGGCTGCCATCGGCAGCGGGTCTTCGTTGTCGTCGTTGCGCCATGGGTACAGGAACGTCGACCGTGTCCCGCTGCGCAACGGGATCGGACCGGCTTCGCCGAGGGCGGGTCGCGGGGTCTGCTGGAGCTGGCTGCGCAGCACTTCGAGTTGAGCCGCGAGCCAGCCGTTGTAGATGGCGACCGCTGCTGCGCGATTGGGTGCACCGAGCTGCTGGAAAATGCTCGCCAGATGGATCTTGACCGTGCCCTCGCTAATGCCGAGCGTACGGGCGATCATCTTGTTCGTGCTGCCCATGTGTACGCAACGCATGATCTGCTGCTGACGCGGCGATAACCGGTTGATGAAACGTGGCCTGCGCGGCACTGTCGGCAAATCGTCCGGCTGACGCGGTGCCGTATCGATAGGCGGAGGCGCAGCGAGGGCGAATGCGTCGGGCGGCACGTAGTGGGTCCCCAGCAATACGATTTCGAACGCATGAACGATAAGGCGCGGGTCCATCACGCGAGGAATGACCCCGCGCACACCTCCGTTGAACAGTGCCCGCGCGCTTGCCGGCGACGCATGATCGGTCAGCACAGCGACCAGCAGCCCCGGATGGGCGGCGATCAGCTCGCGGATGTCGGCGAGTCGCATCCAGTCCTGCCAGTCGACAACAAGCAGGTCGAACCGATGTCGCTGTAATGCGCGGTCAGCTTGAAGCCAGTCCTGCGCTTCGACGAAGCGTGCGTGCCGGTCGATTTGTCGCAAGAGCGCTTTGAGTCCGTCGCGTCGTTCCGCGTCGGAGTTGAGAACCGAAAATCGCATGCATTGTCTCCCTTAGATCGCTCGAAGTGACCCGTCGCATGCATTCGGTGAAGTCCGACTGCAGCGCGGTGCCGTCGAACCAATGATGACAAATTACTTGCGGTGCGACCCCCTATCCAGACGGTATAGGCTAAATCTGATTGCCAAAAAAATGCCCCGCGAGCAGAAGCCATTCGCGGGGCATGGTGAATCCTTGTGACAAGATTTGGCGCGCTTTGCACGCAACCGGTTTTAGTGAAAGTGAGGTTGTGCTGGTTCGGCGTCTTCAGGCATTTCCGCATGAACGATTTCGCCGAGCGGATCTGCATAGAGTGGAACACCGCAGTCGTCGCAATACTCGGGTTCGAAGCGGCCAGCATGACGGCGGATATCGGTGATGCCCGTTTCCTTCAGCAGCGCGACGATTTCTTCGATCGGACCGTCGGCAGGCGTTGCATCCTGCGGTTCCTCGTCGATGCCGGCCTCGCCGTTCTCGCGACCGTACAGCGGCCAGACGACGCCGTAGAGCACATCGTTGCTGCCGCGGCGCGTGAAGCCCACGCGATACTCATCGATCCGACGTTCGCCGAAACCGGCAACGACCGCCCGCAGTTCCTGCGGTGCCGCGCCGATCGTGTCGAACAGGTAACGCACTGCCGTGCGGACGGTGTGCGGGCGTACGCGCTCGTCGGCGTCGCGGCAAGCGGAGTAGTACGCGTCCGGCAACAGGCATTCGAATTCGCATCCGGGCAATACCAGCGACAGATTTGCACCACCCTGGGTCGCCCATTGTTCGAGGCACTGGCCGCGTTCGATCCGCGTGCTGTGTTCTTCTTCCTGCCAACGAAAGACGGCGGCGCCGACCGGCGCGGCTACGACGGCCAGCAGGAAACGTGGGTCGGCAAGAATCGGCGATGTTTCCGGCAGGTCGCCAAAGTTGATCCGTGCAGATGCGCCACCGAGCGCTGCTTGCGACAACTGCTGCGCGATGCGCCAGGTTTCGACGTGATGGCGCGGCAACTGGTCGATGCTATAGAGGAACGGCGCCATCGCGACACGTGTGTCGGCAGCGAGAACATGCGCTTGTAGATGCGCGCGCAGGGCATCTGCTGCGTCGTTCTTCAGCGGACCGGAAGGAATCGCGTAGCGTGTCCACGCGAGTACCGGTGCGGCGATTAGCAGCGCTTCGTACGGCACGCCGTCGTGCTCGACGATGAAGGATTCGCTATGGGTTTCCGCCATGTCGGCGAGGGCGCCGTACGCATCCGGATGGTTTTGTTGCAGATGATCTAGAGCGGCATCGAGCGTTGTTTGATTGCCGTTACGCACGATCTTGACTAGCAGCGTATCGAGCTTCGCTTCCCAGAAGCGGTCCTCGGTACGGCTACCCGATGCGAACAGGGCAAGCGATAGTCCAACCAGCTTGTCGGCATCGGGGGGGAGGCGTTTGGCGATTCGCGAGCGCATAAATCCGGGAGTGAGGTGCAAAGAACCACACATTCTAGTCGGTTCCGGGCGGAGACATCATCTGCTCTTGATCCCGGAGGTTGGTGTGCTTTGGTGTGTGGAGTAAGGCAGATCCGATTGTGCTTATTTGCGAGGTACATCGATGCCTTGAGCGGCAGCCGCGTCGCGAAAATAGAAGCTTCAAATTAACGCTTGCGCGCGCAGTCCGAGATGACTAGAATTGCGGACTTTCGCGCTTCGGTAAGTGGAGTGCGGAAGGCGGGAGAGCCAGCAATGGCGGGGATTTCCGGGCGGGCAGGTTAGCGGGAAGAAGTGATAAACCTGTTGACGAGCGAACGGAAAGTCTTCATAATCTCGTTTCTCTGCTGCATGGCGGCAGACGCGGAGTGAGTCGGTGGTGGTAGTGCCGGTTTGCGACGTGAACGATCTTTAAAAACTAACAGCCGATAAGTGTGGGCGCTCGATGGCAAGGCGGGTTTCAGATGATGAGTCTGAAGCCGGCATAAGTATCGAGAGTCTCACACTAAAGTAAGTCAGGTTTTTGAATTTCAGGATTCAGGACCTGTCATCTTTGAGTGAGCGACCTGTCCGAGAGGACAGAAAA